>NZ_VUMI01000050.1 GCF_009696275.1 Eisenbergiella porci
TTTATTCTGAATGCCATTCGTATTTACCACCTTTACTTGATAAACACAGTATATCACACCGAGCAAGAAATAGAGTGTTTGTGTAAAATTTTCAAGGTACTATTATAGGGCTTTTGACCCCAACATCTAAATATATATTTAGTATTGATATTTATTCCTTTTCTTTAAGCAAAAAAATGCAAAACATATATCAGTAATTCAAAATACTAATATTAAAATTTACTAAGCATATATTATTAAACAAATATATTATGTTTCACGTGAAACAATATAAATAACAATATAATTATAGTTACCAGATTTAATAAAATACGTCTTGATTTGTAAATGTAGAAATAATCCCCTGGTTAATATTCATATAAAATATAGAATTATAAGAACAGTATAAATAATATGGATTTATTTTACAAACATATACTTAAAAAATAAATTTATAAAAGATATGTTATGAGGTGAAGTCATGGAAACAAATGATAGCTTTTGGAATGCAATAGATAGAATAGTGAGTGAATCAAAAATCATAATAGATAGGCCTAAGGGAGCTGTTCATCCTAAGTTTTCTGACTTTATTTACAGAGTTGACTATGGCTATTTAGATAATACCTCTTCAATGGATGGTGACGGCATTGATGTATGGGTGGGAACAGATGAAAGAAAGCAAGTTGATGCGATTATGTGTATCGTTGATTTAATGAAACGTGATTCGGAAATAAAGATATTAATTGGATGTACAGAGAATGAAAAAGAATTCATTTACCAAACCCATAACGAAACAGATTACATGAAAGGTATACTTATACGTAGGTTATGAATATATTATCCATATCGTTTATCATGAAATTATAGATTGTAATAGATAGTGGACAGTATTTCTCTACAAACAGCAGAGGATTCAATCTTTCTCTCAATAAAGATCAACAGCTGACGATTTGATCTTTCTTTCAATAATGACATTACACCCAATTTCCCAGAATCTTTTATACCGGATCACTACTCTCCTATACAGGAGCTAAATATGTGGTCTCAATGCTTACCACATTTATCTATAATAGATTCAGTATAAGGCATATCTAAAACGCTATATTATTACCCACGACGTACTTCTAACAATCTATCCTAACAATCAATCTATCAATAATCAGAGCGCACAAAACGCTGGGGATGCTCAATTAGCACCCGACTACTTTCAAACAAAAAATAAAAAATACCGTTGACATCCATGTATAATAAGTCTATAATGAACAAAGTTCATATTGATAATCATTTAATACTAGGAGAAATATTAATGCAGGCAATTATGGAAACATTTTTTGATGCAGTATATTTAATTACTGTCATCACACTGGGGATCATCATGATAACCAAATCAAAAGAAAGAAAAGAATATAAACTATTTGGAATTATGGCTGTCATACTTGGCTGCGGTGATGCCTTTCATCTGATCCCAAGAGCCTATTCCCTATGCACTGACGGACTTGCCGCCCATACAGCTGCCCTCGGCGTTGGAAAACTGATTACCTCAATAACAATGACCATATTTTATCTGATTCTTTTTGAAATCTGGAAAATGAGATATCATAAGGCGGACACGAAATCGCTGAATTTTGCCATGTACGGGCTTGCCCTGATAAGAATTATACTCTGTCTGCTTCCCCAAAACAAATGGGTCAGTGCCGATGCACCATTATCCTGGGGAATTTACCGGAACATTCCTTTCGCCCTGATGGGAATACTGATTATTGTTCTATTCTATCAGGAAGCAAAAGAAAACCGGGACAGAAACTTCCGCTTTATGTGGCTTGCAATCACCTTAAGCTTCGGCTTCTATATCCCGGTTGTATTATGGGCTGATATGATTCCTTTGATAGGCATGCTCATGATCCCCAAAACCTGTGCTTACGTATGGGTAGTTCTCATGGGATACCTGGATATGAAAAAAAATTAACTGATTGGCTCCTTTGCCGGAAGTCCCGCCTTTCTGGGATATTTTCCGGGCGTAGGAGTCTTTTTCCTTATAATAAAAAGGGATCTGTAAATATCACTATACGGTAAATTAAACTCAATATTTTCCACCACTTCCCCGCCCAGGAGATAAAAGGCCTTTTTTGCGACAGCCGCTTCCTCTTCTATTTTTTCGGATTTATAAGGAATAAACCTTCCCCCAACCTTCACGAACGGCAGGCAATATTCGGATAATGTGGCCATATTAGCAACTGCCCGTGACACACACAGATCATACTTTTCGCGGAACAAGCCCGGCTTCGCATAGTCCTCCGCTCTTCCATGAACTGCATCTATATCCGCCAGTCCGATTTGGGCAATCACCTCATTCAAAAACTTTACTCTCTTATTCAGGGAATCCAGAAGTGTTACCTTTAACCCCGGAAATGCGATTTTCAAAGGGATTCCTGGAAAACCGGCGCCTGTCCCCACATCAATGACTGAGTACCCTTCCTTCGACAGCTCCGGCACCGCTTTTATTAAAGAAAGACTGTCTACAAAGTGTTTTTTTAAAACTTCATCAAAATCAGTAATAGCTGTCAGATTCATTACTTCATTCCACTGGATCAGTAGTTCATAATACTGCATAAACTGTTCTTCCTGGTTCTTATCCAGTTCTATCGACAGTTCACTTAGATCTTTTCTGAATTGTGTCAAATTATAGCTTTTCATGCTTTTTCCTGCTTTCCCAGATGCTCCAGATAAATAAGAAGAACCGAAATATCAGCCGGTGAAACTCCTGAAATTCTTGATGCCTGTCCTACGGATACCGGCTTATAGGAAATCAACTTTTGCCTGGCTTCAAGACGGAGGCTGGAAATATCATTATAATCTATCCATTCCGGGATCTTTTTCTTTTCCATCTTTTTAAACTGCTCTACCTGACGCAGCTGTCTGGATATATATCCTTCATATTTCAGTTCTATTTCCACTTGCTCGATTACATCAGCAGGTAAGGGCTTTCTGTCGGGATCAATCTCCCCTAAAATTTCATAATCCAGTTCAGGCCTGCAGATCAGTTCCGAAAGGCTTGCGGCAGTTTTCAAAGGTGAACTTCCATGTGATTCAAGAAATGACTGGATTGAAGCGGAAGCTCCTACCGTCGTTTTTTTCAGACGGTTCATTTCTTCCTGGATCTGTTTCTGCTTATTTATGGTTGCTTCATATTCTTCTTTTCCTACCAGTCCAGCTTTATATCCTATTTCACGAAGTCTGATATCCGCGTTATCCTGACGGAGAAGAAGTCTGTACTCAGCGCGGGAGGTCATCATTCTGTATGGCTCGAAATTATCCTTGGTTACCAGATCATCAATCAACACCCCGATATAAGCCTGGGAACGATCCAGAATTATCTGCTCCTTTCCCTGTATGGAAAGGGCCGCATTCATTCCGGCTATCAGTCCCTGTGCCGCCGCTTCTTCATAACCGCTGCTTCCATTGAACTGCCCGCCGCTGAACAGGCCTTCAATATTTTTAAACTCCAGGGTAGGATACAGCTGCCTTGCATTAATACAATCATATTCAATTGCATACGCATTTCTCACTATTTTACAGTGTTCCAGGCCAGGAACACTTCGGTACATTGCCAGCTGAACGTCCTCCGGAAGAGATGATGACATACCTCCCACATACATTTCATTTGTATGGATACCTTCCGGCTCCAGAAATACCTGGTGCCTTTTCTTATCCGCAAACTTTACCACTTTATCTTCAATGGACGGGCAGTATCTTGGCCCTGTCCCTTCTATAATTCCCGCATAAATCGGTGATCTGTCAAGGTTGGCGCGAATAATATCATGAGTCTCCTCATTGGTGTAAGTCAGCCAGCAGGAAACCTGATCCTTCTGGATACTCTCCGGTATGGTAGAAAATGAAAAAGGAACCACTTTTTTATCTCCCCGCTGTTCTTCCATTTTGGAAAAATCAATTGTCCGCTTATCCATACGCGCCGGCGTCCCGGTCTTAAACCGCCTCATCTCAACCCCAAGCGCCTTCAGGGAATCCGTCAGGTGATTTGCGGGCTGCAGGCCATTCGGCCCTGTATAGGTAATAGCCTCACCACACAGACACCGCGCATTCAGATAGGTTCCCGTACATAATACGACCGCCTTTGCTTCATAAACAGCGCCCGTATAAATCCTTACTCCTGTAATTTTCTTCCTGCATTTTCCTGAACCATCATCCGTACCCGGCAAATCCTCCGCCAGAAGCTCACATACCTCCGCCTGCTTAATTGTCAGATGCTCCTGATTTTCAAGTATCATACGCATCTGCCAGGTATACTCCGCTTTGTCGGCCTGCGCCCTGAGAGAATGGACTGCCGGCCCTTTGGAAACATTCAGCATCTTGGACTGAATAAAAGTCTTATCTATATTCTTACCCATCTCACCGCCCAGGGCATCCACTTCCCGGACCAGATGGCCCTTAGAGGAACCGCCGATATTGGGGTTGCAGGGCATCAGCGCGATACTGTCCACGCTGACCGTAAAGATCACTGTCTCCAATCCCATTCTGGCACAGGCCAGCGCTGCCTCACATCCGGCATGTCCCGCCCCCACCACACAAACATCATAGCATTCCCTGATTTGCGGCATAATGAATAACTCCTTCTATTTTTTCTTTTTTTTGTTTTTTTTCTTCTTTTCTTCTGAATACACATCAGCCATGGCCGGAGGAGGCGTAATAATAACAGCCGGCGCAGCAGCGCTTTCACAAACAGCGCCTTCCCGAACAATGCCTTCACGTGCAACACCTTCGCGAGCGGCATCCTCACAAACAGTATTTTCACGAATTACACTTTCACGGACAGGTTCCTCCCTCAGAACACTTTCCCGTGCAGCCGCTGCTTCCCTCACAGGCCCTGCATACTCTCTTTCTGCAAAAACCCGCCGGCCTGCTTCAGGAACAATTATGGCAGTCTGCATCTCTTCGCCGGAAAGGACATCTTTGGGTGCATTCCCCATAGAATCCGCAGCATTTTTACGGTTTTCCTGTACCTTTCCCCAGGCCTGATCCCAGAAAAACTTCACCGGCTCCCACACCAGCTCCAGCGCCCGCAGCAGAGCAATTATCAGTACTACCCAGCAGATAAAATGATACAGCTGTATTTCCCCGCTTCCATAATTATCTGTCGCACCGTAATAAAGTCCAAGTCCTACAATACCAACAGCCATTAAAAAAAGCAATCCCATATTTGATTCTTTTTTCATCTTGCCCTGTCCCCCTGATTTCTGTAAACTGCAATATTTAAAACGATTTCTGCATACTTATGGATTCATCATACCACAAAAAAAATTAATAGAAAATACACAAAATAAATGATACTATGAAAACATAAGCCTGTCTTACGATCAATGCAAAGCACTGGCCTGCGCAGCTAAATACGCTGCCCCGCTGGACAGTTGCAAAAAACGAACTGCAGCACAATATTTTTCATAGAAAGCGACAGAAAAGGAGGAATTGAATGAAAGGATTATACTATGACGGATCCGGCGCCGTTTACCGGGAAGATCTTCCCATACCGGTTCCTGAAGAAGGCGAAAGCCTGATAAAAATACACTACAGCGCCGTATGCAATACGGACAAAGAAGTGCGGAAAGGATACCGCCCCTCATTTCGCGGCATTATGGGTCATGAATTTGTTGGCGAGGTTGTGGAGTCCCCGGATGAAAAGCTAAAAGGCCGCCGCGTGGTAGGTGAACTGAATGCAGCCTGCGGCAAATGCATCTACTGCCGGACCGGCAGGCCCACACACTGTTCCAACCGCCGGGTTCTGGGTATGGACAATAAAGATGGTTGTTTTGCAGAATATATGACTATCGATACCTCTCTTCTTCATCTGGTGCCGGACGAACTGCCGGATACCCGGGCCATCTTTACCGAACCGCTGGCCGCCGCCCTGGAAATCCTTACCCAGGTGCATATTTCACCGGATAAAAATGCAGCTGTTTTAGGAGATGGCAGGCTGGCGCTTCTCACCGCGCAGGTATTGGCGCTCACTGGTGTTGATCTTACGGTAATCGGCCGCCATCCAGAGAAACTGGAGCTTTTCCGTCCCTTCGCCAGGGTTACAACCTGCGGGGAAAAGGAAGGCTATGAAATCGTGGCAGAATGTACAGGTTCCGAGACAGGGCTTCCCCAGGCAATGGAACTTGTCCGTAAAAAAGGCACTATTCTGCTGAAAAGTACCTATTCAGGAAAACTCAGTATCGACATGAGCATGGTGGCGGTAAATGAACTTACTATCGTCGGGAGCCGCTGCGGCCCATTTGAACCCGCACTCAGGCTTCTTAACGATAACAAAATCCATCTTCCGGAAATAGAGCTTTATGAATTAAAGGATTTTGAAAAAGCGTTTGCCTCAAAAGCCTTTAAAGCCAGCTTTTCCTTTGTCTGAATCTCTTTTAAGCAAGACAGAGAAACGAAGGCCGGCCATTCCCTCAGCCAATACCTGATTACCTGCGGGAGCACCGGCAGATCGCGCTGTCAGTGCTCCCTGTTTTTTTTCTGTTTTTCTTACTCTTCCTTACTTTCCTTATTCCCCTGTCTTTTCTTATTTTCCTGTTCCCTCTTCCACTTCAGAATACGGTCAAGCTTCTCCTTAACCTCTGCTTCCTTTCCCTCACCGGTAGGTATATAATATCTTTTATCCTTCAGGGAATCCGGCAGACATCTCATAGCAGTAACCTTTTCTTCCGTATTATGGGCATAGATATAACCTTCTCCGTAATGAAGCTCTTCCATGAGCCGGGTAGGGGCATTGCGTATCTGCAGCGGAACCGGCTCCGCCAGCATTTTAACAGCATCCTCTTTACAGTTTTCATAAGCCGCATATAGTGCATTGGACTTGGGAGCCATTGACAGGTATACCACTGCCTGTGCCAGATTCACACTACATTCAGGCATACCGTTAAAATGACAGGCCTGATAGGCAGCCACTGCGACCACAAGCGCATTGCTGTCTGCAATACCCACATCCTCACTGGCAAAGCGCACCAGCCTTCTTGCCACATAAAGCGGATCCTCTCCTGCCTCCAACATTCTGGAAAGCCAGTACACCGCGGCATCCGGATCCGTATTTCTCATGGATTTATGAAGGGCGGAGATCAGATTGTAATGCTCCTCCCCCTTCTTATCATAAAGCAATGATTTCTTGCTGGTACACTGCTCCAGGATTTCTTTTGTTATCACCGTGGTTCCGTCGGGCTGTATTTCACCGTTCAATACCGTCATTTCCAGTGTATTCAGCGCCGTACGTCCGTCTCCGTTGGCAAAAGCCGCTATCATCTCTATCATATCATCCGATATGACTATCTTCTGACAGCCGAAGCCGGTGGGAGAACTAAGCGCATGGCGGAGCAACTGCGCCACATCATCGGTGGTGAGGGCCTGCAGCACAAAAACCTTACATCTGGAAAGCAAAGCGGCATTGATTTCAAAGGAAGGATTTTCCGTAGTGGCGCCAATCAGTATAATGCTTCCTTTTTCCACAAAAGGGAGAAATGCATCCTGCTGCGCCTTGTTGAAACGGTGGATTTCATCAACAAACACAATGGTCTTCATTCCCATCTGCCGGGCGCTTTCCGCCTGGTTCATGACTTCCTTAATCTCCCTGATCCCGCTTGTTACCGCGCTGAAATCAATAAATTCAGCCTTTGTCTTTCTTGCGATAATCCTTGCCAGAGTCGTCTTTCCAACCCCAGGCGGTCCCCAGAAAATCATGGAGGAAACCATATCCTGATCGATCAGCCTGCGCAATACCTTTCCTTCACCGATCAGATGCTTTTGTCCTACAAACTCATCCAGCCCGGACGGTCTGAGCCTGCTCGCCAGGGGATCATAGGTGATCCTGTTGTCATCAAATAATGACATCTGCTCCATTTTCATAATTATTTACCCATACAAAACTTGCTGAAAATCTCATTAACAAGATCTTCTCCCACTTCCTCACCGATAATAAGACCCAATGAAGCATAAGCGCTCATCAGATCAATAGAATAAAAGTCCTCCGGCATCTCATCCTCCAGACTTTTCTTCACCATAAGCAGACTGTCCCTTGCTTCTTCCAGAGCCTGCTTATGGCGCATGCTGGTAATGACCACTTCCTCATTAAAAGAAAGCATCCCGCCGAAGAACATATCCTTTATCGTATTTTCAAACGCTTCAATTCCCGTATTATCCTTTGTGGAAGTCCGTATCATGCAGACCCTGGGATCTCCTATTTTTTCACGCAGCATCTCTTCCGTAACCACAGGTTCAAGATCCGTTTTATTCAGAAGAATTATGCATTTCTTATCCTTTAATAAATCAAGTATTTCCTCATCGCTTTCATCCAGCGCCACGCTGGAATCTACCACGTACAGGATCAAATCTGCATCCTTTGCATATTTCAGGGCGCGCTGCACTCCTATTTTCTCCACCACATCCTCAGTGGCTCTGATCCCTGCGGTATCGATGATATTCAGACCGATTCCATGCAGACGTATCGATTCCTCCAGAACATCCCTTGTGGTTCCAGCCACATCCGTTACAATGGCCTTATCCTCACCTACCAGGATGTTAAGAAGAGATGACTTACCCGCATTGGGCTTTCCAACGATGACAGTATTGATCCCTTCCTTCAGGACTTTGCCGTTATCAGCGGAATTAATCAGTTTTTCACACCTGCCCAGAAGATCCTGGATCTTTGGAAGAAGCTTTTCAGGATAGCCTTCCGTGCTGATATGCTCCGGATCATCCAGTGCTGATTCTATAAAAGCAATTTCATAAAGGATTTCCTCCCGCATTTTCCGGATACAGTCGGATACGGAACCCTTCAGCTGCTTTACGGAAGATTTCAGGGCAAATTCATTTCTGGAATGGATCAAATCCATGACAGCCTCCGCCCTTGCAAGATCAATTCTTCCGTTCAGGAATGCCCTCTTTGTAAACTCGCCCGGTTCTGCCAGCCTGGCGCCCTGCTTCAGAACAGCTTCAAGAATTTTCTGCATGATTAAAACACCGCCATGACAATTGATCTCGACGGTGTCTTCCTTAGTATAGCTGCTAGGCGCTTTCATAATGGCTACCATTACTTCGTCCAGGATTTCTTCTCCATCCACAATAAAACCGTAGTGAATGGTATGGCTGCCATAATCCTTAAGATTATGGCAGCCATTCTTTGATTTATAAACCCTGTTTCCAATTTCAATTGCTTCTTCTCCGCTGATACGGACAATTCCTATTCCTGAATCAGACAGTGCCGTTGCAATTGCAGCAATTGTTTCAGTCTGTTTCATAAATCCATCTACCTCTGTCCCTGTTTATTTCTTCAGGGTAACTACAACGTGACGGAAAGGTTCTTCCCCTTCACTGTGGGTTGTAACATATTTGTCATTCTGAAGGGCAGAATGAATAATTCTTCTTTCATACGGATTCATAGGCTCAAGAGAAACACTGCGTTTCGTTCTCTTTACCTTATATGCTATGTTCTTTGCCAGGTTCTCCAGCGTTTCTTTTCTTCTCTTACGGTAATTTTCAGTATCAACCTTAACACGGATATACTCTTCCGCTTCCTTGTTGACTACGAGGGAAACCAGGTACTGGAGGGAATCGAGGGTCTGTCCTCTTTTTCCAATAAGAACTCCCATGTCATCGCCGCTTAAATCGATGTCAAGAAATCCGTCTGTTTCATCAAACTTCACATCAACCACAACAGTCATCTTCATTGCGGCAAATACATCATTTAAGAATTCTCTGGCCGTATCTTCAACGCTTCCCTTAACCTTTGCCCTGATTTTCGCGGGCTTGGCATTAAATCCCAGGAAACCGGTAGAACCTTCTTCTATCACTTCATACTCCAGCTTATCACTGGTCACAAGAAATTTACGGCATGCTGCGGTAATGGCATCATCCACTGTCTTGGCAGTAAATTCTACGAACTCCATAATTTCCTCCGTTCTGCCGCCGGGCGCGGCAATCATCACAGGAACCGTTGCTTCACAGTTCCATAACATCTTATCTTACTGCAGTCCGCCCTCCGGCTTTGCTGCATCCTATTTCTTACCGGTGCTGTCCTTTTCCGGCCTGCTGTTATTATTTTCGTTATAAACCTTAACCATATTTGCTTTTGCAGCAATACTTCCGGGCTTCGGCGCGTTCTTGTTATACATCTCCGTCGCCTTCTTCACGGCCGCTTCCTTCTCCTCCGCCGTCATGGGCGCTTTTGATCCCGCGGGCTTTTTAGAAGAAGTGCTTGCAGCTGTCACAGGCTTCGTGGAAGGCTGCACATTACGTGTATTCATGCTGGCATACTGGTTTATGGTCTTAGGATCAATTCCAGCCTTTTCCATCCGCTTGATCCGTTTTTCCTGCTTTTTCTTGGCCTTGTCCTTGTTTTTCTCAATCAGCTGGTCAAAATCAGTCTTATCAATATGCTTATTAACAAGCACCTGCTGAATACTTCTTACCACAGCACTGGCAACCCAGTATAAACCAACACCGGCAGGAAGTGAGAAACAGAATACAGCAGACATGATGGGCATGATATTGTTCATCATCTTCATGGAAGACATCATGCTGTTTTGTTCGCCATTGGATTCCGGCTGGGGCATGAGCTTAACGTTCAGCCACTGGGTAACTGCAGCAAGTACAGGAATGGCAAGCGCTGCAATAATCAGAAGTACATTCCTGGCCTGCATCGCATTGGACAGATAATAAGAAGGGGAATCCCCGATATTCATGCCAAACAGATTATTGTAGGAAGCAAGCTTTTCCGTAGTGGCAGCGATATCCGCTGATAAATTGGGAAATTTCTCAGCAAGAGTCGCCCATTCCGGAGTTGACGCTTTATTCAGCACATCAATAAACGTATTCTGTACATAGGTTGTATCCCCGGCAGTAAACAGTTCATTGGAAAACTGCTTCATATACATCCCCGCATTACGGAAGCCCTGAATAAACTCCGCGCTTCCCGGCTGGGCAATCAGCTTGTCCACCAGGGGGAAGAACGCCTCCTTAACCTGTCCGATATAAGCAGGAATGGCATAAATAACCTTATACAAAGCATAGATAATAGGTAGCTGAATCAGCATCTGGACACAGCTGCCCATAGGTGAAACACCGTATTTTGCATAAACGGCCTGCGTTTCATTCTGCATGGCCATCATGGAATCATTGTCTTTCTTTCCATTGTATTTCTTCTGGATGGCCTGCAGCTCAGGATTCATCTTATTACTCAGCTTTGAGAACTTCTGCTGCTTAATTGTCAGAGGAAGCATGAGCATATAAATAACAATGGTGAAAATGATAATGGCGATACCGATGTTGGGAATCCCGATCAGGTTGAGGATATAAAAGATACCCTCCATAATATAACCGAGCAACGTGGCAACCCACCCGATAACAGGAGTCGCACTTTTGGTCAAAATAATTCCTGGCAAAACTTATTTCCTCCTTAAACCGGCGCCCTCTTTAAGGAACCGGGTCATAGCCTCCCTTGGAAAAGGGATTACATCTCAAAATTCTCCAAAAAGCAAGCAAGCCGCCCTTAATGACACCGTACTTCTCCACAGCCTGAAGCCCATACTCGCTGCAGGTGGGAAAATAAGGACATTTTGTACTTTTCATTGGTGATATATACTTTCTATATCCTTTAATCAGGGCAATTACAATCTTTTTCATATCCAATTCAGCTTATAATTTTATGAAGCTTACCCAAATGCAACAATGCACTCTCGATTTCCGCATAGGAAGCCGAAGCTGCATTCGCTCTGGCTATGACTACTATATCTAAACCACTATTAAATATATTCTCCTGCAGTCTGTAGCTTTCGCGCACCAGCCTTGTGACATGATGACGCACAACGCTGTTCCCTACTTTTTTACTTACAGAAATTCCAAGTCTGTTTCTTTCCATGTTATTTTCCAACACATACATGACCAACAGTTTATTGGCATAAGATCTGCCCTTCCGGTAAACAGACTGAAAATCCTGGTTTTTCTTCAAGCTTTCCGAAAAATTCATTCTACATCCAATCTTTCCTGGAAAGAGAAAAAAAGGCCACAAAACTGCGGCCTATGCGGATAATCTCTTTCTTCCTTTTGCTCTTCTTGCTGCCAGTACCTTTCTTCCTCCCGGAGTACTCATTCTGGCTCTGAAGCCGTGAACTTTATTTCTCTGCCTGTTCTTAGGCTGAAATGTCATTTTCATTAAAGATGCACCTCCTTCACTTGGGTTTCTGATGTTGTGTCAGAAAATATCATTACCGATTATATAGGAAGAAACCCCGCAAGTCAAGCAAAACCGCGCATTTTCCCCAATAAAAAAAACGCTGAAAAAAGGCGGTAAAAATCGTGTTTTTCACTAATACAATATGTAGTTACTAAAATTTCATTTTTTATACAATATCTAGCCCCGGAAAAATAATCCACACGCTGCCAACGATTCTTTCCACTTAACATAACATTATCCACAAATTGTGTATAACTTGTGGATAAACTCAGCTTAATTTTTATTCTCAATTTAAAAATTATTATCAAAGCCGCATAAAATCTGGATGTTTATATGTTGATTTCACTTTTCCACTTATCCACATTTACACATCCCAAACCCCAAATATGTTAACTTCCACCCCCTTCCGTTCACACCCTGTGGAAAAATCTTATCCCCAGAATTAACATTTGATATTTGCATTTTTTTAGAGTAAGATAAGATAGATGTATTTTCAGTTAGTTTAGGAGGTTTAGGGATGCAGGCAATCGAGGCCAGATGGGATGAAATTAAGGAAACCATCAGAAAAGAATATGATCTCTCCGATGTTTCATATCATACGTGGATAGAACCACTGAAGTTTTTCGATGTACAGGATGATGTGGTAATCATTCTTATCACATCGAACCAGTCACATGCACTTAATTATATTTCTTCCAAATATAAAGACTTCTTCCGTGTTACCATCACAGAAATGATGGATCATTATTATGAAGTTTCTTTTATATTGGAGAAGGACGCCAGGAAGGACAAGTCCTCCGCTGAGGATCTGAAGTCCCCCTTCAGCGGCACCTTTAATATTAATTATGAAAATGCAAACCTGAACCCGAAGTATAAATTCGATACCTTCGTTGTAGGAAGCAACAATAAATTCGCCCATTCCGCCTGTCTTGCCGTTGCGGAATCCCCCGGTGACGCTTACAATCCCCTCTATATTTATGGCGGGGCCGGACTGGGCAAAACCCACCTTATGCATTCCATCGGCCATTTTGTCCTGGAACAGAATCCGGACATGAAGGTTATTTATGTTACTTCGGAGTCCTTTACTAATGAAGTAATTGAATCCATCCGAAGCGGTAATGCGGCTGCCATGACCAAGCTGCGTGACAAATACCGTACGGTGGATGTCCTCATGATCGACGATATCCAATTTATAATAGGAAAAGAAAGTACACAGGAGGAGTTCTTCCATACCTTCAATGTCCTTCATGCCGCCGGAAAACAGATTGTTCTGTCCTCCGATAAACCGCCCAAGGAAATGGAAACCCTGGATGAAAGGTTCCGTTCCCGCTTTGAATGGGGCCTGATCGCAGATATCCAGCCCCCTGATTATGAGACCAGGATGGCAATTCTGCGCAAGAATGCGGAGAACTATGATAAAAAGATCGACGACTCCATTTTCCAGTATATTGCAACCAACATTAAATCCAATATCCGTGAGCTGGAGGGCGCTTTCAACCGTATTATCGCCAAATCCAAGATTGAGAACCAGCCTGAGATCACGATGGAGCTGGCGGAGGATGCGCTGAAGGATATCATCAATCCGGACAAGCCCGACAAGATCACGCCTGAACTTATTATTAAGGTAGTTGCCGAGCACTATGGTGTCAATCCTGAAGACATCACCTCCAAAAAGAGGAACTCGGAATTCGTACTGCCCCGCCAGGTCGTTATGTATCTGTGCAGGGATTTGACGGAAACCTCACTGGCCAACATCGGCAAGCTGCTTGGTAAAAAAGATCACACCACCGTAATCCACGGGGCCAATAAGATCTCAGAAGAGCTTGCCACCAACGAAGAGCTTAAGAATAACATTGAAATTATCAAGAAGAAGATATGTGTATAACTTTGTTTAAAAAAAGTTGACAAGCTGTGGGCAGTATGGGGACAGGCTGTGAATAGGAATTTTTACGGCAGGATGCCCTGGAACGGCGGTTCAGAACGTTTGTGAATATCCTGACAATTAACCTCAGCCTGTCCGTCAGTTTTAAACAAGTTATTATTTTCAGTTTTCCTTGCAAAATGTATAATAAAAAGGGTTATCCACATATCTACACCCCCTACTATTTAATATTACTAAATACTTTAATTAATAAAAGATCGCGCGCGGCGTGGCAACCGGTACGTTAATGTGAATTCGCAGAAGGGAGTTTATGCACACATGAAATTAGTTTGTTCCAAAAGCAATCTGTTAACAGGTCTTCAGGTGGTATCCAAAGCAGTGCCGAATAAAACCACCATGTCCATCCTGGAATGTATCCTCATTGATTCCACCGGAGGAGAAATTAAACTGACTGCCAACGATATGGAGCTTGGCATTGAAACAATTATTGAAGGCGACATCGTTGAAAAGGGGATCATTGCCCTGGATGCCAAGATCTTTTTGGAAATCGTAAGGAAGCTGCCTGACAACGATATCACCATCATAACCGACAGTAATTTTAAAACAACCATCACCTGTGAAAAGGCAAAGTTCAATATCATTGGAAAATCGGGAGAAGATTTTTCCTATCTTCCCATGATTGAAAGAAATGAATCCATTGTCCTGTCACAGTATACCCTGAAGGAAGTGATCCGCCAGACGATCTTTTCCATCTCTGACAACGATAACAATAAGCTGATGAGCGGTGAACTCTTTGAGATCAACGGTGAGGAAATGAGAGTGATCTCCCTTGATGGGCATCGTATTTCCATCCGTAAGATCCATCTGAAGAACTCCTACCCTTCCCAAAAAGTAGTGGTTCCCGGAAAGACACTGAATGAGATCAGCAAGATCCTGGGCGGTGATGCGGATAAGGACGTAACGATTTTCTTTACAGATAAGCATATTGTTTTTGAATTTGAAAATACCACGGTGGTTTCCAGGCTGATTGAGGGTGAATACTTCAAGATCGATCAGATGCTTTCCAGCGATTATGAAACCAAGGTTGAGATCAATAAAAAAGAGCTCCTTGACTGTATTGACAGAGCGACCTTGCTCATCAAGGAAGGGGATAAAAAGCCCATTATTATCAATATTACAGACGGATCCATAGAGCTTAAGATCAATTCCACGGTGGGAAGCATGGATGAAGAAATCGATATTACCAAGGTGGGAAAAGATCTCATGATCGGCTTTAATCCCAAGTTCCTCATTGATGCCCTGCGTGTTATTGACGACGAAACAATCACTATCTATCTGGTAAATCCGAAAGCTCCCTGCTTTATCAGGGATGAGGAAAATAATTATATCTATCTGATTCTGCCGGTTAACTTTACAACAGTGTAACTGTGGAAGGACGTTTACGGCAGTTTTGGAAGCGGAAGGATAAAAATGCAGACTTTTAAAATAAAAGATGAATATATTAAGCTGGGACAGGCTCTGAAAGCAGCCGGCCTTGCCGAGTCCGGGGTGGATGCCAAGTATGCGGTGCAGGACGGGCTTGTTAAGGTGAACGGCCAGGTGGAAACGCAGCGCGGTAAAAAACTGGTTCCCGGGGATCTTGTTGAATTTAACGGACAGACTCTTAAAATTGAGTAATTTTTCTGCGGCAGTTCATGACGTTATACGTTATGGGCTGCTGCAGTTTTGAAAGGCAGTATCGGGTAATTTTCATGGTAATCAAATCACTGGAGCTATCTAATTTCAGGAATTACGCTTTTCTGGATATGAGCTTCGACAAAGGCACCAATATTCTTTACGGGGACAACGCACAGGGGAAGACGAACATCCTTGAGGCGGTTTATTTGTGTGCCACGACAAAATCCCACCGGGGAACAAAGGATCGGGATATTGTTAACTTTGAAGAGGAAGAGGCTCACATCAGGACTTATCTGGAAAAGGACGGGGATGAGATCAAAATCGACATGCATCTCCGCAAAAATAAGACAAAGGGGATTGCTATCGACGGAAGAAAGCTGAAGAAGGCCACAGAGCTTCTGGGGCTGATGAATGTTGTTTTTTTCTCCCCGGAGGATCTCGGTATCATTAAAAATGGCCCTTCGGAAAGGCGCAGATTCGTGGATATGGAGCTTTGTCAGCTTGATCCCATGTATCTGCATAACCTGAACAACTATAATAAAATAGTAAACCAGAGAAACCGGCTGCTCAAGGATATGTACATGAATCCCTCCCTGAGGGGGACGTTGGATGTATGGGATATTCAGCTGGTGGAATTCGGAAAAAAAATTATTGCAAGGCGCGTTGCTTTTGTGGAGCAGCTGAACGGGATTATCGGCAGCATCCATGACAGCCTTTCCGGCGGAAGGGAAAAGCTGGTAATCTCCTATGAACCGGATATTTCCGCGGAGGATTTCGAAAGCAGGCTCCGCGCCGGCCAGGAAAGGGATATCCGGCTGAAGCAGACGACTGTAGGGCCGCATCGGGATGATTTTGCCTTTATTGCCAACGACATAGATATCCGGAGATTTGGTTCCCAGGGACAGCAGAGGACGGCGGCGCTTTCTTTGAAGCTGTCGGAAATCGAACTCGTTAAAAAAATGACAAACGATACCCCAATACTGCTTCTGGACGATGTCCTGTCCGAACTGGACAGCAGCCGCCAGAATTATCTTCTGAACAGTATAGGGAATATTCAGACGATTATTACCTGTACCGGTCTGGATGAATTTATCAATAACCGGTTTGAAATCAATAAAGTGTTCAAGGTTACGAGCGGAACCATCGCCGCGGTATAGCTGTAACAGTCCGGACAGGCCTGAACTGTTATGTATGACTTCACAGTCGGAAACGGTCGATATTCTGTCTATTGTGGACAACGCAAATTCATGATATAATAAAATAGAATAGGCAAACAGGTAGAAAAACTTATGGGCCTGATCATAAGGGTCTGTAGGCTTTTCTATCTATTTGTGCTCTTTTTGTTTAATTTTGGCCTTTTGCAGTGAAATGGAGGAATATATGGGTACTGAAAACACAGAAAGCCACAGCGAATATGGCGCGGATCAGATACAGATACTGGAAGGTTTGGAAGCGGTCCGCAAACGACCTGGTATGTATATTGGTACTACATCCAGCAGGGGACTCCACCATCTGGTCTACGAAATCGTAGATAATGCGGTGGATGAAGCTCTTGCCGGCTATTGTGATACCATCGATGTTACAATTAATCAGGATAATTCCGTTACGGTTATAGATAACGGACGTGGTATTCCTGTCGGTATCAACCATAAAGCCGGCATTGCCGCTGTTGAAGTGGTATTTACCATCCTTCATGCGGGCGGAAAGTTCGGCGGCGGGGGATACAAGGTATCCGGAGGTCTCCATGGAGTAGGCGCTTCCGTAGTGAATGCCCTTTCTGACTGGCTGGAGGTAGAGATCTGCCAGGAAGGCAAGGTTTACAGACAGCGTTATGAAAGGGGAAAGGCAGTCTATACCCTGAAGGTTGTTGGCGAATGTGATCCGGATAAGACGGGTACTAAGGTTACCTTTAAGCCTGACGCCACGATCTTCCAGGAAACCACGGAATATGACTTTGACGTGCTCAAGCAGCGTCTGCGTGAGATGGCATTTCTCACCAGGGGCCTTAAGATCATACTCAGAGATACCAGGGAAGAGAATCCCCAGGAGAAATCCTTCCACTATAAGGGCGGGATCAAGGAATTTGTTTTTTACCTGAATAAGAGCAAGACCCCTCTTTATGAAAATGTCATGTATTTTGAGGGAAGCAAGAATAACGTATACGTGGAAGTGGCAATGCAGCACAACGATTCCTATGTGGAAAGCGTTTACAGCTTTGTCAACAACATCAATACGCCGGAGGGCGGGACGCATCTCGTTGGCTTCCGGAATGCAATAACCAAGACCTTTAATGATTATGCAAGAAATAAAAAGCTGTTAAAGGACAATGAGACGAACCTTACCGGAGAAGACATCCGGGAAGGTATGACTGCCATTGTCAGTGTGAAGATAGAGGATCCCCAGTTTGAGGGACAGACCAAGCAGAAGCTTGGAAATTCCGAGGCCAGGGGCGCGGTGGACAGCGTGGTAAGCGAGCAGCTTACCTATTTCCTGGAGCAGAATCCTGCCGTGGCCAAGACCATCTGTGAGAAATCCATTCTGGCGCAGCGTGCCAGGGAGGCTGCCAGAAAAGCAAGGGAGCTGACCAGAAGAAAAACAGCTCTGGAGGGCATGTCCCTGCCCGGAAAGCTGGCTGACTGCTCCGATAAAGATCCTAAAAACTGTGAAATATACATCGTAGAGGGAGATTCCGCCGGCGGTTCCGCCAAAAAGGCAAGAAGCCGTGCCACACAGGCCATCCTGCCTCTGCGCGGTAAGATTCTGAATGTAGAAAAGGCAAGGCTTGACAAGGTATATGCCAATGCGGAAATAAAAGCAATGATCACAGCCTTTGGCACGGGAATCCATGACGATTTTGATATTTCCAAGCTCAGATACCATAAGATCATTATCATGACGGATGCCGATGTTGACGGCTCCCATATTGCAACTCTCCTGCTTACTTTTATTTATCGTTTTATGCCTGATCTGATTAAGCAGGGGCATGTATATCTGGCGCAGCCTCCTCTTTATAAGCTGGAAAAAAATAAAAAAGAGTGGTATGCATACAGCGATGAAGAGCTGAATCATATTCTTTCTGAGGTGGGAAGAGATCAGAACAACAAGATACAGCGTTACAAAGGACTGGGAGAAATGGATGCCGAGCAGCTTTGGGAGACAACCATGGATCCTGAAAAACGTATTCTTATCCGTGTAAATATGGATGAAGAGGCGGAGTCTGAGGTTGATCTTACCTTTACCACCCTGATGGGAGACAAAGTGGAGCCCCGGCGCGAATTCATTGAAGAGAACGCCAAGTATGCCAAGAATCTGGATATCTGATGACAGTTACTGGAGAAACGGAGAGTCATTAAAGAATGGAAGATAATATTTTTGATAAAATCCATGACGTCGATCTGAAGGAAACCATGGAAAATTCCTACATTGATTACGCCATGAGCGTTATAGCATCCCGTGCGCTTCCTGATGTCAGGGACGGCCTGAAGCCGGTGCAGAGGCGTGTTCTCTATTCCATGATAGAGCTGAACAACGGTCCGGATAAGCCGCACAGAAAGTGCGCCCGTATCGTCGGCGATACTATGGGTAAGTACCATCCCCACGGCGACAGCTCCATTTACGGGGCGCTGGTTAATATGGCCCAGGAGTGGTCCACAAGATATCCGCTGGTTGACGGACACGGAAACTTCGGTTCCGAGGACGGCGACGGTGCGGCCGCCATGCGTTATACAGAGGCCAGGCTTTCCAAGATTTCCATGGAGATGCTGGCTGATATCAATAAAGATACGGTAGATTTCGTACCCAACTTTGATGAAACGGAAAAGGAACCCACCGTACTCCCCAGCCGCTATCCCAATCTTCTGGTAAACGGTACCTCCGGTATTGCCGTAGGTATGGCTACCAATATCCCTCCCCACAATTTAAGGGAGGTAGTGAATGCGGTTGTCAGGCTGATTGACAATCGGGTAAATGAAGACAGGGATACGGATATAGAAGAGGTTCTGCAGATCATAACGGCGCCCGATTTTCCTACGGGCGGCATTATCCTGGGAACCAGGGGAGCGGAAGAAGCCTATCGTACCGGCCGGGGAAAGGTCAGGGTGCGCGCGGTAACCGATATTGAGACGCTTCCCAATGGTAAGAGCCAGATTATCGTAACTGAGCTTCCCTATATGGTGAACAAGGCCCGTCTGATCGAAAAGATCGCGGAGCTGCATAAAGAGAAGAAAATTGAAGGAATTACCGATCTGAGGGATGAATCCAACAGAGAAGGAACCCGTATTGTTATTGAACTCAGAAGAGACGCCAATGCCAACGTAATCCTGAATTTGCTTTACAAGCATACGCAGATGCAGGATACCTTCGGAATTATTATGCTGGCGCTGGTCAACAATGAGCCTAAGGTGCTCAACCTTCTGGAAATGCTGAAGCTGTATCTGAAGCACCAGGAGGATGTGGTAACAAGAAGGACAAAGTATGATCTGAATAAGGCGGAAGAGCGGGATCATATTTTGCAGGGCTTGCTGATTGCCCTGGATCATATTGAAGAAGTGATCCGCATCATACGTTCCAGCCAGAATACCCAGGCTGCCAAGGAAAACCTGATGAACCGCTTTGAACTTTCCGATGCACAGGCGCAGGCCATCGTAGATATGAGGCTGCGCGCTCTGACAGGTCTGGAAAGAGAGAAGCTGGAAAATGAGCATAAGGAGCTGCTGGCAAAGATCGCGGAGCTGAAGGCGATCCTTGCAGATGAGAAGCTGCTGCTGGGTGTTATCCGTGAGGAAATCCAGATAACCGCCCTGAAGTATGGTGACGACAGAAGGAGCCGCATCGGCTATGACGAGTATGATATTTCCATGGAGGATATGATCCCCAGGGACAACACCGTAATTGCCATGACCAATCTGGGCTATATCAAGCGTATGACCGTTGATAATTTCAAATCCCAGAACCGCGGCGGCAAGGGAATTAAGGGAATGCAGACCATCGAGGAGGACTTCATCGCCGATCTGCTGATGACCACCACCCATCATTATGTCATGTTCTTTACCAACTACGGCAGGGTGTACCGGCTGAAGGCCTATGAAATCCCCGAAGCAAGCAGGACGGCCAGGGGAACGGCCATCATTAACCTTCTCCAGCTGAATCCGGGAGAAAAGATCTCGGCCATTATCCCTGTGAAGGATTATGAGGACAATAAGAACCTGTTCATGGTAACCAGAAACGGTATCGTGAAGAAAACTCCGGTTATGGAATACAGCAATGTACGTAAAAACGGCCTTGCGGCGATCAATCTGCGCGATGACGATGAACTGATTGAGGTTAAAATCACTGACGCGGATACGGAAATCTTCCTGGTAACCAGACATGGCATGTGTATCCGCTTCAAGGAAACTGATGTGAGGGCGACCGGAAGAATGTCCATGGGTGTTATCGGCATGAACCTGGACGACGGCGACGAAATCGTGGGCATGCAGCTTGACAGCCAGGGCGATTCCCTGTTAATCGTGTCCGAGAACGGTATGGGCAAGCGTACCTATCTTGAAGAATTCTCCGTGCAGAAGAGAGGCGGAAAGGGCGTTAAGTGCTATAAGATTACAGAGAAGACGGGCTATGTGGTGGGCGTGAAAGCCACAAATGACGATCATGAGATCATGATGATCACCACCGAAGGAATTATCATTCAGCTGAGGGTAGAGGATATTTCCATTCTGGGAAGAATCACCTCCGGCGTGAAGATGATCAATCTGGATAAGGGCGTGAAGGTAGCGCAGATAGCCAAGGTAAGAGAGCGAGTTTCTGATGGAAGCCAGGAATTCGATAATCCGGATGATGCCATGGAGGATATTCCGGAGGAAGAAAGATATGTAAGCAGCGCGGACAAAGATGAAAATCTGATTTTCCCTACGGAAGAAGAGGATGAATAATTATAAGTTCCAATAAAAAAAGAGAAAGCGGCATCTGCAGTTGAAAACAGCAGATGTCCGGAAGAAATAAGCAGATAACCATTAAGTTATCTGCTTATTTCATAGGGTGGTTTTTATACGGGCGGTGAGTCTTTAAAACCGGCTTCGTCCATCAGAAAGCACAGAACAGGGAAATACGGTGGTAAAAATAAATGAAAAATGATTGTTGAGGATGATAAAGCGCTGGCTGAAGGAATTGTCCTTGTACTGCAGCAGGACGGCTTTGTATTCCGTTGCTGCCACAGCGCTAAGGAAGCGCGTAAAATGCTGGAAACGGAGTTCTTTGATCTGGTCCTTCTGAATATTAATCTGCCTGATGGAAGCGGCCTTGATATCTGCCGCCGGCTCAGAAAAGAAGGAAGAAATGATCCTGTTATTTTTTTAACAGCCCTGGATACGGAGCTTCATGAGGTCACGGGCTTCCAGGCAGGGGCGGATGATTATATCACCAAGCCCTTTTCCCTTGCGGTATTGAGGGAACGGGTTATGGCCGCTTTACGGAGGGCCGAAAGATATCAGTCCGCTGAAGACAGCGTTACGCTTCTGAAGGAAGGGCCTTTTACGGCAGACCTGGAGAAACAGAGCTTTTACCGGGGGGATGAGGAGGTTTTGCTGAGCAAAACGGAGCAGAAGCTGTTGATTACCCTGATGAGAAATAAAAATATGGTTCTGGGCAGAGAAACCCTGATGGAAAAGGTATAGGGAAGCGACGGTGATTTTGTAGACGAAAATGCGCTGTCCGTATCCATAAAAAGGCTGCGGGACAAGCTGGAGGAGGATCCCAGGAACCCCCGTTATATTCAGACGGTTTATGGGATCGGATACCGCTTCCAGGCAGACTGAGAGGAACGGCATGTCATTTCTTTTAAATAGTCCTTATATAACCTATATTTTAGGGGCGCTCCTGATCATAACGGTAATTCTTCTTATCTTTTCTGTATATCTTATCCTTTATGTTCTCAGGGAATATAAGAAGCTGGAACAGATGATAGACAGCGCCATAGACGGTAATTTTCAGGAAGAAAGCTTTGATGAGCAGAGATTATCAATGCTGTAGAATAAAATGTATCAATTTATATCATCCAGCTTTCTTGGCAGAAAGAAGGTGGAGGAAGACAAGGGAAAAATAGAAGAGCTGATCAGCAACATTTCCCATCAGACAAAAACGCCGATTACAACCATCAAGCTGTATTCCGGCCTGTTGGCGGAATGTGACCTGGAGGAAAAAGAAAAGCATCTGGTTAACCAGATCGTGGATCAAAATGACAGGATGGCCTTTCTGATAGAAAACCTGGTTAAAATGTCCCGTCTGGAAAATGGCATTGTGGCAGTGCATCCGCAGATGCAGGATATTGCCCTGCTGATGGAAAGCCTGGAAGGAAGCTATGGCAATAGGATCGGGAAAAAGATCATATTTGATCCCGGTTATAAGGAAGCCGGAAGCGTAGAGGCATTTTATGATTTGAAATGGACGGTGGAGGCCATTTCAAATATCATAGAGAATGCGCTGAAATATACGGATGAAAACGGTGTTATCCAAATTTCCTTAAAGCCCTACAGCAGCTTTACGGCGGTATTGGTTCAGGATAATGGAATCGGGATTGCGGAGGAAGAGCAGGCGGCAATTTTCCGGCGGTTCTACCGTTCGGAGAGGGTAAACGGCATGAAGGGCATCGGCCTGGGGCTGTACCTGGCAAGGGAGATCATTGCCAGGCAGGGAGGCTATATCAGCCTCAAATCAGAACCCGGAAAAGGCTCTTTATTTCAGGTATTCCCGGCGGAAAAACAGTGATCCTGTAAAAAGGGGAATCAAAAGTAAAGTATGTGAAGAATTTTGAAAACCTGAAAGGCACATTCACAATGGTCGGTAGTGTCCTTGCACTGATTATTGGCATCATCGGCATACTGAACTTTGTGAATGCCTGTATTACAAGTATCATTACAAGGAAAAAGGAATTTGCCGCTTTAAAGGCTATCGGTATGACAGAGCGTCAGATCCGGAGAATGGTATGCATGGAAGGCGGATATTATGCGGCAGGCGTGATTCTGTTCAGCCTTGTATTGGGAACCTTGTTTTCTTATGTAGTTATCGGCAACTTCGTAATTTTCTGGTTTACCACTTACCGGTTCATTATTTGGCCGATGATGATGGTTCTGCCTTTTATGGTGGTTATCGGAATTGTGGTGCCTTATATTACGATTAAAGTGACGGATAAAGAAAGCGTAGTGGAAATGCTTCGTGAGGAATAAGGGGAGTTGTGGCCTCTCGGACTGAGAGGCCTTTTCCACGCCCTCATAATTGCCCCTGCTGTTTAACAGCCGGAGTTGATTCCTTTTGTATGTTATGGCCGGATCCGGCTGGCCTCTTTAATTGCACATAAAATATCATTCTCAATGTCTTCGACCCATTCTGTTGGAACATTGTCGTATGTCAGTAAACAGAGCATGGCGCTTATATCACACAAATGCGCCAGCGTGACCCGGATAGCCATTAAAAAAACAAAGAGGATTTTGGCGGTGAATAGGAAGAAATTGGACAGTTGCAGAAATTGGGGCGTATAGGATATTCTGGTAGAACGGGACAGGGGGTTATGTTATACTGTAAATAAATTTAGGGGAATGTGCTGATTCTGGGGCGGAGGAGGATGTTTGAGGATGCGTGATGAGGGGAAGGGGAAGAGGAAGGCTTCGAAGTCTTTTGCTAGGCGGATCATTAAGGTCTGGGTTTTTGGGATGCTGGTTCCTCTTCTTGTGGTGGAGGTTTTGATTCTGCTGCAGTTTTACAGGATCAACCATAATGATGTGGATGAGGAAATTAATAACAGCCTGAATAAGGTGTCAAGTGATATGAAGGATCTTATGAACAGTATGAATTCTATTTCCTGGCTGCTGGAAGCTGATGGTACTGTGGGTAAGAATCTTCATTTGTATTTTGATGAGGAGGATACGATTAAAAAGGGGGATCTGCTGATTTATCTGAGGGAGCAGATCGCCAATTATGAGATCGCCAATCCATCCATAGGAAATCTTACGTATATTGTTGTCCCTAAGGATGGGAAAGCGCCTGTCAAAATAAACCAGACCTCACTTGCAAACGGGGAGCTTCCGGGGGACGAGTATTTTCTCTGCCAGTGGCAGAAAATGAACTTCTACGGGCCGCATGAGTCAAAGTCAAAGGTGGCCTCTTATCCTTGTCTTTCACTTCTGCGTACCTATAAAGTGGAACAGGAGTATGGAGATATCTATATTTATCTGGAATCCGGGTATAAGTATCTTCAAAAGCTGATGCCGGGCAGTGTGATGGGCATGGATACCGTTTTTCTGATTGAATCGGCGGAAGGGCGTACCATGTATTGCTCAGATGAAAACCTGGTCCCTCTTTTTTCGGATCTTCAGTCCTGTAAAAAAGAGCTTTCAGAAAATTCCCGCCGTTATAAAACCTATGAACGGACGGAGGAAGGGGGCTGGAAAATCCATCTGTGGGTTCCCGTAAAGGAATATTACAGACAGATTTACGGAATGGCGCTGAATTTGAGCGTTGTCACTCTTCTGGCGGTTTTTGCCTGTATTCTGGCCTCGGTCCTGCAGTGGAGGAGTATTTATACTCCTTTTACAAAGTTTGAAAAGAGGCTTCAGCTGATCGCATCGGACAATGACGTGGAAACCAAGGTGGAGCAGATGAATATCCAGGAGTTTGATGATAATTTTGCTTTGCTTGATAAGATGAAAAGCAACATCCTTCTTCTTTTGAACCGGGTGCAGGAGGAGGAGAAAAAGAGATCAGAGCTGGAGATCAGGGTGATGCTGGGGAAGATAAACCCTCATTTCCTTTACAACACGCTGGATACGCTGAAATGGTATGCGGCGGGGAAAAAGGATAAGGAGATGGTTCATTTTATTACGGCTCTGAATAAGCTGCTTTTATATAATATGTCAAAAACGAGGGAAACCACCCTGAAAAGTGAGCTGGAGGCAGTCAGCGCCTATATTGTGCTTCAGCAGCTGAAGTATGATATCAGATTCCATATGGATACAGGGAAGCATCCGGAAATTCTGGAAGCGGATATGCCGCGTTTTGTTCTGCAGCCCATTGTGGAAAATGCTATCCTGCACAGTGGACTGAACCAGGGGGATATCTGGATAGAGGTGGAGCTGCTTGCCAATGGAAAAATTGCGGTTCTGGTAAAAAATGACGGGACGCCGATAAATCCGGAAAAGATTAAGGAGGTTCTCGTTCAGAAGAATGATATCTCTTCCAATGGAATCGGCCTGCAGTATGTGGCGCGTATGCTGGAAAACCGGTTTGGGGACGGATTTGGACTGCGGGCGGAACGGACAGAGGACGGGGTGAATGTGGTTGAAATCCAAATTCCATTTGAGGCGGCAAAGATAGGCGCAGGCCCGGACAGATCTGAGAGGGGGCATCAGTAAAATGATTAAGGTATTTGTAGTGGATGATGAAAAACTGGTCCGCCGGGGGATTATCGGACTGATTGACTGGGAAAGGTTCGGTATGGAGATCGTGGGTGATTCGGGAAGCAGGGAGGAAACAGTGGAATTCCTGAAGCGGGAAGAGGTGGATCTTCTTTTTTCGGATTTGGAAATGCCGGGGCTTTCCGGGATTCCTTTTCTTCAGGAGGTGAAGCGGGTCAGTCCGAAAATCCAGATCGTAGTTCTCACCATGCACCAGGAATTTGAATTGATTCAGCAGGCCGTGAGAATCGGGATCCTGGATTATATCACAAAGGCGCAGATAGAGGAGGAGAACGTGGACGCCCTGATGAACGGGATTAAAATACGTTATCAGGAGACGATGCGCCATACACAGCTTGGCAAAAGGAATGTGCTTTATAATGAGGTTTATGTCTGGGAGACGGAGGAAAAGGAGCAGGGAGGAGAGGCGGTTAAGCTTCTGGAAAAGAATAATATTCCTTTTGAATTCTTAAGTGAGACTCATCTTCTTTTTTCCGGGGAGTGCAATATCATCCGGCTGAAATCCCTGATAGAGGATTTCGGGGCAGACAGATGCTCGCTCCTGGAGATCAAACAGGTAAAAGGGGTTCCCTATGATCAGCTGGAGGATTTGATGAAAACGGTGGTGGCGGGAAAGTTGTTTGAGGATAGAAAGCCCTCCTGTTTTACCTATGCATATCTATATCCGGAGCTGCTGCAGGAGCAGCCCGGGGCTTCCAGGAAGGAACTTCTGGATTTAAGCCTCCGGATGGAGTTCATGCTACATGAGGAATGCTATGAAGCGGGAATGGCCAAAATCCGTCACGCGGCGCTTTCCAGGGAAGAAAGGACGGCTGTTTTTTATCAGTTCAGCCTGTACTGGTCGGAGTTCTCCGGGAAGGATTTTACCAGATATTTTGAGGAGGTGGGCGGCTTTAGGTGGTGGTATCAGTGGCGGGAATGGTTTGATGAAGTACGGGGCCTGGTGCTGAAAAAGATTGGGGAAGGCGATGAGGAAATCGGCACGATGGAGGCCATACATAAGGCCATGAATTATATCAGGGAGCATATGGACAGGGATATTACGCTGGAGGAGCTTCTCCGTCTGACCGGTATGAGCAAAAGCCATTTTTCCAAGAATTTTAAGAAGGTTACAGGAAAGACATTTGTGACTTATCTGAATGATATGCGTATTGAATCGGCAAAAAAATACCTGGTGGAGACAAAACAACCCATTTATTGGATTGCAAGTCAGGTTGGTTATATGGATGAACACTATTTCCGAAGGATTTTCAGGGAAAGAACGGGAGAAAATCCAAGACAGTACCGTGAAAATAACTAAAAAAGAAATGAAATTATTATTTAAATAGTAAAAGTGCACAATTGTATTACAAAAAGGGGATAATTGTATTTGAAAAAATGAAAAAATACAATTATCCCGTTTTTATGTACAAAAGAACCTTAAAATAATAATTATAATTGATATAATTATAAACAGTAAATAAACGATCATAATAAGGGGGATAAAGTATGAAGAAGAAATTGATTGCAGTACTTCTTTCAGCAGCTATGGTAGCCGGATGTCTGGCCGGATGCGGAGACAGTAAGTCCGCTTCATCAGGCGGCGGCGCTTCGGCCGGAGCGGATGCTGCAAGTACGGAAGCTTCAGGTGCAAATGACACCGCTGCGCCAGCAGATTCCGGTGAGTCGGCAAAGAGCGCGGAGGAGCTTCTGCTGGAGCCTTATGAAGAACCGGTGGACATCCATATCGTACTTCAGTACAGGGAATCCGAGGATCCCAAAACACCTACGGATTGCACGCCTGAAACGTCTACAGCAGTAAAGCTTCTGAAGGAAGAAATGAACATTAACCTAATTTATGACTGGATCGTGAATGCGGATCAGTACGAAGAGAAGTTCGGCGCCGAGCTGGCAGCCGGAAATCTGCCGGATGTATTCATGGTAAATCCCAACGATTTTGAAGACCTGGCAAGCCAGGGCGGCCTTGCGGATCTGACTGAGTATTACGAGAAGTACCGTTGTGATGATCTGGACAACATTTTCAATTATGACGGAAATTTCATCAATGTTGCGAAAAAAGACGGAAAAATTTATGGTCTGCCCATGGGCACGGATCCTGCGCAGACGACCTCTCAGATGATTTATAATATGACTCAGCTTGAGAGTGTGGGAATTACATCCGTTGATCAGCTTCCCAAAACAATAGATGAGTTTGAAGCGCTTTGTGACAAGCTGATGGAAGTTGATTATAACGGCGACGGTAAGATCGGCGGACCTGTAATCCCTGCCTGCAAGAATTACGCAGATGCGCAGCTTGCAGATTTTGAGCCTTTCTTCCATGCTTATGAGACATGGGCCGATGGCTGGTATGATAAAGACGGAACACTGCAGTATGCAGGTATTGATGAAGGAATAAAGACCACTCTGACCAAGCTGAACGAGTGGTATAACAAAGGCTATTTCCAGAAGGATTTTGCCGCATATGATATCTGGGCAGCGGATTCTCCGATTGTAAACGACATCGTGGCCGGGAAATATGCAATCGTTCCCGCATCCTGGTGGGTTCCCAACTGGCCGTTAAATACCAATAAGGTGGAGCATCCCGAATCCAACTGGGTAATTGGGCCCAATCTTTCCCCTGATGGAAAGCAGCCCGCTGTCATGGTTGACCGTTATCCGGTAAATAACTTTGTAGTGGTTGGGCGCGACTGCAAGAATCCGGAAGCCGTATTCAAGATGATGTACTGGTCCTTACAGTATACGCTTGAAAACAGCAATCCTGAAAAACAGAATGCAATGACAGAGGAAGAAAAAACAGAATGGCACAGCTACGTTTATACATGGCTTCCTTACCGTATCTATTCCCCTACCTGCTTAAGAACAAACTTTGAGGTTATCAACAAGCTGGCAGAGGAGGGAAAGACGGAAATTACAGAGGCAGATGCAGCAAAGAATAATGAGTTCTGGGGTTCCTGGGCTTCTTATCTGAACTATAAAGAAAACCCGGATGACGGAGTTGCCTGGGGAACCTATTTCAGCCGGCTTGCCCCGGACGGCGGCGTTGCCAATATGATTCATACCATCGAAACAGCAGACATTATTTATGATGAGGTTTATGTTACAACACCCGCAATGATATCCAGGAAAGCCGAGCTTGACAAGCTGCGCAATAACACCTTCTTAAGCATGGTAATGGGCGAAACACCTGTCTCCGACTTTGACAAATTCGTAGAGCAGTGGAAAGCACAGGGCGGCGATGAAATTGCAAAAGAAGTAAATGAATGGTATCAGAATAATAAATAGTTTTAAAATGCAGCCCAAATAAGGAAGTGTGCCATATTTTACATGTAAAATATGGCATTTTCCTTATCGGCTTGGAGAGGAGTAAATGTCCATGGCACAGCAGAAAACGGAATTAAAAGTGAAAAAGAAAAAAAAGAGCCTGTACAGGACCAGAGAGCTTCATGTCATGCTGATACCGGCGGTGGTGTTTACCACTGTTTTTGCATATCTGCCAATCTTTGGCCTGGTTATGGCATTTCAGGATTTTAAACCCCTGATGGGCTTTCGGGAGTCTCCCTTTGTGGGACTGAAGCAGTTCCAGTATATTTTTACAATGCCAAGCTTCAGGACGGCTTTTGTAAACACTATGATCATTTCTTTTTTTAAAATCATATTAAGCATACTGGTGCCTCTGATACTGTCGCTGATGCTGAATGAGGTAACAAAAAGCTGGTTCAAGCGTTCTGTGCAGACAATCGTATTCATTCCCTATTTCTTTTCCTGGGCGATACTTGCGGGAATGATTCTTGAGATTTTTGCTTATGACGGTATTATCAACAACACAATGATGCATCTGTTCGGCATGGAGCCCACGGCCTTCCTGGTAAGCAACAAGTACTTTAGAACGATTATTATCGGTTCAGATGTATGGAAGGGGATGGGTTATAATACGGTGCTGCTGCTGGCGGCTATCACCAATGTGGATCCTACTCTTTACGAGGCTGCCCAGGTTGACGGCGCGGGTCGTTGGAAACAGGTGCTTCATGTAACGCTTCCCAGCATACTTCCCATGGTGGCGGTTCTTACTGTACTTGGCCTGGGAAATATCCTGAATGCTGGATTTGAGCAGATTTTGATTATGTATAACCCTACCGTTGAAAGGACTGTGGATATTCTGGATACCCTGGTTTACAGGCTTGGTATGACGAGTCACCAGTATTCAGCCGCGGCGGCTATGGGACTGTTTAAATCGGTAATTTCGCTGATCTTTGTGGGAACCAGTTATCTGATTCTCTATAAAAAGAGCGATTACCGTGTATTTTAAAAGGGGGCAGGCAGATGAAAATCAAACGTTCCGGTTCTTATTATGTTTATCAGGTGTTTAATACGGTCGTCCTGACGCTTGTGGCGCTGACCTGTATTTTCCCGATTCTGCATGTCCTTGCCATGTCCTTAAGCAGCAGCAATGCCGCTATGGCAGGGCGTGTAACCTTTATTCCGGTGGAGTTTTCCCTTTCCGCTTATGAATATCTGATGAAAAAGAAGGATTTCTTCCATTCCGTGGGAATTGCAGGCGGAAGAGTTGTGATAGGTACGGCGCTGAATATGATTCTGATCATACTGACTGCTTACCCGCTTTCCCGTTCCCCGATTCATTTCAGGGGACGTACCTGGTATATGGTGTATTTTGCCATAACCATGTTCCTGGGCGGCGGCCTGATCCCTACATACATGATTATTAAAAACCTGCATCTTCTGGACAGCTTCTGGGTTCTGATCCTTCCCTGCGCCATGAATATCTGGAATGTAATCATCATGATGAACTTTATCAGGGGGCTGCCCAGGGCGGTGGAGGAGGCGGCCTTTGTGGATGGGGCCAATCACTGGCAGACGCTGTTTCAGGTGATTCTGCCCATGTCCAAACCGTCCCTGGCTTCGCTGCTGCTGTTTTCCATGATCGGCCATTGGAATTCATGGTTCGATGGAATGTTCTATATGAACAATCCGAATAATTATCCTATGGCAACCTATCTGGCAACGCAGATTATCAATAATAACCAGACTATGACAAATATGACTCCTGAGCAGTTGGCTTTGCTGTCCAGCCTCAGTGAAAAAACGGTAAGAAGCGCACAGCTGTTTATTTCCATTATTCCTATTTTGGTTGTTTATCCGTTTTTACAGAAGTTCTTTGTAAAGGGGATCACTGTAGGATCTGTAAAGGAATAAAGAAAGTAACAGTTCAGGCGCCTGATATGTGAAGGAAAGAGAGGGGCTTTAGATGAGTTTTGCTGAGGTTAAGAAGGTGAATGGAAGTCCGGCTTTGGTGATTGACGGCAGGGCATATCCGCCGATGGCTATGACTACGCGGTTTCATAAGGCTGAATATATTAAACGGCTGGGGGAGTCGGGGCTGGAGGTTTTCTTTTTGATGACAAATACGGACTGGCTGAGGCCGGGGCGGGATTTTGTGGATGAATCCGGAATAAAGCAGCATGAGGACAGCGGGATGGAGGCGTTTGTAAAGAACGCCCGGACGCTTCTTAATGAGGTGCCGGATGCTTATATTATTGTGAGAATCGGACTGCATCCTCCGGTTGACTGGATGGAGGAGAATAAGGATGAGCTGATTACTTATCAGGATGGAAGCCATGAGCCTGCAATCCTGGCTTCTGAGGTGCATCGGGATGAGATTCCGGGAATGTATTCGTTTGCTTCCGAAAAGTGGAGGGAGGCGGCGGGAAAAGCGCTGAAGGAATTCTGTGATGAGGTGGATTCTCTTCCGTTTGCAGACAGGGTAATCGGATATTTTCTGGCGGCGGGGGGAACCTCGGAGTGGTATCCGGTAAATGTACTTTGTGACAGAACGAAAAATAAGTATGGAGATTTCTCTCCTGCATTTGTGAAGTTTTATGGAGAGTTTCTGAAAAAAAGATATGGTTCGGAGGAAAAGCTGAAAAAAGCCTGGAAGAGGGAGGATGCTTCCTTTGATAAGCCGGTGATTCCCAATGTGCAGGAGCAGTATTTTATTTTCATGGAAGAGGGCATCATGGATGCCATGAAGTATTATGAGAGCGCGGACCGTATTATTGGGAAAAATATTGATATGGACGCGGAGAAGGCTGCCAATCTTGGGGTGTTCCTGAATATGGAGGATTACAGGTATGTGGCAGACTTTTATGACGCTTTCCATGAGGTTACGGCGGATGCAATCATTTATTTTGCCAGGCTTTTGAAGGAGCGTTATGCAGGGAAAATCGTAGGGGCGTTTTATGGCTCTTATGGTTGCACGGATTTCTTTAACAGCAGTACGGCTACTTCCACGCTTCCGATACTCGACTGCGGGTATGTGGATTTTCTGGCGGCGCCGGGGGTCTATAACAACCGGGAGCCGGGCGGCTGTGTGGCGCAGCGTGAGATGCAGGATTCCTTCAGGCTCCGCGGACAGATGTTTGTGGCGGAGGAGGACAGCAGGACGCATCTGGAGGACAGCTTTTACCGGGATGCCATGGGGCTGTATGATGTGAGGGACAGTATTGTAACTTTGAAGAGGGATTTTGCACGGGTGCTGTGCGAGGATATTTATGCATGGTGGTTTGATCAGCATGCGGAAGGCGGGCGTTATCAGCATGAGGAGATTTATAAGCTGTTTCGCAGGCAGGAGGAAATCGCGCGTTTTGCCTATGGGCTGGACAGAAATAAAGAAAATGAAATTGCCCTGATTTATGATCAGGAGAGCTGCCATACGGTTTCCATGTATACGAATACGCTGATGCTGGATTATTACAGAACCTCCGATTTGGCAAGGATCGGCGCTCCGGTGGATTATTATTTCCATAATGACTGTATCAGGGACGATATGCCGGATTATAAGCTATATGTGATGATGAATGTTTTCCGGCTGACGGATGAGGAAAGAGAAGCAATTATCCGGAAGGCCAGGAAAAATCATGCGGTAGTGCTTTGGCTGTATGCGCCGGGCTTCATTAACCCGGATGCAGAAGCTGTGATGTGCAATGAAAATATAGAGCAGCTGACCGGGTTTAAGACGGGGCGGATTGATCATACATGTTCGCCCAGGTTTAAGATAAGCAGGCTAGATCATCCGGCGGTGCGGTACGCGGTGGAGGATCGCAGGTATGGCTATATTGACAGGGATGTGCATTCCAATGTATGGCTGGAAAATGTAATTCTGCCTGCCTATATGAATCCTGGTTTTTATATTGATGATCCGGAGGCGGAGATTCTGGGCACTTATTGCGAGCTGGGACTTCCTGCTTATGGGTTGAAGGAGATGGACGGCTGGACGAGTGTGTACTGCGCGCCCCAGATTATGCGGTCTGAGCTGCTGGCTTCCCTGGCGGAGTATGCCGGATGCCATCTTTACAATAAGGATGATGATGTGCTTTATGCCAATAAGAATTTTGTGATGGTCCATGCCTCTTATAAGGGAAAGCATACGGTTTATTTCAAAAAGGAATGCAGCCCCTTTGAGGTGTATGAGAAGAGGTATTACGGACATAATGTGACAAAGCTGGAGGTTGAGATGCGTATGGGGGATACGCTGATGTTTTCACTGAATGGGGAGTGCTGAGAGTTTTCCTTGAATGGGGAAATCTGAGAGTTTTGGCAAAGGTTTAGCTGATGGGAAACGTGCGCTGGCTGGCGTATGTATGGTATGAGGCCCTGTACTGTTTGGATTGACGGTATAGGGCTTCTTATTTTTGTTGGGGGCGGGATGGTTGGAAATGATTTTTGAAAAGGCAGTAATAAGAGGTTTTAGAAGCAGTTGCTTTGTCAGATTGGATAAAAAAAGGATTTAAGGATGGGGGAAGATTAATAGAAAGAAATATAGAAAATAATATAAAATACTCTCCAAAGTAATTGTTTATAAACATTTTATAGATATAGTTATTGTTTCATTTATTATTTTTTGATATACTATAAACGGTGCTACCCTACACGGTAGGCGGTTGCCCTCTTACGGAGGGAAAAGGATGCCAGCATCCTTTGTGACCCTCTGATTACATAGAAACCTGTTTTCAGGAATATGATACGAAAGAGGGAATGGATAATGAGCGACTTTGAACTGTTATCGCTGGTGTTAATGATTCTTGCAATCATTATTCCGCTATTGATAGCTTACATAGAAGCAAAGAAATAACCGCCGTGTCCCTAACAAAGATTGGCGGTTATTTCAGCTAAAATTTTAATGGGGCAACCGTCTATCGGTAGCACCTTTTATGTAAATATATTAACACTTTTATCGCTTTTCTGCAAGATCTTTTCTGCTATTAAAGAATTCTTGTGTGACAGTTCAGGCAGGTTTGCGCATTTACTGCGCAAACCGTGAGAAAACGTGGTGACAGCAGGCATCCGCCACTCGCCGAAGGCGACTTATAATGGGCGGATGCAGTAACAGTTCGGCCGAAGACTGAACTGTTACATTCTTGCAATCATAATTCCACTTTTGATAGCTTACATAGAAGCAAAGAAATAACAACCACGTCCCTGAGAAAGATTGGAGGTTATTTCTAGTCAAATTCAATGAATGGGACAACTGTCTATAGGTAGCACCTTCTATATCATTATGATAGCACTATTCACGTTGATTTGCAATATATCGTAAAAAATACTTCAATATTTAAAATAATTTAATTTTTTATTTTCTGCCTTTATCTACTATTAATCACTTGAAAAATATCACCGCAACGCGTATGATAAAGATCCCCCGAAATAAAGTAAACCTTCTAAATCATCCCCATCAAAAGGAGTACCATCATGAAAAAATACATTACGGTGTTCCGCATCCGTTTTATCAACAGTCTGCAGTACCGGGCCGCTGCGTTTGGAGAAATTCTGAAAAGCTTCGCATGGGCATTTATGGAAATCCTGGCATATACCGCCCTTTACCGCACTGCGGGAAATGCCTTTCCAATGGAGTTTTCGCAGACCGTATCCTATGTTTGGATGCAGCAGATATTATTTCTCATGTATTCAGTGGTGTTTGGTGATGAGGAAATTTATACGGCTATCGGCAGCGGTTCCATAGCCTATGAGCTTGTGCGCCCAATGGGGCTGTACGGCCGCTGGTTTTCCCAGTCCGCGGCGAACCGGGTGGCGTTTATGTCTGTGAACAGCCTGCCGGTATTGTTGATTGCGGCGCTCCTTCCGAAGCCGTACAGGATGGCTTTGCCCCAGAATCTGATGCAGATCCTTCTTTTCTTCATATCCGCGGCTCTTGCCCTGGGCGTTGTGGTAGCCTTTGCCATGCTGATGTATGTTTCGCTTTTTTACATAGTATCGCAGAGAGGGATAAAAATCATAGTGACGGCGATCACCACATTTTTGTCTGGCGGCGTGATACCGCTCCCATTTTTTCCGGATCAGGTACTGACTGTGGTGAGGGTACTTCCCTTTGCGGCGATGCAGAATATGCCGCTGCAGATATTCTGCGGAAAGCTGACCGGTATGGATGCCATGCAGGGTGTCTTTTTCCAGCTATTTTGGCTGGCTGCCCTGGTTTTAACCGGACAGCTTTTTATGAGGGCGTCTCTTAAAAAAGTCGTGGTACAGGGAGGGTGAGAAGTATGAAGCTTTATATGAATTTGGTGGCCATGAATCTGAAAAGCCAGATGCAGTACCGGGTTTCTTTTCTGCTGACAACGTTGGGGCAGTTTATTACGGCCTTCACTTCCTTTTTTGGGCTGTATTTTATTTTCTCCAGGGTAAATGCTATTGATGATTTTAACTATAACCAGGTATTACTGTGCTTTGCCGTAGTAATGATGGCTTTTGCCATTGGAGAAATGTTCGGCGGCGGCCTGGCCGTATTTCCAAGAATTATGGGAAATGGTGAATTTGACCGCGCCCTCGTCCGCCCGAGAAACATTATTCTGCAGATACTGGTTCCCAATATGGATTTCACACGTCTCGGCCTGCTGATCCAGGCTGTAATTGTGCTGTGCTACGCGGTTCCGGGAAGCGGTATCCTTTGGGACTGGAAAAAAATCGTAACCCTCTTTCTCATGATACTTTGCGGAAGCATATTATTTTTCAGCCTTTTTCTTCTGAAGGCCACATTTACTTTTTTTACAATTCAGAATCTCAATTTTATGAATATATTCACCTACGGGGCGCGTGAGTTTGGAAAATATCCCTTTTCCGTCTATGGCAGTGGTATTCTCAAGGTTCTGACCTTTGTGATTCCTCTGGCGCTTTTTCAATATTATCCGCTTCTTTATCTGATGGACAGGAAGCAGAGTCCGGTTTATATGTTAATGCCCGTAATATCCCTTCTTTTTCTTCTTCCCTGTTATATTTTCTTCCGGATCGGCCTGAAACATTATAAATCCACAGGTTCATAATTTGGTAACAGTTCAGGCAGGTTTGCGCATTCACTGCGCAAACCGTGAGAAAACGTGGTGGCAGCAGGCATCCACCCCTCGCCGAAGGCGCTTATCATGGGCGGATGCAGTAACAGTTTGGCCGAAGGCTGAACTGTTACATAATTTGCATGGAAATTGTAAAAAAGAATAGACAAATTCGGAAAAAGAGAATATAAAGAATATATTGAGGAGAAGTACTGAAATTTGCCGTTCAGGCAGAGGCCGGATCATTGAAGAAGGCCGTCAGTTACACTGGTTGTTCTGTTTATGAGGAGATTTATCTATGGAAAAGAAAAAGGCACTGCTTTGCGGCAGTGTATTAGTGTTGGGCGCGGCTTTAATGGCTGCGGGTTTTATGACGGCGGAAAGCGCAGGATTCTTTGGCGGAGTGCTGGAGGAGGCCGTAGGCTTTTGCATGCAGTACATGGGAGTGGCTTAATTTGGAATACGTACCCGCGAAAACAATTGTGACCAGGACAAAGTCCACGGCATGGTTTGGTATTGATTACAATATGAATATTTACAGGGGATGCTGCCATGGGTGTATTTACTGTGACAGCCGTTCCGCCTGCTATCAGATTGATCATTTTGATACGGTAAGGGCCAAGGAGGATGCGCTGCGGATCATACGGGATGATTTGCGGCGGAAGGTAAAAACCGGTGTGGTAGGCACGGGGGCTATGAGTGATCCCTACAATCCTTTTGAAAAAAAGGAAGAGCTGACGAAACATGCGCTCCAGTTGGTGGACGCATTTGGTTTTGGAGCGGCGATTGCAACAAAAAGCGATTTGATTTTGAGGGATATTGATATCCTCTCAGATATCAAAGAGCATTCCCCGGTTTTATGCAAGATTACAATTACTGCTGCAGGGGATGGGCTTGCCTCCAAATTGGAACCGGGGGTATGCCCCTCCTCCGCCCGTTTTGAAGCGGTAAAAAGGCTGAGTGAGGCGGGGATTTTTACGGGCATTCTTCTGATGCCTGTCCTTCCCTTTCTGGAGGATAATGAGGAAAATGTGGTTTCCATTGTACGAAAGGCCCATGAGGCCGGGGCAAAATTCATTTACCCGGCGTTTGGCATGACAATGAGGGAACGGCAGCGGGAATGGTATTATGCTAAGCTGAAGGAGATTTTTCCGGAAGAAGATTATGTATCCCGGTATCAGAAAAGGTATGGGATCCGCTATAAATGTACCAGTCCCAGAGCCGCCGCACTTTGGGAGGTATTTACCCAGGAATGCAGCAAATTCGGGATTCTTTATGAGATGAAGCACATTGTCAGGGCTTATAAGCGGGGCTATGAATGTACGCAGCTGAGCCTGTTTGATAATATATAATTTGATAAAAAGGGTAAAAGCCGGAAGCGGCGGAAAAACCAAATTCTGCCCTGCAAAACAAGGGGATATGAAAATGGATATCAGGGAAATTGAGTACAAAGCGGAAGAGATGAGGATCGTAAATCTGGCTGTCATGAAGGACGGACAGGTGATTCTGAAAAGGGACTGGGACGTGGAGATGCGAAGAAACCAGTATTCCGCCAGCAAAAGCTTTACCAGCGCAGCGGTGGGAATTGCGGAGCGGGAAGGGCTGCTTGGCCTGGAGGAAAAGCTCTGCGATGTGTTCCGGGAGGAAGTCCCTGAAAATCCTTCAGAAAATCTGCAGAAGGCCACGGTGCGGGATTTGCTTACCATGTGCCTCGGACAGGACGGCGCTTATCTCATGGGGGAACAGCGTCCGTTTATGGAAGAAAAGGATTGGGTGCGCTACAGTCTGTCCCGGCCTTTCACACAGGAGCCGGGAACCTGTTTCCTGTATAATAATGTGGGGCCTTATCTGGCCGGTATCCTGGTGCAGAGAAGAGCGGGCTGCGATTTGATAAATTATCTGATGCCCAGGCTGTTTGAGCCCATGGGAATCAGAAGGCCGACCTGGGAAACGGATCCTTTTGGATATAGCTTCGGCGCGGGCGGTTTGTTCTTATGTGTGACGGAGCTGATGAAGTTCGGCCAGCTTTGCCTGCAGGAAGGGGAATGGGACGGAAAGCAGCTGATTCCCAGGGCATATATGAAGGAAGCCGTGAGAAAACAGGTGGAAAACGGGGAAGATGGTTATGGCTATCTTTTCTGGAGAGGCCCTTATGATTCCTACCGCGCAGACGGTAAGTACGGACAGTTCGCCATTGAGCTTCCTGAAAAAAATGCCGTGATTGCAATCAATGCGGAAGCCCGTGATGCAATAAGCATGATGAACTGCTGTATGGATGTGATTGTGCCGCAGCTGTAAAAACAAAATAGGTAAAAAGGAGTGTAAAGCCATGTTATTTATAGAATATCCCAAGTGTTCCACCTGCCAGAAAGCAAAAAAATGGCTGGATGAAAGAAAAATAAGCTATGAGGACAGGCATATAGCCCAGAATAATCCTACGGAGGAAGAACTGAAGGAATGGTATAAAAGAAGCGGGCTGCCGTTAAAAAGGTTTTTTAACACAAGCGGCCTGAAATATAAGGAGCTGGGGCTGAAGGACAAGCTGCCGGAAATGAGTGAGGAGGATCAGCTGAAGCTTCTTGCCACGGATGGCATGCTGGTAAAGCGCCCTCTCATTGTGGCGGAGGATTTTATACTGACAGGCTTTAAGGAAAAAGAATGGGAAGAGAAGATGAGGGATAATCTTGAAAGAAAATAAATATGATGAGAATGTTTTTTTTGATAAATACAGTCAGATGGAGCGGTCGAAGAAAGGGCTGGAGGGAGCAGGCGAATGGAAAACCCTGAAGGAAATGCTTCCGGATTTTACAGGGAAGAAAGTTCTTGATCTTGGCTGCGGCTATGGCTGGCATTGTGAATATGCGGCGGATCACGGCGCTGTGCAGGTGGTGGGTGTGGATATTTCAGAGAAGATGCTGAAGGAGGCAGAAAACCGCCACAGCAGAGAAAATATAACGTATCTGTGCTGCCCTGTTGAAGATGCGCAGTTTGAGGAAGGCGAATTTGACATTGTGTTAAGTTCCCTTGCACTTCATTACATCAGGGATTATGATCAGATTGTGGATAAGATCCGAAAATTTTTACGTCCTGGTGGATATTTTATTTTTTCTGCGGAGCATCCTGTTTTTACCGCAGAGGGAAGCCAGGACTGGTTTTATGATAAAATGGAAAACCTCTTCATTTTCCGGTGGATAATTACTATTATGAGGGAAAAAGAAATGCTGTTTTCCTGGGGGAGCCTGTAATCAAGTATCACAGGACACTGACAACATATATTTCCACTTTGATAAAAAAAGGCTTTGCTATTATGGATGTCCAGGAGCCGCAGCCGCCGGAGGAAATGCTGGATACGGTTCCGGGGATGCGTGACGAAATGCGCCGGCCGATGATGCTGATCGTATCGGCACGGAAAGAAAATGAATGAGTACCGGCAAAAGGGCGGTGTGCAGGGCAGGGTATCTGAAAAGAGACCCTGTCTTATTTTTTAGACAAAGACATGAAAATGCCGGATTTACAGGGATGCAACCTGTGGGTGACAAATTGCAATATGCTGATTTCTTGTAAATACAGGCCTTCTGTGGAAAAATAAGCTTATAAAAAAGGTAACAGCCCAGTTATATGAACTGTTGCAAAAGAAGAACGTAATCAGACGGCGGATAGGAGTGTTTATGAAAAAATTTTGTGATAAGCTGATTGTGCTGCGCAGGGAAAAGGGATTGTCCCAGGAGCAGCTGGCGGAATACCTGGAGGTCTCAAGGCAGTCCGTCAGTAAATGGGAAGCGGATAAAACCATGCCGGAAATCAGCAAGCTGATTGCAATTTCCGGACTGTTCCAGGTGTCCCTGGATTATCTGTTGATTGATGACTGTGAAAACCGGAACGGAAGATTTCCAGGAGTGGAAGACGTACCGGACTACGGTGCGGGGAAGGGCCTGGGAGGCAGTGATATCAAGAGGCAGCAGGATAGCGGACAGTGGGAAATGGATGCCGGATGGCCGGAGACTTCATCGCGGGAAACTGAGGAAATGAAGAAATCCCTGAATGAAATAAAGGAATTTATCGGCTGCAGGGAAGGTTTTGAATATAAAAGCAAGGCTTCTGTTTTTGGCCTTCCTCTGGTTCATGTGAAATTCGGAGGCGGAAACGGGAAGGTCAGGCTCAGGGATGCGGCATGGGGAATCATTGCAGTGGGTAATCTGGCATTTGGAGTGGTGAGCGTGGGGATTTTTTCAGCTGGCGTACTCAGTTTTGGTGTACTGTCTCTGGGACTGCTTTTTTCCCTGGGGGTTATTTCCCTGGGAGCGATGACAGTTGGAGTGGTTGCGATGGGAATTGTGACAGGCGGTATTTCCAGTGTGGGGATTTATGCCACCGGAGTTGCGGCGGCGGGGAAGGAGGTTGCCACCGGAGTGTCGGTAAGCGGAAAGACGGCGGCCGGCATGCAGGGCGCCAGGATAAGTGGATGGAATATGACCGTGACGGACAGTCTCACATCAAAGGAAGCCATGAAGGATTTTATCCTAACCTACAATCCGGGGCTTCCCGGATGGCTCGTAAATTTTCTTACCCTGATCTATAAATAGCAAAAACGGAAAAGGCCGGAAAACATGGAATAGGAAAGCCGGATATGCTATACTTTTCATAACACATGGCAGATATGTAAATGGGGTGTCCTGATTGCAGGTAAAGGAGCTTCCTGTATAATTCAAATATAGGGAATTCCGAGAAAGAGGGTTGAGAAAAAAATACCTCAGAGTAAAATAAGATTACTGACTTTGCGGGTTAGTAAAAAATCTTATTAAAACAGTGAGGTA
>NZ_VUMI01000051.1 GCF_009696275.1 Eisenbergiella porci
AGCACTCATCCGTAGGGTTTTTCCTTTCATAAGGATAAGGCTATTGTAAAAGAAAAAGAGCACCGTGGCAACGGTGCAGAGAAAAGATAAGAAAGGCTATTGCACAGCATGTGCGATTTGGTTCAAGATGTATTGGAACAAGAATGCCTAAGATGTTTGGAAATTCCGAACAGTATTAACACTGTTCGAATGAATCCCTGGAAGAGACTGTGGACAGGCATTTCTCCATGCTGATAAAGTCTTTTTTATAAAAGTACCATTTACAAAAATCAGAAGGAGAATCTATGGATTTCAGATATACATTGCAGGAACTGGCTTTCACATATAAGGATACGGAGGAATGGGACAGACAGATGCGGCTGCTGTCCCTCAATCCGCTCCTGTATCTGGAGGAATATAAAATACTTCCTGAAGACATTTATCTGTGGAAACAGGATGAGGAGTTGCATCCGGCTGCAGATGGGCTTATCCGGCTGCTTCCGGAAGGAATACCGGAAAAATTCCCTGGGGACCGGAGGGGCGCTATAAAAAAGCAGGATTCTTTCCATTCTCAATACGCGGATACGTATGCGGAAAGCCCCTGTTGCACCGAAAAGAAAGCTTTGCCTATTTCTGAAAAAGCATATTGCCCGAAAAATGCATATTGTGTTGGCATCGGCACCTATAAAACATCGGAGGACGGCGAGATATATCTATGTGTCCTGTTGAATTCGGAAAGCAGGGAAGTTACAGCCTATTCCTTTGGTGTATACCGTTCTCCTGAGCTTGTAGGAAAAGCCCTGGAGAATTTTTTCTGCTTAAGAGAGGGAAACACCTGCGAAATCTCACTCCTGTCCAGCAGAACTGCTATTTTCCAGTCCGAAACATACGCTGGGATACTGGCCGCCTATCCGGTCAGGGCGAGAATGACGGAAAAGGGAAGCCATGGCTAGGCAGCCGTGGTAAGCACCTATTTTTCACAACTGATGAGAAGAAAAGGAAAGCGGAGTTTTTCCGGCTGGCAGGATGCCATTGACTGGCTGACCGCGGACATTCTCAAATATAATCTCAGCCGTACATCACGGTAAAAAACAGAATATATTCATAATAAATTTAAAAATATAGACAGAACAAAACCAGAATAAAGCCATAACAAGTCCAGATACCAGGATTGTAAAAGTATTAAAAATTTTCTCTTTTCTCACTTAAGGTATTGACCCTCACGGACCGGCAGGGTTTAAAGTGATTTTATCAAGAACAGGAGGTTCCCAGATGAGAACAGTAAAGGATGTATCCAAACTGACCAGTATCAGCGTACGCACGCTGCACTATTACGACGAAATCGGACTGCTGAAGCCCACGTCATGCAGTGCCGCGGGATACCGGCTTTATGACGATAAAGCCCTGGAACGTTTGCAGCAGATACTGTTTTTCCGGGAATTTGATATGCCGCTTCTGGAAATCAAAGCGGTTATGGAAAATCCTGCCCTTGACAGAGATACGATTCTGAGAAGCCAGAAGAAAATGCTGCAGCTGAAAAAGGATCGGCTGAACCGGTTAATAAGCAGCATCGATGATATCCTGAAAGGAGAAAATGAGATGGATTTTGCAATGTTTGACAAAGCTGAAATAGAGGAAATGTGCCGTGCAATCGTTGAAAATTTAAAGGAAGAGGAGCTTGCGGGCATTACCGGCGAGTATGGAAATCTGGAGAATTTTCAGAAGCATTTTGTGGAAAATGCATCCGACCCTTCGGTACAGGAGAATTTCAAAAAAGTAGTGGAATGGTATGGAAATAAGGATGTCGCGATAAATGCGGTAAAAAATCCAAACGGCGCCGAGGTGGTGCAGGCTTACCAGAACAGAATAGACGGCATTTACCATAAAATAGCTGATAAAAAAGGGACGGATACCGCATCCTTTGAAATAAAATCGCTGATTGGGGAACTGGATTTTGTCTCCAAACAGCTGTATCAGATGCCGGATGTAAAAAAACTGATGCTGGATATGGCGGAGCTGTATCTTAACGACGAGTCCATGAAGAAGACAATGGACGCCCGGTATGGGGAAGGGGCGGCGGAGTATATCGGAGAGGCTGTGAAGGAATTCTATAAGTAAGGCGGCGGATGGGATACGGCGGAATAGGATATAAAGCAGGAAATACTACACTGAAGAGAAATAATCGCGGCCTTATCCTTTCCTGAAAATCTCCTGTTCCGTAATTTCCCCCTGCTTCACATATCCGATTTTCCTGTAGACTGCATTGGACGGCGGATACCCGGCATCGGCATAAAGCATGGGAGTCAGGCCGTCCTGCAGCAGCAGCTGTGTCACTGAGGATACCAGCATTTCAGCATATCCCTGTCCCCGGTGCTCCCTTGCTGTAACAACGGCGTTGAGCCTGGCATACCGCTCCGTCCTATGAGTAATATCTGTCATGGAAACAATTTTCCCCTCTTCATTCTCCCACAAAAACAGGCTGCCCGACACAGACTTTCCCTCCGCATACTGTCGGGCTTCCTCCCGATCGGGCTCCTGCAGATCCGCATCCCGCATCATAACAGTGATAAGCTGTGCGATTTCTTCCTGATAACAGGGCGCAGCCGGCAGCATTCTTCCGCGTTTTTGCGCTTGATGGACGCTGGGACAGGCATAAACATTCAGCCGTTTATTTATCCGGTATTCGGCGTGCTCGCTGTTTGCAAAGCTTCGCAGCAGCTCTTCCGTATATGGCTCATGCGCATTTACGGCAATCCGGCCGCAGGCGGAAAAACGTTCCCGGAGGATGGACGAAATTTCAACGCGGCTTTAAAGCAGTACCTGTCCTTTTCCGTAAGCTAGGTGTCCAGTAAAGGATTTGAACCATTTACACGATACATTTTTATACCCCCTATATCGCAGGCTTGCCTGCGGCACTGCATGAATCATTGGTTTGGCGGAACTTCCCGGGCTCTTATTTTCCTCTATGGAACCGGTCACGCCCCACATAGCCTTTCTTCAAGAAAGTGTCTTACTCTGCATGTTTCCCGCACATCATGGACAAAGCCAAAATACTCCGCCACAAATTCTGCCGGTTCATCAAAATAATCATACATAAGAAAAAGGCACCTGCTGATATCCCCATAATCCCCGCCGGGAAAGATGTCCTGGAACCGCATCATTTCTTCCTCTGACAGAAAACGCTTCAGATATTTGCAGGAACTGCCGGTGCTGACCTGAAAATTATGGTCTATCCCCACCTTCCAGTTCAGCATCTTAAGAAACATGGGCATAGCCAGCACATCGTAGGCATGCTTGGAGTAGTACAGCTCCTTCCGGCACACTCCCTTGGCCACATACAGACACAGCCAGCGGAATTCGTTGCAGGTATTGTAAAACTCCATTTCTCCGGGCGGCTGAAAAAAAAGGCTTCTTCCGACCCAATCGTCAGCAGGGAAGGAAAATGGTCCTTATTCAACAGGACGATCCGCGGTTCCTTATTTTCAGCCTCCCCTGAAATCAGGCCCACATCCCGCAGGGTAAGGTCAATCCGGTTCCCGTCAGCAAACTGTATAAGAAAAGCGAAGGGATCACGGCTGCTATAATCATAAGGATGGGAATACCAGTCCGTGGGACACTGAACAATCAGGATATCACCCAGTCGGTGAATCCATTCCTTATCCCGGGTAAACTCCCGCACATCAGTAACAAAAAAGGTGATATCAAAGTCAGAATATTCATCATGGACAGCATTGGGATTTGCCCGGGAGCCTTCCATGGTTACAGCGCGGATCCGCGCATCTGTGTCGGCAGTTTCAAGAATCATATCCAGCATTTCCTTTTCAGTGCGCATACAAAACCTCCTTATCCCATTTATCCGTGTCATTCGCCGGCAGCATTTTGGACATTAGAATCCCTGACTGCGAGGATTGTGGAAATCGCTTGCGATTAAGCGGCCGCCTGGACGGAGAAAGGAATACATGACCTCCATAAATTTCCCGATATCATGAAAATAATGAAGGATGCCGCCCTCCATGAACACCACATCAAAAAAGCCTCTGTATTTTTTCATATCGGCTTCCAGCACATCCCCCAGGACAAAATCTACGGACACGCCGGCCGCCTCCGCCGTTTCCAGGGCATACCGCATGTTTCTCTCCGAGATGTCGAATATGGTTACCTCCGCTCCGAGAATCGCCAGCGGAATGGCCTTTTTACCGCAGGAGCCGCAGATATTGGCAACCCTGATTCCTTCATAGGAATCAAAATACACCGCATATTTCTTCAACATACCTACAGGATCTTCCAGATCCCTTCGGGCGCGCTCCTCAGGCGTGCCGTCGTGCTCCACCCAGAAATTATAGGCGTTGAATTCCCAGGCCGATTTGTTCTGTCGGACGTAATCCTTCATGGTATTCCTTCCCTGTTGCCAGGAGTTCCTGGCGTACCCCAGCCTTCCTTCTGAAGGCTATGAAACTCTGTTTTTTCTTATTTCCTCATTTTACCTGATACCACTTAAAAAATCTATGGATTCCCGCAAATCTAATCTTGACAAAATTACTCCACTTTACTATAGTTAAACTATAGAATAAAAAGGAGGCCGACTGCTTGTTAATCACACGGGAAACGGATTACGCGCTCCGCATCCTCCGTTCACTTGCCCAGGGCTCCTGCCTGACAGTAGGGGAGCTGGCGGAAAAGGAGATGCTGCCGCTGAAATTTACCTACAAAATTATAAAAAAGCTGGAAAAAGCAGGAATTATCCGTATTATCCGGGGCGTAAACGGCGGCTGCCAGCTGGAAGCGGACCTGCATGAGGTCAGCCTGTACGATCTGGTCGGCGCAGTGGAGACGAATGCCCGCCTTGCGGCCTGCATGAATGCGGATTACCAGTGCGAATGGCGTGACAAAAACGGGACGCCCTGCAACGTCCACGCACAGCTTGCCAGGGTACAGCAGGCAATTGACCGGGAATTCCGATCCCGGAGTCTTTACTGGATATTATTTGGGGAAAAGGAATAATTTTTTTTTGAATATAAAAGTGGATAAAAAAAGTCAAGTATTGCCGCTGTAAAAATGGGGAAAAGCACGGCAATCGGAAACATATCTGCCGTACCTTTGGCAGTAAATATATAAAGACACTGTGACCTGACAGGCACTTGGGAACTGTACAGAATTACATTTATACAGACAGTTCCTTGCCACCCAAACATATAAAGGGGGAACTAAGTATGCTTTATCAAACAACACAGGAGCATGAAGCGTTCAGACAAAAAATGAGGGAGTTCGCGGAAAGCGAAGTAAAACCAATAGCGTTTCTGATGGATCAGAATAATGAATTTCCAACGGAAGCGGTAAAGAAGCTGGGGGAAATGGGACTGATGGGGATTCCATATCCCAAGGAATACGGCGGCGCCGGGCTGGATGTGCTCAGTTATGCAATCGCGGTGGAGGAACTGTCCAGAGTGGACGGCGGGACAGGAGTCATTCTTTCCGCACATGTATCCCTTGGTTCCTGGCCGATTTTCGCCTTCGGCACGGAGGAACAGAAGCGGAAGTATCTGACGCCTCTGGCAAAGGGGGAAAAAATAGGCGCATTCGGCCTCACCGAACCCAACGCAGGCTCTGATGCGGGCGGAACCGAGACAACTGCCATACTGAAGGGTGATTATTACCTGCTGAATGGTGGAAAGATATTCATAACAAATGCGCCGAAAGCAGACACGTACGTAGTATTCGCCGTGACCACTCCGGATATCGGAACCAGAGGAATTTCTGCATTTATCGTAGAAAAAGGCTGGGAAGGCTTTGAATTCGGAGAACATTATGATAAAATGGGTATTCGGTCCTCATCCACTGCAGAATTGATATTCAACGATGTAAAGGTTCCAAGGGAAAACCTTCTTGGAAAGGAAGGACAGGGCTTCAAAATCGCCATGGCCACGCTGGACGGCGGACGCATCGGAATCGCTTCCCAGGCGCTGGGGATTGCACAGGGTGCATTTGAACATGCGCTGGAATATTCCAAAGAACGCGTACAGTTCGGAAAGCCCATCTGCCAGCAGCAGATCGTATCCTTTAAGCTGGCGGATATGGCAACCAAGCTGCGCTGCGCCCGTTTCCTTATCTACAGCGCGGCGGAACTGAAGGAACACCACGAATCCTATGGCATGGAAGCGGCAATGGCGAAGCAGTATGCTTCCGATATATCCCTGGAGGTGACCAATGACGCCCTGCAGATTTTCGGAGGAAGCGGCTATCTGAAGGGAATGGAAGTGGAGCGCGCCTACAGGGATGCGAAAATCACTACCATATATGAAGGAACCAATGAAATCCAGCGCGTTGTCATCGCCTCCCATCTGATCGGAAAGATGCCCCGGGAAGCGGGCGGCCCTGCGAAAATCATGAAGAAACCGGCCCCGGTTACCGGTTACCGCAAAAAAATGATTTTAAAGGAAGGCAGCGCCCAGGAAAGAGTTGCAGCCCTTGTTGCGGCCCTTGTAAAAGACGGTTATGATTTCAGCGTGGGAATTCCCGCGGACACCCCGATACCGCTGGCAGAAAGAGTGGTTTCCGCCGGAAAAGGCATCGGTTCCAGGGAAAATATGAAGCTTATCGAAGAACTGGCAAAACAGGCAGGCGCGGCCATCGGCTCCTCCAGGCCGGTAGCTGAAACCCTGAAATACGTGCCCCTGAACCGCTATGTGGGCATGTCCGGCCAGAAATTCACAGGCAACCTCTATATTGCCTGCGGCATTTCGGGAGCCGTACAGCACCTGAAAGGCATCCGGGACGCCTCCACCATTGTGGCGATTAACAAGAATGCCAACGCGCCCATTTTCAAGAACTGCGATTACGGAATCATCGGGGATGTCAATGAGATTTTGCCGCTTCTTTCGGAAGCGCTTAATAATGGAGAAGCCAAGAAGCCGGCACCGCCCATGGTTAAAATGAAACGGCCGCTGCCTCCCAAACCGGCGGCAATTGGAAAAACCTATGTGTGCGGCGGCTGCGGCTATGAATACGATCCTGCGGCAGGAGATCCGGACTCGGACATCGCTCCGGGCACACTATTAGAAAAGCTGCCCGCTGACTGGGTTTGTCCGGAATGTGCGGAAAGTAAGGATATGTTTATGTAGGCTACGGCCAGAAGGAGGAAATAGAAAATGTATTGTGTCAGAAATGTAACGGAAGATCTATACTGGGTGGGCGCCAATGACCACAGACTTACCCTTTTTGAAAATATTCATCCCATTCCCAGAGGCGTTTCCTATAATGCTTATCTGCTTTTGGATGAAAAAACGGTGCTGTTCGATACCGTAGACTGGTCCGCCTGCAGACAGCTGCTGGAAAACATGGACTATCTGCTTCAGGGAAAAGAGCTGGATTACCTGGTAATCAACCATATGGAACCGGATCACGGCGCATCCATCGAAGAAATCCTGCTCCGCTACCCCAAAGTAAAAATTATCAGCACCCCCAAGGCCTTCATGCTGATGCGTCAGTTCGGCTTTGACATTGATAATTATGATCAGATTGAAGTAAACGAGGGCGATACCCAGAGCTTTGGCAGACATACGGTAACCTTTGTCAATGCCCCCATGGTGCATTGGCCCGAAGCCATGGTCACCTTCGATGTGACAACCGGAGTCCTCTTCTCCGCAGATGCTTTCGGCTCCTTCGGCGCCCTGGACGGCAAGCTGTTCAATGATGAAGTGGACTTTGAAAGAGACTGGATCGACGACGCAAGACGCTACTACACCAATATTGTAGGCAAATACGGAGCTCCCGTCCAGGCCCTCCTCAAGAAGGCTTCCGGGCTGGATATCAAAATGATCTGCCCCCTTCACGGTCCCGTATGGCGTTCCAATGTAGCATATTTTATCGAAAAATATGACCGCTGGAGCCGCTACGAGCCGGAAGAAAAAGGCGTAATGATCGCCTACGCTTCCATGTACGGCAATACAGAAGCCGCCGCACAGGCGCTGGCAGCGAAACTCTGTGAAAAAGGCATGACAAATGTAGTTGTTTACGATGTTTCCAACACCCACGTATCCCAGCTCATTTCCGAGGCCTTCCGCTTAAGCCACATCGTGCTGGCAAGCGTAACCTACAACCTGGGAATTTATCCTGTAATGCATAATTTCCTTTCCGATATGAAAGCCCTCAACCTCCAGAAGCGTACCTTCGCCCTCATCGAAAACGGATCCTGGGCCTGCAAATCCGGAGACCTGATGCAGAAATTCATCGAAGAGGAAATGAAAAATATGACAGTCATCAATGAAAGACTGTCCCTTGCTTCCACCCTCCACCCCGATAAAGCTGTAGAACTCGATACCCTCGCAGACGGAATCATCGAATCCATGCAGCCCGAGGCATAACCAAACAAAACAGTATAATGTAAATCCTCAATCCCCCGCGTCAATCCCCCGACACTATGCCGGCATGCCGCGGGGGATTTGACCTACCTGTCAGCCCTTCCTTTACGCAGCAATAAAGCCAGGCCCCGCCGCAGAAGAAAGAAGCTGTACCGGATTTATCCCTCCCCTCCCATGTCAAAAAGATACACATAACACGTAAAGATTTTAAGGTATTCAACCGAAAGCAGGATATGATATACTAAAAGTACCAACGACAAAAGAAAGTAGGTAGAAACTTCATGAGTAAGATATTAATTGGCGTTCCCCTTGAGGGATTTGCACAGCTTTGCCGCGAGGCGGCGGCCCAGGGAGCGGTCCTGCTGAAAAATGAGGACCATACACTGCCGGTTACCGATGGTGAATACGTATCCGTTTTCGGCAGAATCCAGAAGGACTATTACCGGAGCGGCACAGGATCAGGAGGCGCGGTAAATGTACCCTATGCCACGAACCTGCTGGACAGCCTGCGCCAGTGTGACAATTTGAAGATAAATGAGGAACTGGCGGGCATTTATGAACAATGGATCCAGGAAAATCCTTTTGATGACGGAGGCGGAGGCTGGACAGCGGAGCCCTGGAGTCAGAAGGAAATGCCGGTAACAGAGGAGCTTGTAAAAAAAGCTGCCGGAAAATCCGACAAAGCGCTGGTAGTCCTGGGCAGGACAGCTGGCGAAGGCAAGGACTATGAGGATACGGAAGGCGGCTACCGCCTGGACGCCGCGGAAAAAGAACTGCTCGCCATGGTGACCAGACATTTTAAAAAGACCGCCGTCATTCTCAACGTAACCTGTGTCATTGACATGAGTTTTCTGGAGGAAGCCTGTGAAAATCCGGTCACAGCCATTCTTTATGTATGGCACGGCGGACAGGAGGGCGGGAATGCAGCCGCCGATGTGATTTCCGGCAGAGTTACCCCCAGCGGAAAGCTGGCGGATACCATTTGTTACAGCCTGGCGGATTACCCTTCCACAGCCAATCACGGCGGAGAGCTTGAAAACATTTACCAGGAAGATATTTACGTAGGCTACCGCTATTTTGAAACCTTTGCGCCGGACCGTGTCCGCTATCCTTTCGGCTTCGGGCTTTCTTATACCGATTTTTCCGTGATGCTGCAGGAAGCGCATGTAAAAAACGGAAATATGACCGTGAAAGCCAATGTAAAAAATACGGGCAGCCGTTATTCCGGCCGGGAAGTGGTACAGGTTTACTTCAGCGCTCCCCAGGGAAAGCTGGGACGTCCCGCCAGGGAACTGGCGGCATTTGCCAAGACGGGACTGCTGGCTCCGGGAGAAGAGGAGGAGCTGCTTCTTACATTCCCCATCGCGTCCATGGCGGCCTATGATGACGGCGGTTATACCGGAAACAAAGCCTGCTATGTGCTGGAAGAAGGCTGCTACCGGATTTATGTCGGCACCAGCGTCCGCGACGTGGCGCCGGTTATGGTAGACGGCGCGGAAGGCTATGAGGTTACCGGACTTACGGTAACACAACGCCTGGAAGAGGCCTGCGCTCCTGAAAAAGAATTTATCCGCCTGAAACCGGGAGCATGTCAGGGCGGCATCTATGAAAAAACAGGACAAAAAGTACCTACGGCAACCGTTTCCCTGGCAGAACGCATCCGTGCCAATATGCCTCCCACGCTTACCAGAACCGGCAGCCGGGGAATTCAGCTTAAGGACGTACTGGATAAAGCGGAGTCCATGGAAGCCTTCATTGCCCAGCTGACACCCGAGGAGCTGGCAACACTGGTACGCGGGGAAGGAATGTGCAGCCCCAGGGTAACGCCCGGCGTGGCCTCCTGCTTCGGCGGCCTGAGCAATTCTCTGCGTGAAACCTATGGAATCCCGATTGCCGCCGCTGCGGACGGACCCTCCGGTATCCGTATGGATGTGGGCGCGCAGGCAACTCAGGTGCCTATCGGAACACTGCTTGCCTGTACCTTTGACACAAAGCTGGTGGAAGAACTCTATGTAATGGAAGGGAAAGAGCTTCTGCGCAACGAGATCGACACCCTCCTGGGGCCTGGCATCAATATTCACCGCAATCCGCTCAACGGCCGGAACTTTGAGTATTTTTCAGAGGATCCCCTTCTTACGGGAAAAATGGCGGCAGCCAATATCCGCGGCATTATGCGCGGCGGTTCCAACGCCACCATGAAGCACTACGCCTGCAACAGCCAGGAAAAGGAACGGAGCAAGGTAAATGCTGTGGTTTCAGAAAGAGCGCTGCGTGAAATTTATCTGAAGGCCTTTGAAATTGCTGTCAGGGAAGGCGGAGCCAATTCTGTGATGACCTCATACAATCCGGTTAACGGTCACTGGAGCGCCTCCAATTACGATCTGAACACCACAATCCTCCGTAAAGAATGGGGCTTTGAGGGGATTGTAATGACCGACTGGTGGTCAACGATGAACGACTGCATCCTCGGAGGAGCGGAAAGCAGGGAAAATACGGCTGCCATGGTGCGTTCCCAGAACGATCTGTACATGGTTGTGGACAATCTGGCTGCGGAAAATAATCCCATGGGTGACAACACCCTGAAAGCCCTGAGAAAAGGCGAATTGACGCTGGGTGAGCTTCAGCGCTGCGCGGCAAATATCTGCCGCTTCCTGATGAAGACTCCCGTCATGGAAAGAGCCCTGCTTCCTGAGGAAGAACCCGAACTGATTCCGGCATGTACAGAAAATGACGAAGCTTCCGGAAAAGCCGCGCTTCTGAAGGATTCCTGCAGGCTTGCCACCCCCATGAACGAGCATGTCCTGTTTGCCGTGGAAGAATCCGGCGTATATCACGTACGGATACAGATGAAGACGGATAATCCGGATTTCCGTGCACAGTCTGCCTGCAATGCCAGCCTGAACGGCGTCCGTTTCATGACGCCTCAGCTCAACGGCACGAACGGTGTTTCTATTGTCCGGGAAATGGGAGACGTAAGCCTGGAAAAAGGATATTATGATCTGTGCCTGACACCTACCAAGATGCCGGGAATTACTGTAGAGTGGTTTGAGTTCTACAAATAACGGATCCGAAGGACTGAATACGGCGGCGTGTACCTGACGCTGCCGTATTTTTTTCTGGGCAATCCCCCTGGATATGATAGACTGTCAAAGAGTAATCAGAATCACATGGAGAAAAACAATGCAGACCAGAGATATGACTTCCGGCCCGCCGGCCCGGCTGATACTTCAGTTCGCCCTTCCTTTGATGCTGGGAAACGTATTTCAACAGTTTTATACCTTTGTAGACACCATGGTGGTGGGACAGGCGCTGGGAGTCGGCGCCCTTGTCGCACTGGGAGCTTCGGAATGGCTGATCTTCCTTATGTTCGGGCTTGTACAGGGAGTGGTACAGGGCTTTTCTGTTGTAATAGCCCAACGTTTTGGGGCAAATGATGAAGAGGGCATGAAAAAAGCGGTGTCAGGTGCCATGTTTCTGTCATTGGGGATGGCGGCTGCGTTTACTGTACTGGGGCAGCTGATGCTCAGGCCTGTTCTAGTGCTGCTGCATACACCTGAGGAAATCATGGGACTGTCTCTTGACTACCTGAGGATTCTTTATGGAAGCCTGCCGGTAGCCTTTGCCTATAATCTTCTCGCTGCCATACTACGTGCGGTGGGAAACAGCAAAACACCACTGCAGGCGATGACCATTTCCTCCTTCTGCAATATAGTGCTGGACATCCTATTTGTATTTGGATTTCATTTGGGAATCCCTGGTGCAGCCTTTGCAACGGTGCTGTCTCAGGTCCTTGCGGCCCTCTTTTGCTTTATAAAGCTGCAGGGAAGCGGTCTGCTCTCCGGAGAGCAAAGCCTGCTTTCCCTGAAGCAGGAAACATGCCGGCCTGACCGCACTATGCTGAAGGAACAGCTGAAACTGGGACTTCCCATGGGGCTTCAGAATATGATAACGGCATTGGGCGGATTAATTGTCCAGTCAGTTATCAATGGCTTTGGTGTTGTTTTCATCGCAGGCTATACGGCTGCCAATAAGCTGTACGGGCTGCTGGAGATTGCGGCCTCCTCCTACGGATATGCCATGTCCACTTATGCGGGACAGAATCTGGGAGCCGCCAGATTTGACAGAATCGGCAGGGGGCTTAAGGCAGCCGGCATCATCGGGACGGCGACAGCGCTTATTATGTCGGCAGTTATGATCCTTTTCGGCAGGCCGGTTCTTGGCTGTTTCCTGACCGGGGACGGAGCGGCGGCAGAGGCGGCGATGGAAATCGGATATCACTTTCTTCAGGTGCTGGCCCTGTTTTTCCCTCTACTTTACATTTTATATATAATCCGTTCCTGTATCCAGGGGCTGGGAAATTCGGTGCTGCCTATGGTATCCAGCATTGCCCAGCTGGTGATGCGTACCGGCTGCGCCCTGCTGCTGCCGCCGCTGATCGGGCAGTCGGGAGTTTTTTATGGAGAGGTCTGTGCCTGGATAGGAGCTGATTTAATTCTGGCATGCAGCTATTTTTACTGGATGGAACGGCTGCGCAGGCTGTGAAGCGATATGGAAAAAAACCACAGAATAAACATATGGAAGAAGCGGTAACTGTTCCATTGCCTGAACCGTTATAGTGAACCATTACAGGAAGCAAACATCCAAGCAAACGATGTAGCATATGCTATGACTTGGGAGCGGAAGCAAACGATGAAGCAAACGTTATGATTTGGGTTGTTATTTTTCCGGCTTTCTTCTATAATAAAAAGGCGCGCAAACGGCAGCTGCCCGGAACGCGCCGGAAAACAGAAGGTACGCAGGAGAAGCGAAGGAATACAGCATGAATATATCACCCATCGCGCCGTTCATCAAATGGGCGGGCGGTAAACGGCAGCTGCTGCCGCAGATCAGCGCAAGGCTGCCAGAAAATTATCATACCTATTATGAACCTTTTGTAGGGGGAGGAGCGGTTTTGTTCGCTCTTTGCCCTGAACGTGCTGTCATTAACGATATCAACGGTTCTCTTGTGAATTTATACAGACAGATTAAGCTAAGCCCTGAAGCCATAATTGATGCGGTGGAACAGCTGGACGGGGAAGCGGAGACGGACCGGAAGGTTTTTTATTACGCAAAGAGGGCCGCATATAATGAAAAAATGATGAAGGGTCAATATGATGTGGAGCTTGCCGCCCTGTTTCTCTATATAAACAAACACTGCTTTAACGGCCTTTACCGTGTCAATGAAAAAGGACTGTTCAACGTCCCCTTCAATAACAGCAAGGCGAAATCCTGCAGCCCGGAAAATATACGGGAGGTTTCAGAATACCTGCAGAATGTTACGATTTTACAGGGAGATTTTGAGGAGTCCTGCAGGGATGCAGAGCAGGGGGATTTTGTGTTCTTTGACAGTCCCTATGCGCCGCTGAATCCATCCTCCTTTGAATCCTATACCAAGGAAGGTTTTGACGTGGAGAGCCATGAAAGGCTGGCCCGGCTGTTCCGTGAGCTTACGGAAAGAGGCTGCAGCTGCATGCTGACGAATCACAACACGGTTTTTATCAATGAATTGTACGAGGGATTTACAAAGGAAGTGGTACAGGTGAAACGCAACATCAACTCCGATGCAAGCAAACGTGTGGGAGAAGAGATTATTATAACAAACTATTAGGACAGGTACATGGAAAAATTACTGCATACCAGGCAAAAGCCATATTATGAAACAGAAAATGAACAGCTCTATCTGGGAGACAGCTTCCGGCTGCTGCTGAAAATGGAACCGGAAAGCGTGGATATGATTTTTGCTGATCCCCCGTATTTTTTAAGCAACGACGGTGTTACCTGTCAGGGCGGGAAAATGGTTTCGGTGAATAAGGGGGAATGGGATCAGGGAATGGACTGCGGCTCCAAGCATGCCTTTAACCGCAGGTGGCTGCGCCTGTGCAAAAAGGTGCTGAAGCCGGACGGTACCATCTGGATTTCAGGAACGCTCCATAATATCTATTCCATCGGCATGGCCCTGGAGCAGGAGGGTTATAAAATCATCAACAACATCACCTGGCAGAAAACCAATCCGCCGCCGAATCTGGCCTGCCGCTGCTTCACTCATTCCACGGAAACCATTCTCTGGGCGCAGAAGGCGGATCGGAAATCCCATCACCTTTTCAATTATGAGCTGATGAAGGAGGTAAACGGCGGCAAGCAGATGAAGGATGTCTGGACCGGGAGCCTGACCAAATCCACGGAAAAAAAAGAAGGAAAGCATCCCACCCAGAAGCCTGAATACCTGCTTGAAAGAATTGTGCTCGCATCCACGGCGGAAGGAATGCTTGTTATGGATCCCTTCTGCGGCTCCGGAACCACAGGAGTGGCAGCCAAAAGGCTGGGCAGAAAATTCATCGGGCTGGAGATGAGGGAGGAGTACCTGGAAATCAGCAGGAGGCGTTTGGAGAAAACTGATGCAACCTCAGGAGCAGACGGCGCCATTTGAGGCACATAATATCCAGCCAGTGATTCCAGCAGAAAATCGTTCATGGATAATCGCTCATGGAAGATTGCTCATCGAAATTCTCCCATCGAAATCCATTACACTGGTATTATGTAGCTGTTCGGTTCTATCACAACTACAAAAATATATCTTATTACAGCTGCCGGCATTCCATTTCAGGAGAGCCGGCAATTTTTATGCTGGTACGGCATATAAGCTACAGGCATTCCCAACCAGGGCTTCTGCCGCTGCTTCTTCTCCTGTGGGTTAGCTGCGGTCATCATATATGCTTAATTCCGCAGAAAAATTGTTGAAGAAAGCCTTGGTATCCAGAAAAGGATTTATGCCCAGTTTTCCTGGAATAAAAAGCAGAGTATGGATGACTGCTTTGATGAAGAACCGCATGTGGGAATTTACAGGGCGCTGCAGGATAAAGGCCTGGATAAGGCGCTGGAACTGTTGCGGAGAGACATTTCGTCCTCACTGGAAAATCGGATGCCGGGCTGACGCACACAGCAGGAAGGAGAGAATTTTATGAAGGTATTTCTGAATCCCGACCGTGAAATAGGCCGGCACTGGAGTATCGGCAACGAGAATTACGGTTTCTGGGAAATCGGTGCGAAAACAGCTTCCGAATGGGGAAGGCTTGTAAAAGAAGCTGCAAAAATGATCAAGCATGTAGATCCCACTACAGAACTGACGGCAGCGGCTTTGACTGATATTCACTGGAATATTGAGCTTCTTGAAAACTGCGGTGAATTTCTGGACTGGATTTCTATTCATGAATACTGGGACGGTATCCATCAGACGAACGATTATGCCAACTATGAACAGGTAATGGCTTACACGGACCGGCTGCGGCTGTGAATAAGGAACCGGAAGAATCGCTTACGTTATCTTTGAATTTTCATTCTGCCAAAGGAAACGTGAAGCTGTTTACCATCAGCGGAAACAGTACGGAATCCTACAATGATATGGGGCACGAAGAGGTACGGATTGAAGAATCAGAGGCCGGAGCGTTCAGAATGGGAATGGAGATTGCCTTGAAAGCGCATTCCGTAAATGTGATTTGGATTGAAGAATAAATGGATTGTCAGTACAGGCCGGCAGCAGAGATGCGCCGGCCTGTGCCTTTTAGGGACTCAGCCTTTGTTAAATACATACTTATCCAGCCGATCCATAGCTTCCACAACAAGAGAATGCGGAACTGCAAGATTTATACGGATTGCATAAGGCCTGTGAAAGGGCCGCCCGTCCTGCCAGATAACGCCGACGCTGATACCCGCTCTGATAAGCTCATCCATGGATTTATGATGCTCTTCACACCATTTTTCACAATCCAGATATAACATATAGGTTCCCTGCGGCCTGGCGAGTTCGACTCCTTTAAAGTGTTCACATATATAACGGTAAGCATAATCCACATTATTGGTCAGTACCTGGCGCAGCTCGTCCACCCATTCATAGCCCTCCGGCTGGTAGGCTCCGATGAGGGCGTACATGGAGAGTACATTCATGCTGTTGTAATGAGACAGCTCCGATTGCTTTTTGACCCGATCGCGCAGGTATGGATTATAAATAATATGGTAGGAACCGATCAGTCCGGCAAGGTTGAAGGTTTTGGAAGGAGCATATACAGCAATGGTTCTGTTTCTTGCATCCTCGGATACAGATTGTGTTGGAATGTGCTGATATCCCTCCAGGGTCAAATCAGACCATATTTCATCAGATACGACAACGCAGTTATTTCTGGCATAAACGTCCATTGCCTTTTCGATTTCCTCGCGGGTCCAGACACGTCCGCAGGGATTATGGGGAGAGCAGAATACGGCAAAGTGGATATGATACTGCTTCAGCTTTTTATCCATGTCTTCATAATCCATACGCCAGATGCCTTCTTCATCACGGACGAGGTCACTGTGGATGATTTTGCGGCCGTTGCTTTCCAGGGCGCCGGTAAAGCCGACATATGTGGGCGCATGGAGCAGCACTGCTTCACCGGGAGCCGTAAATGCCTGTGCGGCTGCACAAACGCAGCCAAGGACGCCGTTTTCATAGCCAATAGCGTCTTTTGTAAGGCCTTCCACGCCATTTCTTTTGTTTTGCCATTCTATAATTCTTTCATAATATTCTTCTCTTGGATCAAAATAACCGAAGGCAGGGTGCTTTGTACGCTCAATAATTGCATCCTGGATGGTGGGGACTGTGGCATAATTCATATCGGCCACCCACATGGGGATTTTGGAAAAGCCCTCCTGTACTTTGGCATCCGGGAACGGAATAATGTCTACGGCGATAGAATCTTTCCCCTGCCTGTCAATAATTGAAGTAAAATCGTATTTCATTTTCTTTTTCTCCTGTCGTACAATTTTGTAATTTAAAACTCCTAACGTTAGTTTACTATTCCGGACAGCCTTATTCAACATCCAATTTAAATAAGATGCAGAAAGAGTGAACAGTAACCTGCTGTTCACTCAGTACTGTGCATTTACTGCACAGTACGTAAGAAAGTGATTCAAGAGTGCATAAATCCCATCGCCGCAGGCGATTTTTAATGGATTTATGCAGTTACTGGTCACGGAGTGAACAGTAACAACAGCAAGGATTATTGATAAAAAATTATTATGAATACCAATAAATATATTATTTTACATTATCCAGTCAATCCTTTATTATTAAAATAGTGCGGCCGAAAACCGATGGCATAATTCGCCGCATAAACTCATAACTGAGAATACATAAAAAAGATACAACGGGGAGAAAATCAGCATGAATTTACTAGTTATCGGCGGAGTTGCTGCCGGAACCAAAGTGGCGGCAAAGGCAAAAAGAGTAATGCCGGATGCGAAAGTTACGATTGTTACCAAAGGAAAGGATATTTCTTATGCAGGCTGTGGTCTGCCTTATTATGTCGGAGAGCTGATTGAAGGAAAGGATCAGCTTATTGTTAATACGCCGGCAAAATTTTCAGCACTCACAGGCGCGCTTGTACAGACAGAGCGGGAAGTAACAAGACTGGATGTAAAAGAAAAGAAGGCGGCGGTCCGGAATCTACGTACAGGCGGCGAGGAAATTTATACATATGATGCATGCGTTATTGCTTCAGGCGCTTCTTCCATAGTGCCTCCGTTTACAGGAGTAAATCTTCCGGGAGTATTTACCATGCGTACACCGGATGATGCAATTGAATCCAGAGAATATCTGAAGGCCAATCAGGTAAAAAAGGCAGTGGTTGTAGGCGGCGGATTTATCGGTCTGGAGGTTGCGGAAAACCTTCTCGCGCAGGGAGTAAGCGTGACGGTAATGGATATGGCACCCCAGATTATGCCGGGTTTTGATCCTGAAATGGCGGATTATGCGGTGCGCCACCTTGCCAAAAAAGGAATCAGGGTGCTTACCTCCACTAAACTGGAAGGAATCACCGGAACGCTGAAAGCAGAAGGCGTTCAGACCGATAAAGGGCATCTGCCTGCCGATATGGTGATACTTTCCATTGGCATCCGGCCTAATACCGGATTTTTGCAGGATACCGGAATTGAAATGTTCAAGGGAACGATTCTGGTAGACGAAAAGATGCGCACTAATGTCCCGGATGTATATGCGGCAGGGGACTGCGCTATGGTGACAAACCGGCTGACCGGCGCAAGGCAGTGGTCTCCTATGGGTTCCTCCGCCAATATGGAGGGACGTACGCTGGCGCTTGCGTTAAATGGTGAAAAGGTAAGCTATCCCGGGGTTCTGGGAACAGGCGTAGTCAAGCTTCCCGGACTGAACGGCGGACGTACCGGCCTGACGGAGGAAGCGGCTAAAGCGGCCGGTTATGATGTGGAGACCGTGCTGTCAGTGACAGATGATAAGGCTCACTATTATCCGGATTCCTCATTTTTTGCAGTTAAGCTGATTGCGGACAGGAAGAGCCGCAGACTGCTGGGACTTCAGGTATTGGGGCCGGGAGCGGTGGATAAGATGACGGATATCGCTGTCATGGCGATCACCTTTGGAGGAACGCTGGAGCAGATGACCTCTCTGGATTTGGCCTACGCACCCCCGTTCTCCACAGCTATCCATCCCTTTACGGCGGCGGTACAGATCCTGCTGAACAAAATGAATGGTGTTATGGATAGCTTTACCCCTGCCGAATATATGGCCGGTGCGGCGGATGATTACAGGATCATAGATGTAAATCCCGCCGGTCCCACCATCCCCGGAGTGACCTATGTGGACCTGACTGCTGTTGATGCTCAGGTGCTTGCCAACCCTCGGGGAGAAATCCCCGGATTAGGAAAAGATGAAAAACTTCTGCTTGTATGTGCAAAGGGCAAACGTGCCTACCTGCTTCAGAACAGGATGAAGCACTATGGCTATACCAATACCAGGGTGCTGGAAGGCTCATCCTTCTTTAATGTAATCAGGACAGGAAATGCGGCGGGACGGGTAACGGTTTCTCCGGAAGAAATCACCCGCGTGAAAGCCCTGGGGTGTCTGCATAACAAAGGAACTGATAATTTCAATGTGCGTGTGATTACCAGAAATGGTAAAGTTACCGCAGAGGAAAACCGAAGAATTGCAGATGCGGCAGCCAGGTACGGCAGCGGAGATGTAGTTATGACTACCAGACTTACCATGGAAATTGTCGGAGTGCCTTATGATAAGCTGGATGAGCTTCGGGATTTCCTGGCGGAGGGCGGCCTGGAAACAGGCGGAACAGGCTCAAAGGTACGTCCGGTAGTATCCTGCAAGGGTACCACCTGCCAGTACGGACAGCTGGATTCCTATGCATTATCTGAGAAAATACATGAACGTTTCTACCATGGCTATCATGAGGTAAAGCTGCCCCATAAATTTAAAATTGCTGTCGGAGGATGCCCGAATAATTGTGTAAAACCTGATTTGAACGATTTTGGTATTGTAGGACAGCGGATTCCCTCTTATAATGTAGATATCTGCCGCGGATGCGGGAAATGCAAGGTGGAGGATATTTGCCCTATGGAAGCGGCCAGAGTTGTGGACGGCAAGCTGATTATAGACAAAGAAAAATGTAACAACTGTGGACGCTGTGTTGGAAAATGTCCATTCAAGGCAGTGGACGATGGTATCTATGGTTATAAGGTATATATCGGCGGGCGCTGGGGAAAGAAAACTGCGCATGGCAAGGCATTGTCGAAGGTATTCACAGGTGAGGAAGAGGTTTTGTCCGTATTGGAAAAGGCAATCCTGCTTTTCAGGGAGCAGGGAAAGACCGGGGAACGCTTTGCGGATACGGTAAACAGAATCGGCTTTGCTGAAGTAGAGGCCCAGCTGCTGGGAGATGAAATCCTTTCCAGAAAGGATGAAATAATCGGAGCTCAGCTGCATTTAAAGGGCGGAGCTACCTGCTAAAACAGGAGCTGAAGAAAAAAGCTGGGAAGGGGCGGAATATTCCGCTCCTTTTTGAAAAAAAATACTTGGCCGTATATTCGGCGAAACGGAGAAGGAAATGGAATGTATCAGTATCAGCTTTAAATCTGCACCGGAGGAGATACGCCGGATTTTCGTATTTACCCTGGAGGAAAAGAAACAGCTTCTGGAGCAGGCTGAGCAGGCGGTACTGCTTGCAACCTGTAATCGGACGGAGATTTATGCCTCCGGAAAAGAATCGCTTTTTCCGGTATTGGAAAGGCTGCTGGCGGAGAAAAGCGGTATGGAGGAGACAGAGCTTCGCCGGATAGCAAAACGTTTTCAGGGGAAGAAGGCGTTGGAGCATCTGTACAGAGTTACCTGCGGTATGGACTCCATGGTGCTGGGGGAAGATGAAATTTTAGGTCAGGTCAGGCAGGCCTATCTTTTTTCCTGTGAGGAACACAGGACAGGATATGAGCTGAATACGGCTTTTCAGGGGGCTTTGGCTTGTGCAAAAAAAATAAAAACAGAAACGGACATCTCCAAAGCTTCTGTATCCATTGCAACTTTGGTTTCCAATGAAGTATTTCGGACGGAAAATGCAATAATGAGGGAAGAAGGCGCACAGAGCGGCCGGGAAGAAGGGCTTCGGGTTCTGTTAATAGGCGGCAGCGGGAAAATGGGAAGTATCATCCTCAAAAATCTGCTTGACAGAGGGAGTATCCATGTTTATGCCACGAAAAGGAATCACATTGTAACGGACAGGGAACGCAGCAATCTTACTGTGGTGGATTATGGGGATAGGTACCGTTTTCTGGAGCAGGCGGATGTGGTTATATCCTCTACGGAAAGCCCGCATTACACGATTACCGCAGGAAAGACCGCAGAATTACTGAAGGATGGCCGTGAACGGCTTTTTATAGATATTGCGGTGCCTGCGGACATTGACCGGGAAATAAGTGCGCTTCCGGGCTGCCGTTTGATTGCTATTGATGATTTCAGGGAACTAGCAGGCCGGAATAACCTGCGCAAGCAGCAGGCGATTGCGGATGCCGGAGAACTTATGAGTGAAGAACTGGAAACGCTATACAAGACACTGGCTTTCCATGAAGCGGCAGGGCAGCTGAATAAATGGAAGGAAAGCTTTGCAGGCTGCGGTCTGGACAAAATACTTTTTTTCCTGAGAGATAATCTTGATTCCGATTCCTTTCAGGCAGTGCTGGAGGCCTTTGGAAAAACGCAGGAAGGGCGGAATTGATGTCGGTACTGACGACAGAAGGAGGGAGCGATGGGATATTTTCCGTTTTTTATGGAGATTGAAGATAAAAAAGGCGTTGTACTTGGAGGGGGGCAGGTGGCGGCAAGGAAAGTGGAAAAGCTGCTTCCCTTTGGCCCGCGCCTGATCTGTATCGCTCCGGTGATCTGTGCGCGTATTGAGAGTCTGGCGCAGGGGTCGGATCAGCTTACGCTCATATACAGGGAAGCTTGCAGGGAGGATATGGAAGGGGCATGCTTTGTTATTGCGGCAACAGACCGGGAAGACGTAAATGCCTGGGCGGCGCAGTGGTGCAGGGAAAGGCAGATACCTGTAAATGTGGTGGATGACAGAGAAAAATGTACCTTCTTTTTTCCTGCGCTTGTTCAGGAGGGAGCGCTTACCGTAGGTATTTCTTCAGACGGGAAATGTCCAGCCGCCGCTTCCTTTGTAAGAAAAAAGGTGGAGAAGGAATTACCGGAGGGACTGGGGAATACCATAGAAATACTGGGAGGCCTGCGGGAACGGGTGCTTTCGGAGGTTGCGGATCAAAAGGAACGTGCTGCGTATCTGGAAAAACTGTTTGTTTTCTGCAGGGAAAAGGCATTTCAGGTGGAAAAAGAACAGGTCGAGGCATATATGAATCAACTTCTGGCGGAACGGCACGGATATTGGGCGGAGGAAAAGAAATGACAAAAATCAGAATCGGTACGAGGGGCAGTAAGCTTGCCCTGGCGCAGACCAGGCTTGTGGAAGAAGCCCTGCATGCCTGCTGGCCGGGTATGGAGACAGAAACAGTAGTTATAAAGACCAGGGGAGACAAAATCCTGGACAAACCGCTGGGTGAAATTGGGGATAAAGGACTATTTGTTTCTGAATTTGAAACTGCTCTTTTGGAAAAACGGATAGATCTGGCAGTACATAGCGCCAAGGATTTGCCGCAGCGTCTTGCACAGGGACTTGAAATCCTCGCTGTGCCAGAAAGGGCGGATGCCAGAGATGTTCTGGTTCAGGTTAAAGATAAGCTTCCGCAGTCGCCCGTCATAGGAACAGGAAGTCTCAGACGCCGGCTGTATGTGGAAAAACTTTGGCCTGGTGCACAGGTGAAGCTGATCCGTGGAAATGTGGAAACGAGACTGGCAAAACTGGCGGATGGGGAATACGACGGAATTATACTTGCCAAAGCCGGTCTTGACCGCCTGGGAATTATAGAGCGGGAAAAGGAACGTTTCCATTTTCAGCCGCTGGATCCGGAAGAATTTATTCCTGCGGCTTGTCAGGGAATTATTGCCGTAGAAGGCAGAGCGGACTGGGAGTACCGGGAAATGGTGGAAAAGCTCAGCCATAGGAAAACCTTCCTTTCCTTTGAGACAGAGCGAAAGGTACTGGAAGTACTGCAGGCGGATTGCAGCCAGCCTGCGGCGGCATACAGCGTAATTGAGCCGGCTGGGATAGAAAGGGAAAGGATTTTCCTCACTGTAATGTACGGAGGACAGGAAAGCCGGGGAGAATGGGGAGTGGAAGAGCGGTATGCACTCGCTGACGTGCTTTCGGCCCAGGCGCGGGGGAACATCTGATGGAAAATAAACCAACCGATAAAAAAATGACGGGCAATGAAGCGGTAAATAGCAAAAACGGAAGAGTGAGTCTGGTGGGCGCCGGCTGCGGCGGTCCGGAGCTGATTACATTAAAAGGGCTGCAGTGTCTGCGGCAGTGTGATACGGTTCTTTATGACAGTCTTGCTGCACAGGAGCTTCTGGAACTGGTACCTGCCGGCTGTGAAAAGATAAATGTGGGAAAGCGTTATAATGGGAAGGCTATGCCGCAGGAAGAAATCAATGCCCTTCTGTTGGAAAAAGCAGGGGAAGGAAAATATGTGGTGCGGCTCAAGGGCGGCGATCCTTATGTATTTGGGAGAGGCGGAGAGGAAATGCTGGTTCTCAGGGAAAAAGGGATACCATGTGAAGAGGTACCTGGTATTACCTCCGCGATTGCTGCGCCTGCGGCAGCAGGAATTCCTGTGACGCACAGGCAGTGCAGCAGGATGGTTACCATTCTTACCGCATCAGCCATAAACAGTGAAGGAAATAAAGAAGCGCTGACGCAGGTGGATTATAAAGCGCTGGCACAGCTTCAGGGAACGCTGGTGGTTTTGATGGGAATGCATCATCTGAAGGGACTGGCGGCAAAGCTGATGGAAGCAGGAAAAGATCCGCAAACTCCGGCTGCCGTAATTATGGAAGGGGCTACCAGGAGGCAGAGGAGCATTAGGGCCACTTTGGGTACAATAGCAAAGGCTGCTACAGAAGCCGGATTAAAACCTCCCGCAGTTATTGTGATAGGAGAAGTGGCGGCGCTGGAGCTTTTGCCGCAGACAGCCCCATTCTTATCAGGAGAATTGCAGGGACTGCGTATCGGTGTTACAGGTACGGAAGGCTTTTCCGGACGTCTGGCAGCTGCCTTGCGGGAAAAAGGAGCCTGGGTAACGGACTGCAGTTTCCTGAAGGCTGTACCGACGGAAGAGAGACTGCCGGATTTTGCGGAATATGACTGGCTTTGTTTTACAAGCCCTAACGGTGTGACGCATTTCTTTGATAAGCTGAGGAAGGAAAAACGGGATCTGCGAACTCTTATGGGAATGAGGATCGCCGTTATCGGGCCTGGTACGGGAAAGAAGCTGGAGGAGTATGGGTTTTATCCTGATGTCTGTCCTGATACTTTTGATGCTGAGCATCTGGGCATTACGCTTGCAGGGAAAACAGCTCCCTGCGAACGTATCCTTTTGTGCCGGGCAGAGAAGGGCAGTCCTGCCCTGACGGAACGGCTTTCTCAGGCGGGAAGGGATTTTACTGATTTCGCTTTATATTCCCTCCGGATTGATCCGGAAAAACGGGCAGCTGCGGTCAGAATGGCGGCGGAAACGGATTATCTGCTGTTTGGAAGCGCATCCGGCGTGGAGACATTTTTTGAAGGACTGCGTGAGGAGGAGGTTTTACTTCCTGAGCGCATAAAGCTTGCCTGTATTGGGGAGAGATGCGCGGCCAGACTTAAAGAAATGGAATTGCAGAATCGGACCGCAGGTGATACACTCGTTGCAGAAGAGTTTACGATAGAAGGACTGGTTCGCTGTGTATTGGAAGCTGAAGCGGGCGGCCGCTATTTATAAAGCTTTTGTTAATTGAGGGTCAGACACAGATGTCCGGTCTGGCAATATAAAGGAAAGATTGCCGCCGGCCAAGGCGGCGGAATGGAGCAGAGCATGCAAAGATTCAGAAGACTTCGTAAAAATGAGACAATTCGTTCCATGATGCGGGAAACAAGGCTGCATCCGGCGGATTTAATTTATCCGATATTTGTAATCGAGGGAGAAAATATTAAAAATCCTGTAAATTCAATGCCCGGTGTTTATCAGTACTCCGTTGACCGGCTGAATGAAATTATGGATAAAGTGAAGGAAAGCGGCATTTCAGGAGTCCTGTTGTTTGGAATACCGGCCTGTAAGGATGAAATGGGAACGCAGGCCTATGCAAAGGATGGTATTACCCAGCGGGCAGTTACTTATATCAAAAAAAATTATCCTGATATTTATTGCATCGTAGATGTATGTCTGTGTGAATATACCTCCCACGGCCATTGCGGCGTGGTCAGGGATGGACAGATTATCAACGATGAAACGCTCCCGTTATTATGCCGGATGTCTGTGAGCCTGGCGGAGGCCGGAGCGGATATGATAGCCCCCTCTGATATGATGGACGGCCGTGTTGAGGCAATCAGGGATGCTTTGGATTTGAATGGATTTGAAGGCATTCCGATTATGGCTTATAGCGCTAAGTTTGTCTCCGCTTATTATGGTCCGTTCCGGGATGCGGCTCATTCTGCGCCCGGCTTTGGGGACAGAAAGAGCTATCAGATGGATTTTGCCAATGGGCAGGAGGCTATCAGGGAAATCGCTTCTGACATCGAAGAAGGTGCCGATGTAGTGATGGTTAAACCAGGCCTGGCCTACCTGGATGTTTTGAAGGAAGCTGCGCTGACCTTTGAGATGCCGCTGGCTGTTTATAATGTAAGCGGGGAATATTCAATGGTAAAGGCAGCAGCGGCAAATGGCTGGATTGATGAAAGACGTATTGTTACCGAGAACCTTACGGCAATGAAACGGGCCGGAGCTAAGATTATTATCACCTATCATGCTTTGGATATGGCAGAATGGCTGGAAGAGGAAAGGCGGAAATAAAAGTGGCAAGATCAGAGGAATTGTTTGAACGTGCATCAAAGCTGATGCCTGGTGGAGTAAACAGCCCGGTACGGGCATTCCGCAGCGTTGGCAGGACGCCCTTTTTTGTGGAAAAGGCTAAGGGACCTTACTTGTTTGATGCAGATGGAAACCGCTATCTGGACTATGTGTGCTCCTGGGGACCGGGAATTTTGGGACATGCTTATCCTTCTGTTATTGAAGCGGTACAGAAGGCCTGTGAAAATGGGCTTACGTTCGGGGCACCTACGGAAAAAGAGGTACAGCTTGCCGAACTGGTTCAGCAGTGTGTCCCTTCCATGGAAATGATGAGGCTTGTTAATTCCGGAACGGAAGCAGTAATGAGTGCTGTCCGTGTAGCCAGGGGATTTACCGGACGTGAGAAAATAATAAAATTTATTGGCTGCTATCATGGACATTCAGATGGACTGCTTGTCAAAGCTGGATCAGGGCTGATGACTGGTTCCATACCGGACAGTGCCGGTGTACCGGCAGGATATGCGGCGGCTACGCTGTTGGCGGATTATAATGACAGGGAATCCGTGCGAAAACTGATGGAAGAGAACCGGGGAGAGGTTGCCTGTATAGTGGTGGAACCGGTGGCGGCCAATATGGGAGTGGTTCCTCCGGAAGAGGGATTTCTGGAATTTTTGCGGGATATTGCTGATGAGAATGGTTCCCTCCTTATTTTTGACGAGGTTATTACCGGATTCCGCTTGGGATTGGACGGCGCTCAGGGATATTATGGTGTGCGTCCGGATCTTTCCACCTTTGGTAAAATAGTAGGCGGGGGTATGCCCCTTGCTGCCTATGGCGGGCGCCGGGATGTTATGTCTTGCGTAGCACCCTGCGGCAGTGTATACCAGGCGGGTACATTATCAGGGAATCCCATAGCGGTAACTGCCGGAATTGAAACCCTGAAGATATTAATGGCGCATCCTGAAATTTACAATGAGATCGACAGAGCTGCGGCCCGGCTGGAAAAGGCATACCGAGACATTGGGCTTACGGTAAACCGCGTTTGTTCTCTGCTGTCTCCTTTTTTTACAGAGGAAAAAGTACGGGACTATAGGAGTGTGCTTACTACTGATACAGCGGCCTTTGCCGAATATTTCAACTGGATGCTGGAGCATGGAATATATGTAGCGCCGTCTCAGTTTGAGGCGATGTTTGTCTCTGCTGCACATACGGAAGGAATGATTGAGCAGACCTGTGAATGTGTCAGAGAATATGGCGGAAAGTTAAAGAGAAGATGTGAATAAATAAAATATAAGAAAGTGTTCAGATAAAAAGTGAAGTGCTATACTTGACAATAGGAGATTGAAAATGCAGCACATCAGGAGGAACTTCTGCGAACCAGAAGAACAGTGCTTTGTATTTATAATATAAAAAGAGAGGTAAAACTATATGGAGGGTAAAAAATTAAACTATTCTGTCTGCATTGATGCGGTATTTCGTGAAAGCAAAATATCTTTTACAGATGCAATGTATATGATTCATCAGTTGGGATACGCTGCGTATGAATTTTGGTCATGGAAGGATAAGGATATTCTCAAAATAAAGAAAGTGCAAGATGAAACAGGATTAAAACCGGCAGCATTCTGCACGGAATTTATTAATCCGGGTGATCCTGAAAATCAGGGAAAATTTATAGAGGGACTTAAAAGAAGTATTGATACGGCGGTTCTTCTTGACTGCAGACGTTTAATTGTACAGGCCGGGTGGGAATATGAAACTGCTGCCAAAGGCATTACGAGACAGCTGCATAGAGAGACATTCATAGAAACAATGGGAAAGGCCGGCAAGGAAGCCGCAGGTGAGAATATTGAACTTGTGATTGAACCGTTGAATTTGCTAGTAGATCATCCGGGCTATCATTTGTCCACATCAGCTGATGCTTTTGACCTGATCAATAAGATTGGGAAAAACAATGTGAAGATTCTGTATGACATATATCATCAGCAGATTACAGAAGGAAACTTATATGCCAATATTTTTGACCATATATCACATATTGGTCATTTTCATGCGGCTGCTGTTCCCGGAAGGGGACCGATAACTACAGGAGAGATTCATTATCCGTTTTTATTGAATGCACTGGCAGAGGCAGAATATCAAGGATATATTGGACTCGAATATATGACTGTACTCTCGCCGGAAAAAACACTAAAGGAAGTCGCAGAGAAAATTTTGATATGATCTTGAACAGAAAAAGCTCGCAGCTTGATAGCTGCGGGCTTTCAGTCTCCGTTGTAACGTTTTCGATATTCCGAAGGGGAATAATGCATGGCCTTGTGAAAGACACGGTTAAAGTTGGAAATACTTTGGAATCCGGAAAGGTAGGCAACCTCGGTAATTGGTATGGATTCTTCACACAGAAGCCTGGTAGCTCGCTGTATACGTTCATTTGAAAGATAATCATTAAAAGATGTATGCATATATTCCTTAAATAATCGTGAAAAATAGAAGTGACTAAATCCAAAGATATCGGAAATTTCCTTTTGCGTCAGATCCTTTTCGCAGTTCTGTGAGATATATGCACAAGCATTCTGTATTTTAATATAATTTGGATTGTTGTAATCGCAAGAAGCCTGGTTTGTACTTAAATCATTCAAAACATAAGTTCCTAATGCCATTAGCATGGAATAAATCTGAATGGTACTTGCTGTCTCAGCAAAGGGATTCTGAGATGAAGAAATCCTATAAGCTTCTTTCATATGATGGGTAAGTACATCGTTTAATTCCGGCATGGTTTCGCGATCAATTTTATGATAAGTACGAAAATGCCGATAGTTAAGTGCTAAATCATGACAGTTATAGATAAAGTTATCTCCAAACTGAAGCAGCAGAGAGCTGTCTGCCGTAACACATATGTTGCTATGCATTTCACCGGGCCAGATCAAAAGAAGGTCTCCGGTATTTAAGGTGTATTGCTCATTGCCGATAGAGTATCTTCCGCCATCATCGGTAGCAATGATAAATTCAGCAAATTCATGCCAGTGTTCGGGAAAAGAAACAGGAGCTCCCATGTAAGAAAATTTCACATTATAATCATGATCTGTAATAATGTTTTCCATTTTTTCTGATGCCTGCATATCAAAACCTCAATTACCAAAATATAGCAATATTTAAGAAGCTAAAATTACAATATATCAAGAGCGATTTTCCGTAAAAACACCAATACCAGTAGTTCTGCTTCTACATATATGCTACTATTTTGAATGAAAAAAGTCAATTAATTAGGCAAATAATATATAAAATAACATTATTTAGACAACAAAAACGTACAAGATGACAAAATATAATGAATATACAACAATAAATTGTAAGCGAAAAGTGCTATTCAGAGATAGAATGAATTTACAAAACAAGCTTGTTGATGAAACTATAAACGATGTTTTATGAATTAAGAGAGGATACACTATGGAAAAGAAAAAGGCATTAGCTGCAATGATGGCAACGATGCTGATAGCAACCAGCCTTACTGCATGCGGAAACAACAACGGTGCAGGTGAAAGCGCAGATTCTTCACAGGCATCTTCCCCACAGACAGAAGCTGTCAGTTTTAAAGGGGATAAGGCAACAACGACAAAGACGGTGAAAATGGGAGATAAGGATGTGGAAGTAGAGGTAATGGATATTGGGAAATCCGGAACTTTTACATTCTGGTCAGCATATACAGGAGACTCTGCTGTATGGGAACAGAAGAGAGTAAATGCGTTCAACGAGGCTTATGCAGACCTAGGAATAAAATGTGATCTGCAGTTTGTTCCGGATGGAGCAGGAATTAATAATGGTAAACTTCTTAGCGCTATTGCAGGAGGAACCGCACCTGATCTGCTCGTAAGCGATAATCCTACATCATGTTACCAGTATGCAGCCGAAGGTTCCTTTATGGGACTGGATGCGTGTCTGGATGAAATCGGTCTGGATGTGTCTTCTTTCTATGAAGGTTGTAAAGATGTTATGTATTACAATGATACCTGCTACCTGATTCCGCAGGATACCAACGTAATCATGCTGTATTATAATCCTGAAATTGCAAAAGAATGCGGACTTGATCCTGCGAATCCGCCGAAAACCATCGTAGAACTCGATGCCTGGTCAGATGCAATGACGGTAAAGGCTGCAGACGGATCTTACAGCAGACTTGGAATCGTTCCCTGGCTTGATTCCGGAAATGAAGCATTTATTGTGCCATATCTGTTCGGAGCAGATCCTTATGACAAGGAAACTGGAAAAATCAACCTGACCTCCGACGAAATGTTAAATTACATGGATTGGATTCAAGGCTATGCAAAAAAGTATGATCCGGAAAAGATTAATGCATTTACTTCCGGACTTGGTCAGATGTTCTCTCCGGATCATCCGTTTATGACTGGTAAAGTAGGCATGACCATTACGGGAAACTGGTTCTCAGAGGCATTAAAAGAGTATGCACCGGATGTGCCTTATGAGGTGTGTGCGGTTCCTGTCCCTGAAGGTGGACGAGCCAACAGCACCACCTTTGGCACCAATGTGTTTGCGATTCCCGCAGGCACAGATCCCGATAAAGCTCAATTTGCTGCATTATTTATCAAATTTGCAGAACAGGGAAGCATCAATGAAGACAACTTTTCTGTATGGCGCTCCATCCCTGTTATTGATGCAGCATTTGATGATGTCAGCCTGACAAAGAACGGCGATGAAATGTATGCACTTGAAAGACAGATTGCTAATTCTTCTGAAAATGGAATCCCTGCACTTTGTTCAGTATCAGCAGAACTGTCAAATCAGTTTATTGCACTCAGACAGAATCTGATCTACAATCCGAATGCAGATGCTAAGGCACAACTTCAGACGCTTCAGGATCAGATGCAGGCCACAATGGACGCAAAGTAGATAATACAGAATCTCAGATTGGACGAGGAAACAATTCCCCGTCCAGTCTGAAACGAGGAGGAACGGTATGAAGAAAAATATGCGCCTATACAAAATGGGAGTATTCTTCCACAAATTTGTACTATATTTCATTTTGTTGTTCTTTGCGTTGCTTTGGCTGATTCCATTTTTCTTTCTTGTCATGGGGGCGTTTAAGAGCACAAGTGAACTATTTCAGGTTCCCTTCAGATGGTTGCCGAAGCATTTTGATTTTGATAATTACATCAATATGTTTCAACAGATTCCTTTTTTACGATATCTGAAAAATACTTTAATTATTGTATTCTTCAGTGTTGTTGGGGCATTGGTGTCCAACTCTTTGGTAGCGTATGGATTTTCAAGATTGCGCTGGCCAGGGAGAGATAAAGTTTTTATGATAGTTCTTGCCACTATGATCCTTCCCTATCAGGTTACCATGATCCCTTTGTACTTGATGTTTACAAAAATGCATTGGGTGGGAACCTTCCTTCCTTTGATTGTTCCGCAATTCTTCGGAAATGCGTTTTATATATTTTTACTGCGCCAGTTTCTTGCAGGAGTTCCGAAAGAAATAACAGAGTCATCGAAAATTGACGGGGCGGATGAATTTCAGATCTTTTTAAGGTTAATCATGCCGATCTCTAAACCGGCATTGGCATCTGTGGCTATTATGGCATTCATAAGAGCATGGAATGATTTCCTAGGACCGTTAGTATTCCTGGGAAGTGACAGACTATATACTTTATCACTGGCAGCATCTATGTTAAAGTCCAATTATGATCCTAACTGGGATCTGTTATTACCTTTAGGCGTTGTGATGGTGCTTCCGGTACTGATTCTGTTTTTCGTGCTTCAGAAATACTTTATTCAGGGTATTACCATGAGCGGGATAAAAGGATAGGAGGTCACTATGAAAAAAACAGTCAACAAAGGACTTAGTGAATATAAAAATTCAAGAATGAGAAAGGCTGAAGCAAAAAATGGAATTTTGTTTGTGCTCCCCTGGATTATTGGTTTTTTAGGCTTCACCTTGTATCCTATCTTGAGCTCTTTGTATTATTCGTTTTGCGATTATAGTGTTATTAAAGAACCGGTATTTACGGGCTTGAAGAATTACATCAATCTTTTTAACGATCAAACATTTCTTAAAGCCTGTAAGAACACGGCATATATGATACTTTTAGGAGTTCCGCTTACCACCTTTTTTGCCATAGCGGTATCGGTAATTCTTAATAGTAAGAAATTGCGGCATACTGGTTGGATGCGAGTGGTATTCTTTATCCCTACCCTGGTGCCTACGGTGGTAGCCTGCCTGCTTTGGATCTGGGTTATGCAGCCCGAAACGGGTGTTGTAAATACGCTACTGGGATACGTTGGCATCAAAGGTCCCGGATGGCTTGCAAGCCCTGCCTGGGCAAAACCGGCATTTATTATGATGATGATCTGGACCTGTGGAAATGCCATCATAATATATCTTGCAGGACTGCAGGATATTTCAGAATCACTGTATGAGGCCGCAGAGATTGACGGAGCAAGTTTCTTAAGGGAAACGATCTCAATTACGTTGCCTTTGTTAAAACCTACTATTCTGTATAATATGGTAACGCTTGTGATCGGTGTCTTTCAATGGTTTGCAGAGCCTTATATCATGACACAGGGTGGGCCCAATAATGCAACAATGTTTTATTCGCTCTATCTGTATCAGAATGCATTTACCTACTTTAAAATGGGATATGCATCGGCACAGGCATGGATTATGTTGATTGTAGCTTTTGCAATTATTCTTATACTATTCAAATTTTTGAAATTCGGAGAATCGAACAATTCATAAAGCAGACTGCGAAAGGTAACTGGGGAGAGAGACATATGAAGATTGGAATTATGGGCTGCGGGGTAATCAGTAACCAGTATATCAGAGATATTCAGAGATTATACAGAAAACTTGAAATATGTATGGTTGCCGATATCCGGACAAATGCGGCAGAAAACATTGCAAAACAGTATAATATCTTACAATGGGGTACACCGGAAGAACTGTTGAGTAATAAAGAGATTGAACTGGTTATAAACCTGACCCCTCCGAAAATGCATACAGAGATTAACCGAAAAATACTTTTATCAGGAAAACACGTATATTGTGAGAAACCTTTTGCACTTGCTTTAAAAGATGCACAGGAGATCCAAAACCTTGCAAAGATAAAAGGATTGGCAGTCGGATGTGCACCGGATACCTTTTTAGGAAGTTCCATGAGCACCTGTAAAAAACTTATCGAAGACGGATGGATCGGAAAACCTTTGTATGTAAATGCCAATATGATGAATGCCGGAGTTGAAACATGGCATCCGAGACCAGAGTCATTTTATGAAGAAGGTGGAGGACCGTTATACGATATGGGACCCTATTATTTTTCGGTATTGGTGAATCTTTTTGGCTCCGTTAAAAAAGTGTATGCAGCGGCCAAGAAGGGGTTTGTCGAAAGAACTCTTTATACGAGTGATCGCTTCGGAAGTAAGATTCCGGTAAAAACTCCGACACATTTCGCAACCATTATTGAGCTGAAAAATGGAATACTTGCAAATATGAATTTCAGCTTTGATATTTCCAAAAGCACAATGCCGCTCATGGAAATATATGGAACAGACGGAACCTTGGAAGCTCCTGATCCCAATATGGCAGGAGGAACCCCCAAAATATATCGCAGGGAGCAGATGCTTGCAGAATGTTTCGGCGGACAGGATCAGAGAGAAGGAAGCTTTAGTGCACTCCCTGAATTGTATCAGGATGTGGGAAGCTTTGTCAGGGGAGCAGGAGTTGCGGATCTTGTAAATAAGTTACAGCACAATGAAAAAGAAGATGCACAGCTTGCGGTTCATGTGGTAGATATCATTACAAGTATAATGAGATCAGCAGAAACAGGAATGCCGCAGGAACTGCAGACTGTATGCGAAGAAGGGCGATAAGATATGAGGCTTGGCATTTCCACGGCATTGGAACATAGGACTCCGGAAGAATGGGCAGAGAAGATGGTTTCATTAGGTTGCAGGGCTGTCATATTTCCCGTTGATTACATAGCACCGGAAAATCTGATAGCTGATTACCTGAGAGAAGCAGAAAGAAACAATTTACTTATAGCTGAAGTGGGAATATGGAGAAATGTGTTTGCTGCTGATCCGGGAGAAAGGCAGGAAGCAAGAAAACGTGCTGTGGGTCAGTTAAGACTTGCAGATGAGATTGGCGCGATATGTTGTGTGAATGTAGCCGGAACTTTTGGTGGTCCCATTTGGGATGGTGGGTATCGGGATAACTTTACTAAAGAAGCATGGAATAACCTTGTCAGTTATACAAGAGAACTGATTGATGAAGTACAGCCCAAGCGTGTAAAATACAGTATTGAACCCATGCCGTGGATGTATCCGACTGGACCGGATGAGTATTTAGAACTGGTGAAAGACATAGACAGAGAGAACTTTGGGATTCATTTTGATTTTGTAAATATGATTAATTCACCACAGCGCTATTTCTATATGAATGAATTTATGCAAGAATGTTTTGATAAACTTGGAGACAGCATATTAAGTTGTCATCTAAAGGATATAAGACTGAGAAAGGAACTTACTTTTCAACTGGAAGAAACCTGCTGTGGAAAGGGAGTATTGGATATTGAGAAATATATCAGCTTCATGAACAGTTACAACAGGGATATGCCGGTAATTATTGAACATCTGGATACGGATGAAGATTATCTGCGAAGTCTGTTGTATGTGAAGGAACGGTTGGATAATGCAAATTTGATGTAGGAGGATGCAGATGAAAATAGTGATAGTTGGGGCTGGTAGAGGTCTTGGAAGTGTATTATCGAAAATGCTGGCAGAAAGAGGACATACAGTTATAGCAGGACTTCGGGTACCGGATAGAACATCAGATAGGGACAATCTTATTTATCTGCCAATGGATGTCACAAAAGAAAGCGAGATTCATGATGCTGCAGAATGGGTAAAGGAACGGTTTGGTGAGATTGATGCGGTGGTAGATGTTGCAGGCGTACTATTATCTTCAGATCGTACAGAAACACTCCTTACGGAGAGCTTAGAGGATATTCGGGAACAGATAGAAGTCAATGCGCTTGGTATTATCACGGTGTTCAGGGAATTTCTTCCTGTAATAAAAACAGACGGAATGTTTATCGGGGTAACTTCCGAAGGGGGTAGTTTTGCAAATGAAGGAAGCCTGTTCCCGGCTTATGGAATATCAAAAACGACAGCAAATAAAATTGTTCAGACGATGCGTGTTACTGTAGGAGACAGGATCGGTGTATATGCGATACACCCAGGACGAATGAATACAGATATGGGAAGGACAACCGCACAAATTGAACCTGAGGAAGCCGCAATGGGATTTTGTGATATCATTGAAGGTAACATAAAGATTAAAAAAGATCAATGGTTTGTTGATTATCATGGGAAACCAATGCCACTGTAGGCATTATGATAGGAGGAGAAGTGTGAAACAAATAGTTAGTGAATAGCGAAATATAAAAGGGCATAACTACAAAACCATCTTGCGGTGGTCTCAAAAAGAAAATATAGACAGGTGTTTTGCATCGACCATCTGCAAAAGGTGCTACATCAAATATTTCCCCAGGATGAGCAAGCATATATTCTGTGATAGAACGAGAAGATTTTCCAAGCACATCGCTGAATACGTCGTCCAATTTAAGGTTTGATACAGTAAGACAATTTAGATCACGATTCTTTTCATCAGTAATCATACAGGTGAGTTTGAAACGGTATCTTACCAAATCTCTTAAATGACGAATGTCAGCAGGTGGGATAAAGGAAGGTTTAATCATTTCACACATGGATAAGTCGCAAATCCATTTAGCGTCCTTTCGGTCGGTCTTGTTTCCTTTTTGCGGTTTTGTATATTTGGGATGAGCAAGAATAACAGAAATATTCGCTTTTTCCAAAACATTAAATACGGGGAACGATACAGGCGTAGATCTATGTTTTGTGGACGTCAAGCCCACGGCAGTTGAGAAAAATTTTGAAAGACAATAAAATAACCTCCTGATTTATATAGGAATAAAACTGACAGAGACTGGCCATCCGGCAAAATCGAGTCGACTTTGGAAGAGATAAGTTTACGGGCTACGGTATGCGCCATTCATTGATGCCTTAACGGATGACCGACAACATATAACTATGCGAGGTCGCCGCTATACAGCCTCGCCACTCACCTTCACGTGTTCTGTAGTGTGTCAGTCTTATTAAGAAGATAATATCAGGAGGAAGAATAAATAGAAAGCGAAAGCCCGAGGAAATGTTTCATAACCCCATCGGTGCCTTTCGCAGAAAGGCGGATTATAACTATGTCACTTGGAACAAAAAAACTTGTACACATTGCTTTCGTGGTGAAAGACCTTGATAAGGTGGTTGATGCCTGGACAGAATTACTTGGAATCGAAAGACCCAGAATATGGAACATTCCAGGCCCTGATGTCGCTCCGGTCATGACTAACGGACACCCGGAGATTTATACGAATTGTCGGATCAGTGTGATACAACTGGATAATGTCACACTTGAACTGACACAGCCGGGGGAAGAACCGAGTCCATGGAAAACATTTTTGGAAAAACATGGAGAGGGAATGATGCATATGGCGTTTCTTACTCCGGATGAAGAAGAGGCATTCCGCACAATCCGAGAGGCATGCGGAGTTGATGGTTATTATCATATAGGTTATTATCCCGAACAAAGCTACTCGTTTGTAGACACTTTTGACAGCCTGAAGACTGAACTGAATATTAAGGTGGATAGAGACAATAGTGATGCAATGGAGCTGATTCGGGATCAGATAGCAATAAATCAAATTAGAGAAAGGGAAGGATGAAGATTGAAAATGAGAAATAGAGGGTATCCATTACCCTGAGTACATGACAAATAAGCCATCTTGCGGTGGCTGCTTTAAAAATTGAATATTGAGTATGTTAAGGTTATGCAGTTGCTGACTTAATCCTATAACCTTGATTTCTTGCTATGATGAGAGCCTGTTCTACCGTGATTTCATGATCAATGGGCGGTAAATCTGATTTTCGGTAAAGTTCCGTATTATAGTTTTCTCCATTCTTCAACATGTGGTATAATGCAGTCAGAAGCATTCTTGCTACATCAATGATTGCTTTCTTGTGACCGCGATGCTTTTTGAGACGGAGATAGCGGTTACGAATTTCAGGGTGTTTTTTGCTTTTGACAACAGCGTTGGCGCATTGTACCAAAAGCGGTTTAATATAGCATCCGGCTTTGGAAACCCGGACAGATTTTTTCTTCCCTGCACTTTCATTGTTGGTCGGCGTTAAGCCAGCCCATGAGCATAAGTGTTTGGCCGAAGGAAAAGCCTCCATATTGGAACCAATTTCGGAAATGATTCCGATAGCAGTGAAATCACTGCTGATACTAGGAGCGGTTTGAAGAGTGGCAAGTTCCTGCTGATAGGGAGCGGCGAGCGCAAGAATGAGTTCTTCAAGCTCTGCTTTCCGGGATTCAAGGCTTTCATAATGAGCTTTGATTACCTTAAGTTTCCCCGCCTGTTCCGGAGTGATATAGCCGTCAATGGCATCACGGAGTTCAGGAAGCTTCTTTTTGAACCTCTTGTAAACAAGAGGTTCAAGGTCGTCCGAGACAACGTTTCCCAACTGGATATTGGAAAACGTGAGACAGTTCTGCAAACGATACTTTTCGCTTGATTGAAAGCAGGTCAGTTTGAAACGGTAGCGCATAAGGTCACGAAGCTGGCGGATGTCAACGGGCGGCATAAAGCTTCCGGCAACAAGATCATGCTTAAACAGGTCAGCAATCCATTTGGCATCTTTCTTGCCAGTTTTCTTTCCACGGATAGCCTTAACATATTTGGGATGAGCAATGAATCGAACAATCATTTTCCAAAATGTTGTAAACGGGGCTCAGTATTTACCAGTGGGTGGTAATGCCTTTACTGTTGGTAGAAGCAATGCAGGCGACTACAAAAGTCTTGTGGACATCAATGCCACAGCAGATTTTGTACACGATTTTTAAAGCCATAGGGACTCCTTTCAGAACCGTAAGGTTCGCTAAAGATGATAGGAAAAGACGGCATTGACTAAGCGTCTAAGCCATAAACGAGATTGTTTATACAAAGATAAGATTACGTGCTCAAAGTCACACTTATTTGTGCTTGAAAAGACGGACTACATATATAAACACACGGTCATCCGGCAAGCCGGACAGCCCACTCACCTCCCCGTGATTTGTAGTATACCGAGTTCCCTACAAAAAAATTATAACGAAAAAATAAGCCCAGGCAAACCATTTTCATAACGTTTTGTGCCTGAGCGAAGCGAAAGGAATGGATATAAACATGGACATTAAGAAAATTGTCAGTCAATCTAAATTTGCACAGGTAGGCTTTGTTGTAAATGATATCGAGAAAACAAAAAAGCAATTTGCTTTGTTGTTTGGATGCGAAGTGCCGCCTACCTGTGATTGTGGTACATTTGATGTAACACAGACAAAAATTTATGGGAAACTAGCACCAGATGCGGCATGTGTCATGGCGTTTTTTGACATGACACCGGGAGTGCAGTTGGAACTGATTCAGCCGAATGAAGAATCCTCTGTATGGAGAGATTATCTGAATAAATATGGAGAAGGAATCCACCACATTGCATTTCAGGTAGAGGATGCGGATGAGGTTGCAAGACGTCTGCAGGATGAGATGGGTGCTGAGTTTGAACAAGAAGGCAATTATGGTGACGGAAGCGGAAAGTATATCTATTTACTCTGCAAGGATACATTAAAATGCAGATTGGAATTATTACAGAGTTTTAAGTAGTGTCTGCTGAACAGCTCTTAATTGTAAGCGCTTAATTTGAGGGTGTAAGCGTAAAAAATCCGGGGCGTTTAGCCCCGGAGCAATTCCGCACATTGATATTTGAATATGGTCACCTGCATATTTTCTGAACGCCGTCCGACCATGGCGCGATTTTTCAAGTTCCTCATCGGAGGATTTATAGGTTGGCCTCTGCTACATAATGTACTTCATATATTTATACGGATCCAGTTTGTGGAGCTTCGCCATTTCTACAACCGTATAGATGCCCATGCTTGCATCAGCGCCATCCATCGTGTCGGGAAAAAGCCAGTTCTTCCTGCCTGCCACGACCGGGCGGATCGAGTTCTCGCTCATTTATCTTCATATGAAGATAAGCTTCATTATACGCAGGATATTTTTATCCTCATCTTTTCGGAAAATGCGCTTAGATACAGTAGTCTTGTCGTCAAAGATGAGGATAACATAATTATCTGATTCCAAAAATCCTTGCTAGTTCAACTTCGTCAT
>NZ_VUMI01000052.1 GCF_009696275.1 Eisenbergiella porci
AAGCTCTTTACCTATCGAAAGGGCTTGGGGCATTATGCTCAAAATCCAGTATTGGAATAACGAAAGGACTGACAGTCATTTTGGTATTGACTACTAACATCTGGAAAATGATAAAAATCCAATTGTGTAAAATTTTCAAGGTACTATATGGTAGGTCAGAGAGTTTTTACAAACTCTTTTGACCCCAACATCATAATAATGGAGCACCGCTGCGTGATCACATTTTCCAAGCCCCTCTTCCTGGAGTTTTTTCATCATATCAAGCACCCTGTCCGTCATGGGCAGTTCCATGCCAACGGCCTTGGACGCATTCTGCGCATTCGTCAAATCCTTGATATGAAGCTCGATACGGAAGCCCGGATCAAAATTACGGTCCAGCATCATCGGCGCCTTGGCGTCCATAACCGTACTGCCTGCCAGCCCGCCGCGGATAGCCTTGTAGACATTCTCCGGATTTACGCCGGACTTCGTAGCCAGAACCAGGGCCTCCGACAATGCGGCAATATTTACCGCCACAATAATCTGATTGGCCAGCTTGGTCATATTCCCGCTTCCCACTGGCCCTACAAGAACGATAGAAGAGCCCATCTTCTCCAAAATCGGCTTTACCCTGTCAAATACCTCCTGCTTTCCGCCGCACATAAAGGAAAGCGTGGCATCCACCGCCTTGGGTTCTCCTCCGCTCACCGGTGCATCCAGCATTTCCCCGCCGGCCGCCGCCACCTCTTTTTCCAGCTCTATGGAAACGTTCGGATCAATGGAGCTCATATCCACAAGGATCGTTCCCGGCTTCATGCCTTCCAGGACGCTGTCCTTCCCTTCAATTACAGTTTTTACATGAGGGGAGTTGGGAAGCATGGTGAGGATGATATCGCTTTCTGCCGCCGTTTCCCTGGGCGTATCGTATGCCCTGCCGCCGGAGGCGGCTACATCAGCCACCGCATCCTTGTTGATATCGCATATATTCAGCTCATACCCTGCCTTCAGCAGATTTTTAGCCATGGGTTTTCCCATGATTCCAAGACCGATAAAACCTATTTTCATTTGCAAATTCCCTCCTTGCTCTGCAGCCTTCCGCCGCCTGTCCCGTAAATAGTCCCAATCCGGCTATACTTCCTGTTTTCCCGCTGCCTTTCTGATTTTCCTATATATGCTCTTTGCATCCAGCCCATAATATTCCAGCAGTTCCTCATGGGAGGACGCGGACTGCCCGAATACATCCATGACAGCGACGCTTTCCATGGGAATGCCGCTTCCCCTGAGGGCAAAGCTGACCAGCATATTCAGCCCGCCGCGAATGCTGCATTCTTCGCAGACTACAACGCCCTTTTTCCCGGCCGACAGGGTTCTTACCGCCTCCTCATTGAGCGGCTTTATGGTGGGGATGTGAACCACGCTTACGCTGATCCCCTCTTTCTCTGCCGCTGCGGCCGCTTTCAGCGCTTCATGCGCCATAATTCCATGGGTAAAAACCGTCACATCCGTCCCCTCGCGCAAAACCACAGGCTCGCCAATCCTGTAGGCTGCATCAGCGGGGAAAATATCCTCCAGATCATTTCTGCACAGCCGGATGTAGCAGGGGCCTTCCAGCTGCGCCGCAGCCTCAACCGCCCGGCGCACCTCAAGCCCGTCGCATGGCGTGAATACCGTCATATTGGGAATTGCGCTCATAATTGCCACGTCGTCTATGGACTGGTGCGTCGCACCGTCTCCGAAATCCGACATACCGGAGCTGGATCCTACGATCTTAACATTCAGCTTCGCCGTTGCAATGCTCTGCCTGATCTGATCATACGCCCTTCCTGAGGCGAAAACGGCAAACGTGTTGGTAAACGGCACCTTTCCCGCCAGCGCAAGGCCTCCCGCAAAGCTTGTCATATTCTGCTCCGCAATCCCCATTTCAAAATATCTGTCCGGAAATGCTTCCTCAAACATACAGCTCATGGTGGATTTTCCCAGATCCGCTTCCAGCACCACGATATCCGGATTCTTCTTTCCCAGCTCCACCAGCATGCTACCGTATTCTTTTCTCTGATTATGTACCCCCATTTTACGCCTCCGTTCTGCTGACACAGCCTAAAGCCTGCAGCGCTTCTTCGTACTGCTCCTGCGTAAGCGTTCCATTATGGAAGGCTGCGACCCCTTCTGCAAACGGAATTCCCTTTCCTTTTACGGTATCGGCTATGATGCAGACCGGTTTTTCCCTGATATCATCCGCTTTGTCAAAAGCATCGGCAATCTGTCCCATATCATGGCCGTCAATTACCATAACCTCAAATCCGAAGGAACGCATCTTATCCTCAATACTGCCAATCCGGAACCGATCCATGGTCTTTCCGGTTGCCTGCAGCCCGTTTCTGTCAATAATGACACGCAGATTGTCCAGTTTAAAATTGGAAGCCGCCATAAAAGCCTCCCACAGCTGCCCCTCCGCAAGCTCGCCGTCTCCTACCGCCACATAGACCCTGGAGTCCAGTCCGTCAAGCTTAAGGCCTGCCGCCAGTCCCGCCGCCAGGGATACCCCCTGTCCCAAAGAGCCTGTATTGGCTTCAATGCCCGGAAGCTTTCTCATATCAGGATGTCCCTGCAGACGGCTTCCCAGCTTTTTCAGCGTATGGATATAGGTTTCCTTGTCAAAATAACCGCATTCCATCAAAGCGGCATACTGGACAATCGCCGCATGCCCCTTGCTCAGCAGGAAACGGTCTCTTTCCTTCCAGCCCGGCTCTGCCGGGTTATGCCTCATTTTATAAAAATACAGAACCGTAACAATATCCGCCAGCGAACAGGAGCCTCCCAGATGTCCTGCCTTCCCCACGCCAATCATCGTTACAATGTCTTTCCTGATTTCCCTGGCCTGTATTTCCAGTTCCTGCTTTTTCTCCTGATTAAGCATTGCCGGTCCCCTCCTTATTCCATGTTTTCAAGCATTTCCCGGACTCTTAAGAACCCTGTCTCACCGCTGTTATACACAGGCACCCTGGTATCCTTTAAAAACGGCGCCAGCGCGGACATGGACAGCTGCGCCATGACGATGCAGTCCACCTCCTCCGAAAGCCTGTCAATTGCCTCCACCAGTATCTCGTTGTGCCTGGCAATATTTCCTTTGGAATACTCTTCAAAGGCCTCGCTGCATAAAACCGTTTTCCGCTCTATCTGCATTCCCGCCTCCGCCGCCGCGATATCCAGAAGCCTTTCGGAGGACGGCACCGTTGTGGCAAGCGTCGCCAGCAGGCCGATCCGCTTTCCCGTCCTGACAGCCTTTTCCATCATCGGACGGTCAATCTGCGCAATGGGCGTATTTACAAGCGGCCTGCCAAGCTCCGCCGCATAGTTGAATGTAGAACAGGCCAGAAGAATCAAATCCACGCCTGCTTCCTCCAGATTATGCGCATACTGGGCAAATTTAAAATAGTTAACCTTGGGGATAACGCCTGCCCCTGCCTTAATGTTATCCCGCTGGATCGTATCGTCACACAGATGCATGATTTCCACTTCAGGAATATATTCCCTGATATAAGGCTCCATCGCCTGAATTGTAATATGGGATGCGTGAATAATCCCCAGTGTTTTTCCGCTTAAATCCATGCTCATATTTTACCCCCTTTTTCTTCCGGCCCTTTTGCAAAAGGCCGGAAGCTGAAGCTGTCCCAATTGGCAGCCTGTTATGTGTCCTTATGGCCGGCATTTCCTTATGGCCAGTATTTCCTTATGGCCGGCATTTCCTTGCGGCTGACCTTTTCTTACGGCCGGCATTTCCTGCGGCCAAATGCTTTACTCAATTACCAGATAAGAGACTGCATGCGCCGGCAAACTGAATTCCAGGCTGAGGGTTCCGTTAACCGCAGCCGTTTCATCCTCACACAGCTTCTCCAGGCCGTCTCTTGCCTTAATTGCATCATACTGCTCTCCTTCCGGGAACAGCGGGCTGCCCTGTCTCACCCATTCCGCATACGGGTTGGAATGCTCGGAATCAATGCGGTAATGTCTGATTTTCACCTCTTTTTCACCAATTCCATCCACCATCAGGCTGATTTTCTGATCCTCCACCTTGTCACGGTCGTTGCAGTGGCTGTAAATAACAATCTGGATTTCCCCGTTTTTCCCTCTTACAGCAAAGCCCGCCACATCCGTATCCTCGCCCTCGCCGGTGTACTGGCTGTGATTTTTTACGCCGATTTCAGGCTCCTTCAGGAATTCAAGCTTCTTTGTGCCATCGCTTTCAAAGGAAAGCTTTTCATTTCCCAGAGAGCCGTAAATTTTAAACATATTGAATACAGCTTTATCGATTCCCTGTGTGGTAAAGGTTCTGGTTCCTTCAAAACACCTTTCTCCCGGGAACATGAATGCCCATGCAAGAGGCCTTACCCGGATGCCGTACTGGCTGCTGAGCTGATCAATTTTTTCATAGGTGGAAGCAACGTAGGTTGCATAATACTCCGTATTTCTGAAAATCATGTTGGCATTGTCATAGATGCCGCCCGCTGCCCAGCCGTCCGGGTCCGCCTCTGAAAGCACCACCTCGCAGTCCTGGTAGCCGTACTCCTGAATGATATCCAGCCCCAGCTTCACCTGATGCACCAGGCTTTCTACGGAAGGCACGGCTTTGGGCGCATGCATTTCAAACGGGAAGCCGCCGCCTTTAACATGGAAGGTAATGAAATCCAGCCGTGTTCCCTTTTCCTGCGTACAGAAGTTCGCGCCGTCCCTGCAGTGGTTCAGGAAAAAGCGGAAAAACTTCTGCGCATGGCCGCCCTCAAAAATACCGGTTACCGCAGGGCCTGACAGCCTTAATTCCGGAAGCACCTCATGCACCGCATGCTCCGTATAGTCGTATAACTTGCAGTATTCCGCCGCAGTCCCGCTCCAATAGAAAATATCCGGCTCATTCCAAAGCTCGAAATACCAGCTCTTTACCTCTTCCTCCCCGTATTTTTCCACCAGGTGGGATGCAACCGCCTTAATGAAATCATGCCATTTCCCATAATCCTTCGGAGGGCAGGTCCAGCCTACCTCTTTATACTGTGCATAATTTTCCCAATCCCCTCCTGTCGGCCTTAAATAATTGGTATCCACAAGGTCTTTGGGCATAAAGCCCAGCTCTACAAAGGGCTTGTTTCCTGTCTTAAGAAACGCGTCTATGATATAGTCATAATAAGTAAAATCATAGACCGGTTCCCCATTCCCGTTTTCCCAATAAATGTTGGTGGAGCCGAATTTATAGGTTCCATGGCAGTTGCCCGTGCAGAACATGAAATGTGTCCTGAAATAATAGGGGGCATCCTCCAGCGCGGCAAATTTTTTCAGAAGCTCCACGCCCTCCGGAATATAAGTATAGTTGCATTCGTCATAGCCTATGTAACGCCAGAGATGTTCCTGTACCCCCATCGAAACACCGGCGTCCACCTTTACATTTACCTGTTTGCTCATCCGTTTTTCCTCCGCTTTGTTAATTAATTTTTTCTTTTTAATTCCCCTATTCCGTTCAATGTCAGCTTATCTGCAAAATGACAAGCCACAAAATGACCCGGTCCTGTCTCTTTCAGGGATGTACATTCTTTTTTACAGCACTCCTGCGCATATTTGCATCTGGGATGGAAGCAGCAGCCTGATGGCAGATTCGCCGCATTTCCCACTTCTCCCGGCAGCATAATACGTTCGTTCTTTATGGTGGGATCCGCCACCGGAATCGCTGACAGCAGAGCCTCCGTATAAGGGTGCCTTGGATGATAGAACAATTCCTCCGTCTCTGCCAGCTCTGCAACCCTGCCCAGATACATAACACAGACCCGGTCGGAAATATGCTCCACCACGCTCAGATTATGCGCAATAAACATATAGGTCAGATCATATTCCTCCTTCAGCTCCTGCAGAAGATTCAGTATCTGGGCCTGAATAGAAACATCCAGTGCAGAAACCGCTTCATCTGCAACCACGAATTTCGGTCCGAGAGCCAGCGCTCTGGCAATTCCTATTCTCTGTCTCTGGCCGCCGCTGAAAGCATGGGGATAACGGTTCAGGTGCTTCACCTCAAGCCCCACCTTATCAATAAGTCCGCGGACTCTTTCCGATATCTCCTCCTCCGAATAGCCTCCGGCCAGTCTCATCGGCTCGGCAACAATATCAAAAATTGTCATCCGGGGATTCAGGGAGGTATATGGATTCTGGAAAATCATCTGTATATACCTCCGCATTCCCCGCAGCTCCTTCTTATCCAGGGAAGTGAAGTCGATTTCCCTATCGTCAAAGTTAAACTTAATACTGCCCTCCGTAGGTTCAATTATCCTTAAAATCGTCCTTCCCAGGGTTGTCTTACCGCAGCCGGATTCCCCGACCACGCCCAGAACTTCATTTTTCTGAATACTGAGCGTAACATCGTCCACCGCTTTTACCAGCCCCACCTGCTTTTTGGCAATTCCCGCTTCAATCGGGTAATATTTTTTCAGACCCGTAATTTCCAACAATGTTTTCGGCATCTTATCCTCCATTCATGCAGTCCTATGGCGCTTTCCAGCTGCCACTCAGCCTGCCTTACGCATCTTTCCTTTTATAATGAAAACATCTGACCAGGTGATCCGGTTCCACTTCAATCAGCGGCGGGATGCTTTCCGCACATTCCGGCGTCCTTTCCAGACACCTGGAACAAAATCCGCATTCCTCAGGCGGATCCAACGGTACCGGAACGTTTCCCTCAATTGCATGCAGCCTTTCACTGGATTTATTGCCAAGCACCGGCATTGATTTCAACAGTCCCTTCGTATAAGGGTGAATGGGGTTTTTAAAAATTGCCTTTGCGCTTCCGCTCTCAACTACACGTCCCAGATACATTACCGCTATGGTATCCGCCATTTCCGCTATGACTCCCATATCATGAGTTATGTAGATGATAGACATATTATACTCTTTCTGGAAGTGTTTCATCAAATCAGTTATCTGCGCCTGCACCGTTACATCCAGGGCGGTTGTCGGCTCATCCGCAATCAGGATTTTGGGCTTATTAACCATTGCCAGCGCGATCATCGCCCTCTGGCACTGCCCTCCCGACATCTGGTGCGGATATGCATCGAATTTCTGTTCCGGATTTGGCATTCCTACGGCGCGCAGCATTTCCATGCACAGCTCCTTAGCCGCCTTTTTATCCTTTTTCTCCTGATGGACAATAACCGCTTCCATCATCTGTGCCCCGATGGTATATACGGGAGAAAGGCTTGCCATGGGTTCCTGGAATATCATGGAGATATCCTTTCCCCGCAGTCTCCTCATTGCCTTGCTGTCAGGAGAATAGCCCACCAGATCAACCGGGCCGTTTCCGTCGTCATACAGAATTTTCCCGCCCAGAACCTTTCCCGGGTTTTGCACAGTCCGGAGAATGGAATGGGCCGTTACGCTTTTTCCGCAGCCGGACTCACCGATAATGCCGATTGTTTCATTCCTTTTTAAATGGAAGGTTACATCGTCTACCGCCTTTAACGTCCCCGTATCCAGTTTAAAATAGGTTTTTAAGTCTGTAACCTGTAAAATGTAATCATTCATATTTATTCCCCCTATTTATACGGATCTGCCGCATCTCTGAGACCGTCGCCTACAAAGTTGAACGCCAATACAGAAATAACAACAAAGATACCGGGAATCATCATCCAGGGATACATGGAAACCGTATTTATACTTTGTGCATCCTGTAAAAGCACTCCCAGGCTTACGATAGGAGGGGTCAGTCCAATCCCCAGAAAGCTTAAGGAGGTCTCCGCGAGAATCATACTGGGTATGGCCAACGTTACATTAACAATCAGATAGCTGCTGAAGGAAGGCAGAAGGTGCTTTGTAATAATGTAGCCGTCCGTCGCCCCTGCCACTCTGGCTGCGGTGACAAAATCTTCATTCCGCAGCTCCAGAAGCTTCCCTCTTACCACCCTCGCAAGAGTGGTCCAGCCAATCAGAGAGAGAATAATCGTTATCGCAAAATATATTTTCAGTGACGACCATGTGGTCGGAAACGCCGCCGCAAGAGCCATCCAAAGCGGTATGCTGGGCATCGACATCAAAAACTTAATAATACGCTGAATAATAGTATCGGTCACTCCACCGTAAAAACCGGATATTCCTCCGAACAGACAGCCCAGGACAAAGGTAAAAAACACCCCCACCAGACCTGTGCTCAGGGAAATACGCAGCGCGCTCAGCACGCGCGAATACAAATCACGGCCGGAAGCATCCGTGCCAAAAGGGAAAAAGACATCCGGCTCCGGCGTGCCGAAGAAATGAATATCTCCCGGAATAAAGCCAAGCAGCTTATAAGAATCTCCATGGTAAAAGAAACGAAGCTTATGCTTTACCGTGGTATCCTCCACATAATATTTTTTCCACGTTACAGGATCCTCCTCCTGCTTTAAGCCGTAGACAAAGGGCTGTAGGGAAAAATTCCCCTCCGCATCTGTAAAATGTATCGTTGTAGGCGCCATACTGATGGCTGTCGTGCTTCTTTTTGCAATATCCTGAGTGGCAAAAAACTCACTGAATATACCCACGGTATAAAGGATGATCAATATGATCCCTCCAAGCATCGCCAGTCTATGTTTTTTGAATTTTCTCCACATCAGCTGCCATTGGGTTTCCATATAAATCGCTTCTTCTTTGGAAACAGCAGTATTTTTTTTCTTAAACATGGCCTCCTGTGCTCCTTTCCTGTAGCTTCCTGCTTACTGTGAAAGCTCCGCTTCCACAGTATTGATGGCCTTCGGCCCGGCTGCTTTTTTATCTGGTGCCGCCCGGAAACCGGGCATGAAAGATTACTGTAGACGTATTCTCGGATCTACCACCACCAGCAGGATATCCGAGATAAAAGTACCTACTACCGTAATTGCCGTCAGCATCAGCACACTTGTGCCTGCAAGATACATATCCTGGGAAAGCAGCGCATTGTATAAAAGAGAGCCAACCGTAGGGATATCCAGAACAATGGCCGTTACAGTCGCGCCCGATACGATGGAAGGAAGAATGCTTCCGATTGAGCTTATAATGGGATTAAGCGCCACACGTACCGGATATTTGTAAATCATTTTATTTTCCTTCAGCCCTCTCGCCCTGGCTGCCACCACGTAAGGCCTTTTCAGCTCGTCCAGCAGCGTTGCCCTTAAAATACGGATTACATTCGCCATACTTGCCAGTCCGATGACAATGACAGGAATCGGCAGATGCTTACACAGATCCCAGAGTCTTGCCATGCTCCATGGCGCATTCTGGAATTCCGGTGAGTAAAAGCCGCCCACACTCAGCCCAAAATATCGGTTGCTGTAATACATCAGAATTAATGCCAGGAAAAAGCTGGGTGTAGCCAGTCCGATAAATCCCAGAATAGAAGCCAGATAATCACCAACCGAATACTGGTGCCTGGCCGAATAGATACCGATCGGTATTGCCAGCGCATACGCGAAAACCAATGTAATAACAGAAAGCGCAATAGTCATCGGCATTCGGGAAGCGATAAGCGCCTTTACAGGCTGCTTCCACTGAAATGACTGGCCGAAATCACCCTTAAGCATATTTCCCATCCACAGAAAATATTGCTGCCACATAGGCTTATCCAGGCCATATTGCTGGCGCAGGCTGAGCACCACGGACTCATCCACCTGGCCCATCTGCTGCTGCAGATTAGCGATATAAGATGTCAGATAATCGCCGGGCGGCAATTGAATAACCACAAAAGCAAACACTGACATAATCGCCAGCAAAACGATCATATAGATAAATCTTTTGCATATATATTTCTTCATTTATCTTTGACCCCTCCTTATTCCCCTCCGGGCAGCAAAAGTCCCGGTATATAGATACAAAACGGGAAGGCACGCGATTGTACCTTCCCGCCATTTACTGAAATGTATAAATATCATACACTTTACAGCCGTGATACTTCATGCATAAAATTATGTCACACTATTCACTTAATATTTAAAATACCATGTATCCCCGCGGTACGGTTTCCAGAAGTTATAGTCATTGGCAAAGGTTCCTTCTGTGGGGGTATTTCCCAGGCGGTTGCTGATGATAACCAGACGGGGCGAAACCGATACGCCGATAAACCAGCACTGATCACTGATTCTCTTTAAAATACTTTCTCCCAGCGCAACATATTCAGGATCCGTATTTGACATAGTGCCGAATCTGAGACAGTCATCATAAATTTCCTGGATTTCTGCCGGAGGCTGTTCTCCCTTGGTTCCGTTGCTGTCCCAATAATCCTTATAAGCTCTCATGAACTCCAAATCATCATAGGCATTTCCGGGACGAAGCCTGCTGAAGGCAGCTCCCCTTAAATTGAATTCGCCTACGCTGTCCAGGGTAAACGCCTGCATATCACGATCATTGCCGATTCCTCTTTCCAGATAATAGGAGCGTTCCACCTGTTTTAAAGTAACGTTAATGCCAACTGCATCCCAGTACTCACAGGCCATTTCAGCTACGGGCATAAACTCTTCAATCGTTTCCAGGACAATATTAAATTCCTGTCCATTAGGCATAACTCTCACGGTTTTTGCCGCGTTCCATGCATAGCCGCATTCATCCAGCAGTGCATTGGCCTTATCCACATCATATTCAATAAATGCATTTTCAAATTCTTCCTTCATAAAGGAGGTATCTGCGGAAGCGGTTGCCTGTCTCACAGTCCCTTTTCCATAGTACAGGGTTTCGTTAATTGTATTTCTGTCCAGCGCGTAGCTCATAGCCTGACGGAACTTCACATTTGTAAAAATTTCTCTTAAGTCCGCATTTTTATCCGTAATATTAAAGGTAAATGCACAGTCGGAGCCTCGTGTGTTTTCAAACAGGAATACCTGGTAATCACCGTTGGCCTCATTTTCCTTCAGCATGGTATAATCGGATACGGGAAGGGGATTCTCACCTGCCGCATGGATTTCACCGCTGATAAGCTTCAGGGCGCGTACATCCTTATCCTGTACAATCATAGCCTCCTGCTCATCAATGTAAGGAAGCTGATTGCCTTCCTGATCCACTACATGGTAATAGGGATTGCGTGTAAAAAACTTATTTCCATTATTATCAATCCTGTCAAGGACCCATGGATAAACATCCGGAGCATCACAGTCTGTCTGTGCCTGGGTATTATCAAGATGAGCCTTAAAACAGAGAATCCAGGATTCATATCCTTCTTCCTTGGCCAGCTTATCTGCATCCGGGTTGTAGGTTTTATGCCACTGCTTTAAATATTCCTTCGGTGCAAAAAAGCTTCTGATTATCCCTGTGGAATAACGGGCCATCGTAATTTCAAAGGCCGGATTCGGTTCCTCAAATTTAATATTGAGCGTATACGGATCCACCTGCTCATATATCATGGGCTTGCCGTTACTGCAGTAAGCGGCATCAACGGACGGGTTTACATCCGTATTGGTAAGGACATCGTTATACCAGAACATCCAGTCATCGGTAGTCAGCTCATCACCATTTGACCATTTCATCCCTTCTCTCAGGTGTATTGTAAACTGTGTGGAATCCTCGTTAATTTCATAAGCCTGAATCAGATTGGGTTTAAAGGTCTTCAAATCCTTTTCTATTGTCAAAAGTGACTGGAACCTCAACCCTTCCGTATCCACCTGTCCGGAGCTGGGACCGAAGGCCGCTCCCACATAAGTCCCGCCATAAACGCCAATGTCATCCACTTCCACCACCGCAGGTTCTTTGGGAAGGCGTTCTTCAATCGGGGGAAGTTCTCCTTTTTCCACCTGCTCATGTACCAGGGGGGATTCCTTATACTGGCCGTCTCCCACACCGCCTCTGACAAGATTGTCTGTCTCCGGCGCCTGCGTGCCTGCAGTCTGTGTGCTTTCTGTGGCCTGCCCCTCAGAAGGAGGAGTTGCTGTGGTTGTCTGGCTGCCGCATCCGGCAACCCCCATTGCCAGACAAACCGTCATAAACAGCGCCATCATTTTTCTTTGTTTCATGCTGATACCTCTCTTTCATACCTTTTTTATCGCGAAGCCGTAGCTTTTGCATCAATAACAGCCCGATCGGAACGGATCCTCCCGTTTTTTCAATGTATCCCTGGTTATCAATATGGGCTGCAATATAATCCTCTTGTGGAACTTCCGTTCCTCCGCCGCATTATTTTCCATATCTCCCCCCTTGCCGCTTTCTACCGCATCCATCAGGGAAAAGCATTCTGCAATCATCATATTGGCATCCAGGGAATAGGTGGTCAGCGCCGGGGCAAACTGGCTTGCCAGAGGTATATTATCCACACTCAGCACCGAAACCTGATCCGGAACCTCAATCCCCTTTGTCCTCAATGCCTGAATCAGCCCAATAGCCATCCAGTCGTTTGCAGCAAACACAGCCGTAAATTTCCGGATCATAACCAGGTTCGCCACCTGATCTGCAAGAGAATAACCTCCTCTGAAGTTCATCTTGCTTTCCAGGATTACATTCTCAATCCCATTTTTCCTTGAGCCCCTGATAAAGCCGTTCTTGCGGTAAAGAGCGGATGCATAAGTATCAGGCCCGGTGATATGTATTACCTTTCTATGTCCGTAGCCGGCCAGAACCTTAGCCGCATTGATGCCAATTTTAAAATGATCGAAATATATCTGTGCAAAATCATCATGGTTTGGATAATTTTCAAAAGAGATTATTCGGGGATATATATCTTTAATCTTCTGCAGGTTATCTTCCTCAAATTTACCTATCATCAGTACCGGCGAAATCATATCGCCGTTTTCCAGCGTTTCCAGTGTCAGCGGAATCATATTCACGCTGTTTTTCGCAGAGTAGCTTGTCAGCTCCATGAGCATTCTGTTGTAAAAGGGATCGTTGAGCTTAATGCTGGGAGAGCAGATAAGGTTTACATATTTGTTTTTTACAATCGGTGCGACATAGGTCCCTTTCCCTTCGTACTTGATAAGAAGTCCCTCGGATACAAGCTGATTAATCACTTCCCGGATACGCTGCCTTCCAACCATAAGCCTTTGCTCCAGTTTTCTTTCTGATTCCAGCTTAATCAGTCTGTCGGACTGCAGCTGCTTTACTTCTCTGCGCAGGATATCTGCAATTTCTTTGTTCTCCTGATTCATAGCCTTCTCCCGAACCCCATTTCCTTATCTTTAGTTGCAGTTTTTAGTAATATTGCACAACAATTTTTATTTTCATTTTTTAGTAATTTTATACAAATTATGCATTTGGTTTAACCCAAACAACGTTTGTATATTATATTAATTGCATAATTTTTACCCATGCATTCGTTTTATCGTTTTATTTATTTTAATAATACAAACCATTTATTCATCATTTTTACTAATAATATATCATGATATTTTTATTGTCAATAGATTTATTGTATTTCCCCTGTTTTTGCTGTCATTTTGGTTATTATATACTTAATTACCATTCGTTTTTTGTGCATATCAACAACAAATATTTTATATTTTTCCTTATGATGTTGTTTATTTAATATACCATTCTGTATTTATGTCTGTTTTCTTCCAATGGCAGAATCTCACTACAGATGAAGCTGTTCCCCCCCTCCCTCCAGGTAAATACGGCATCTATGCTTCACCTTTGTTCAAATAACCGCAAAAAAGAAGCCGCACCCCCGGTGATCCATCGATCACCGGGGAGCGCGGCCCCCTTTTCTATCTCACTTGCTTAACTCTTAATATTCCGGTTCAATCAATCCGTAGGTATTACCTTTTCTCTTATACACTACGTTCACCTGCTCTGTTTCCGCATTGAAGAAAACAAAGAAATTATGTCCCAGAAGTTCCATCTGGATACATGCGTCTTCGGGATACATCGGCTTAATGTCGAATTTCTTGGTTCTGACAATCTGGATCTCCTCTTCTTCCGGATAATCCTTATCAATAAAAGCCTGCTGGAAATTGCCGCCTGACTGATGCTTGTCCGTAATTTTATTCTTATATTTCTTAAGCTGTCTCTCAATTACCTCTTCAACCAGGTCGATGGATACATACATATCATTGCTTGTCTGCTCCGACCTGATAATACTGCCTTTTACCGGGATTGTCACCTCAATCTTCTGTCTGTCTTTCTCAACGCTCAGCGTTACATGTACTTCCGTGTCCTGGGTGAAGTACTTTTCCAGCTTGCCAATCTTCGATTCCACTGCGCTGCGAAGCCCCTGTGTTATTTCGATGTTCTTTCCGCTGATAATGAATTTCATGCCGATCATCCCTTCTGTTTCATATTAGGAACAAAGACCATATTGCCTGTCCACATCCTGCGGCATATCTTTTTGTCCTTATTTGGATTATAACATATCCCCACACCGGCATGCAATGTTTTCAGAATTTTAACTGAAAATTTATAATTGTTTCTGTCAATGTGAAATGACATAACTTTGTAATTATTTTGTAAAATTCGTGGAACTTGCCAAAACACCCGTTCCATTTTACGTTCTTACGAACAGCACTGAAATATTTTCTCAACCCGTGGATAATGTGTATAAGTTCGTGTATAACTCCATAATCCCCAAAAATACCGCTTTTTCTGTGTGGATAACTTTGTGGTTAAAAAACTCTTATTTCTATATACTTCGACAAATTTTGTGCAGAATCTACAATCCGGGTAAATTCAGTGCCTTTTCAGATAATTTTGAAAGTGTCAGACAATAATATATTTTTATCTGATTTTTGAAAAAAATCTGTCTCCTGCCATCCCTCTGCAGGCGGCGTGCCAGACTGCTTTTCATGTCCTGTGATGTATCAGTTTTTTGCTTTCCCAGGACTTGCCCTTAAAGTAAATCAGACCTGTGACAGCCGGCAGAATCGGTGAAACCGCCTGCCCTATTGTCCAGCAGTGCATTCCTTCAAACGTATTTATTTTAGGCCCTACACCGCATGCTGCAGCAACGGATACACCAAAGTAATTCAGCATTGCAGCCAAATGTTCCAAACGGTTACTGTCTGCCCTCGCAGTTCCTCCGCACCTTTATATTTGGCAATTAAAACCGTTCCGCCCATTGTAACGCCGATGCAGACGAAGTTAATGACAAAACTCATCATGGAAGTATTACTGATTGCCACAAGCCCCGTTTCACCTGCTATATTCCCCACAACAAGCATATCCATATCCACAATACTGTAAAAGGGCTGGAGCAGGCTGGCTAACAGGAGGGGAAGCGCAAACCTGATGAGCTTCTTTGGTACGCTTCCAAAGCATTTTTTCCTGACAGGCAAACATCATCACCCACTCTTTCTGCATAATAAAAAGGATATGCTCCTAAGAACATATCCTCTGTTACTTTTCATTATTATTTATTTCTCAGGGAAGAACTCTTCTTACTGCCACAGGAGTTCTGTAATCAGCCTCAGAAATCTTGATTCCAGTACTTGCCGTGCTGGCATGTACGATCTGTCCGTCGCCGATGTAAATTCCCACATGGCCGGTATAGCATACGATATCTCCGGGCTGTGCATTTTCCAGTCCGCCTACATCCGTGCCTACATTTCTGTCTGCAGATGAGGAATGAGGAAGGGAAACACCGAAGTTCTTATATACGCTCATTACAAAACCGGAGCAGTCCGCACCGTTTGTAAGGCTTGTCCCGCCATATACATAAGGGTTGCCGACAAACTGCACTGCGAAATCCGCAACTGATTCACCGTGTGATGAAACGGCTGCTGCCGCGGATTTTGTCTCTGCTGCCGGAGCGGCTTCTGCGGAAGCTTCAGAAGAAGTTTCTGTTGCTGCAGACTCCGTTGCTGTTTCCGAAGGTGCCTGGGAAGCAGTTTCCGTTGTTGTCTCCGTGCTTGTCCTTGTTGTAGTTTCTGTTGTTGTCTCACTGCTTGTTTCGGTCGTGGTCTCAGTGGTTTTTTCCGTCGTAGTCTCTGTAGTTGTTTCAGAAGAAGATTCCGTTGTTGTCTCAGAGGAAGCTTCTGATGAAGATTCGGTCTGAGCAGAGGATTCGGTTTTCTTCTTTGACTCTTCTTCGGAAGAGGTTTCGGTCTGGGATTCATATTCCCTGCTTTCTTCCTTTTCCGGTTCGGATTCTTTTTCCTGGCTATTATTATCTGCCTGTGAGGATTGCTCCTGTTCAGGTGTCTGGGTTGTCTCTGATTTGGCAGTCTGTGTTTCCTTCAGGTCTACAGGTTCAACAATTGTCTTCGACTGTGCAAGAGTTTCTCCCTGCACGGTAGCCTGTCCGCTCAGAACCGCATCCTCGCCGATTGTCAGAACCACGTCTGACACAGATGCTTCGGCTTCAGGAGCTTCCACCACATCCAGTACGCTTGCCACGCCAATACCATTGGTAATCGCCGCCTCTGTCTGCTGTTCCCGGATATGGGAATCAACCTGTGCGTCAATGTATGATTCTCCTGCTCCTGTCATTCCGGTTTCGATATCCACAGATGTTACCTCTGAGGATTCCTGTGCGGTCTGGACAGTCTGTGCAGCCTTTTCGCTCTGGTCTGCTTCTTCCTGTACACTTGTGAGGGAACTGCCTTCATCCAGCGTCAGGCCGATGCCTGCTGCCGGAAGTTCATAAGATACACCGGTTGCACTTGCCTGCATAGCAGCTGTACCAAATATTACTGCGGAAGCAGTGATTGCACATGTTACAGCTTTCACGCGTGTATATTTCATGAGTTCCTCCAAAAAAATCATTTGAACTGTTACATTTGTTACGAAATTATTACATCTGTTGTTAACTATACCACCGCCGCCATTTTTTGTCAACCTTTACACAAAAATCGATTCTAAAGAGAAAAAGCCTGCGAAACCACATAAAATCAAGGAAAGGAAGGCACTCGGCCTTCCTTTCCAAATTGTGAACATTTTTTGAATTTTACAGATTTTATATTACATACTGGCAATAATTAACAATAAAAGTTGTTACGTAATATTTAATATTTACATCGGATGAACATCCGATGCTTCTTGAATAGAAGAGCCATTCAAGAAGATACGCCGTACTGAACAATTACAGTAACTGTTCAGCAGGTCAGCGCATTTATCTGCGCAGGCCAGCGCTTTGCGCTGACCGTAAGAAAGTGATTCAGGAGTGCTAAAATCCATCGCCAAAGGCGATTTAGGATGGATTTTAGCAGTAACTGTGAGGGGTACTGAACAGTTACCAATTACAATATTTATATTGCAACAATTCTGCAGGAAATATTACTGCAGGAAATATTCCTGTACGCCCTCCACCGCATTGGCCCCGTCCGCCACGGCGGTTACAATCTGGCGCAGCTTCTTAGTACGGATATCGCCTGCGGCAAATACGCCGGGCATACTGGTTGCGCAGTCCTCGCCCGCGATAAGGTAGCCTTTTTCATCTGATGCAATGTTGGAGATAAAGCTTTCGGAATTGGGTTTAATGCCAACTGCGATAAAAACGCCCTGAAGAGGAAGTTCCCGCCGCTCTCCGCTCGGTTTATGCAGCATGGTAAGAGAGCTTACCTGGCCGTCGCCGTTGATGCTTTCCACTACACTGTCCCAGCAAACCTCCACATTGGGCAGCGCCAGCATGGTATTCTGCAGCGACTGTGCCGCCCTGAGACTGTCCCTGCGGTGAATCAGATATACCTTTTCACAGGCTCTGGCCAGGAAAATGGCATCCTCAACCGCCACGTCTCCGCCGCCTATCACCGCTACCGTCTTACCCCGGAAAAAAGCGCCGTCACAGGTGGCGCAGTAGGAAACGCCCATTCCGCTCAGTTCCTCTTCTCCGGGCACGCCCAGATGGCTGTGGGAAGCGCCGGAGGCTATGATAACCGCCCTGGCCTCATAATCCCCTTCCGCTGTTTTCACCAGCTTGCAATCCTCGGAATCCTCCACGCCAAGCACATCCGCTTCCATGAATTCCGCCTGCATTTTTTCCGCATGCTCCCTGAACTTCATCCCCATGTCAAAACCGTTGATTCCGGGCAGCCCCAGATAATTGTCCACCTCATAGGTGTTGAGCACCTGACCTCCGCTCATGGGATTTTTCTCTATTACCAACGTGGAAAATCCGGCTCTTCTTCCGTATACCGCAGCACTCAGCCCCGCAGGACCGGAACCGATAATTATCAAATCATGCATAATCACTACCCCTTTACCATTCTTTATTGTAAGCTTATCCAGCCGTTGTTTCCATTATACCGGTTTCGGCCGCAGCTTTCAACCTTCCTCAGGATATGTTACAATAGGAAGACACCAAGTTCATAAAAGGAGAACCCCATGAGAAAGAAAGCATTAATTACCGGAGCCTCCCGCGGGATCGGGGAAGCTATAGCCAAAGAGCTGGCCAGGCAGGGCTTTGATCTTACGCTGACCTGCCTGAATTCACTGGATCAGTTGAAGGAGCTTGCCGGAGGCCTGGAAAAAAAATACGGCGTTTCCTGTCACATTTTCCAGGGCGATATGGGCGATCCGGAGGCTGTGGATCGGTTATTTGACGGAATGAACCGCCTGGATGTACTGATTAATAATGCGGGCATCTCTCACATCGGACTTCTTTCCGATATGTCCGTTTCCCAATGGAGACGTGTTATGTCAACCAATCTTGACAGCTGTTTTTATACCTGCCGAAGGGCAATTCCGCTGATGGTGCACGCCAAGCAGGGACGAATCATCAATATTTCATCGGTATGGGGGCAGGCGGGCGCTTCCATGGAAGCTGCCTATTCCGCTTCAAAGGGTGGGGTCAACAGTCTTACAAAGGCGCTGGCAAAAGAACTTGCTCCCAGCAATATTCAGGTCAATGCCATTGCCTGCGGGGTAATCGATACCGATATGAACCGCTGCTTTTCCCCTGAAGAAATGGCCTCTCTCATCGAAGAAATTCCGGCAGACAGAATCGGAAGGCCGGAGGAGGTGGCCGCCCTGGCGGGCCAGCTTATAACGGCGCCCGCTTATATGACCGGGCAAATCATCACCATTGACGGGGGATGGATCTGAAAGACAGCGCCCCTTTCAGGAGCGCTGTTCCATTTCTCTTTTCTTTTTTAATATGGCGGCATTTTCCTCCACCTTTTTTCTGCTCAATGGATAGGCAAAGGCAAGAATGGCGGCCACGCCCAGGAAACAGACTGCGGGGATCAGGTTGACTGTGGCATAAATGCCTTCCACCACCCTGGCGTTCTGCACCGTAGCCAGCTCATCGTAGCCGATGGCCTGCAGCGCAGCGCCGCCCAGCCCTCCGGCCAGCGCCTGTCCTATTTTACGGGCAAAGGAATAGACGGAATACACCGTACCGTCATCCCTGCTTCCGGTCCTTACCTCATGATCATCAATCACATCCGTAATATTCGCCCAAATCACCATATTGAACAGGTTCACTCCCAGAAATCCGATGACAGAGAGAATCATATACAGCCATGCGCTGGTAATGTGCATGAAATACAGAATCAGGTAGGCCACGCCGGAAAAACAGGTGGCCGCCGCAGCCACTTCTTTTTTCCCGAAGCGTTTGGAAAGGGGGACGGTAACGCCTGCAATGGCCAGCGACACCACGGTGGAAACCAGGCTGAACGCGGAAAGCACTTTGGTATTCCGGAAATAATCCAGATACAGATACTGGTTCATGGACTGGATTAAAAGCTGGCTCAGAAGAAGGCCGATGGCTGCCCCGATAATCGCCAGAAGGGCCCTGCTGGAAAAAACAGTACGGAAGGTTCTTGCCAGCGTTGCATTTTCCCGGTTCCCCATCCTGTCCATACGCACCCGCTCCGTAGTGCAGCGGTAGCAGATAAAATAGCAGACAATGGCAAGCAGGGAAAACAGGCCTGCCACTGCTGTAAAACGCGGACCGCTTACGATCTGATTTCCCGCAGCATCCGTCGTATAGATAAGAAGAGGCGCACCCACCCCGATGACCAGGCCTGCCAGCGTCGCGCCGATACCGCGGAACGTGGACAGCGAGGTTCGCTGATCCGGATCTGAGGTGACAGCGGACGCCATGGAGCCGTAGGGAATGTTTATCGACGTATAAAAAATGCTTCCCCACAAAAGATAGGTTACGTACATATAAATCATTTTTACCGGCATGGAGGCGCCTGCAAGGCCGGACTGGTACATAAGGAAGCTTGCCAGCGCCACCGGCGCGCTCATCCTGCGCAGCCAGGGCTTAAATTTCCCATCCCGGCCGGTACGGCTCATATCCACAATGCGGCCCATGGTGATATCCGTCACCGCATCCACGCATCTTGCCACCAGAAAAAGGGTACCCACGGCAAGGCCGCTGATTCCCAATACCTTTGTATAAAATACCATGAGAAAAGAGCTGGCAAATATAAACGTAAAATCGTTTCCAAAGTCTCCGAACATGTAGCCTATTTTATCCCGCATGCCGAAGGGCCTTATATTCCCGGCGTTTTGTTCTGTTTTATCATTCATCGTTTTTTCCATTCCTTTTCTAACGTTTCCCAGATTCCCATGAGATATACGGCGCCCAGTGCTCTGTCATAAAGGCCATAGCCGGGTTTTCCGGTTTCACCCCAGATCATTCTTCCGTGATCCGGCCTCATATAGCCCTCAAATCCGGTTTCATAATAGGCCTTCATGATTTCCACCATATCCAGGGAGCCGCAGAAGGAAGGATGGGCGCTTTCTTCAAAGGAGCCGTCCTCCAGTATTTTGACATTCCTCATATGGGCAAAATGTATTCTTCCCATCTTTCCGTATTTGCGAACCAGATGCGGGATATCGTTGCAGGCGGCGCAACCCAGGCTGCCGCTGCAAAGGCTGAGGCCATGGTGGGGATCATCATAAAGCGAAAGGAAACGGTCAATGGCAGCCTCGTCCGTGATAATTCTGGGAATTCCGAAAATCGGCCACGGCGGATCATCCGGGTGAAGGCCCATATTCACATTGCATTCTATGGCGACCGGAATAATTTCCTGGATAAAATACTTCAGATTTTCCCAAAGGCCTTCAATGCCCTGAAGCTGATATTCCCGGATCAGCTCTTCGATCTCTTCCGGAAAATAGGAAGCATCCCAGCCGGGCAGGGACATCTTTGCCGGATCCATCCTGTCCACATCCTCTTTATAGTAAACAAGGGCATTGGAGCCGTCCGGCAGCGGCTGATCCAGGCGGGATCTCGTCCAGTCAAAAACCGGCATGAAATTATAGCAGATGCATCGGATTCCCTCTGCTGCCAGCCTGCGGATATTTTCCTTATAATTCTCTATATATTCCTGGTATTTTCCCCGGCGCAGCTTGATGTCCTCATGCACCGGAACGCTTTCAATCACTTCCAGCGCAAGGCCGGAACGGCTGACTTTTTCTTTCAGTTCCCTGATGGCCTCAACGGGCCAGACTTTACCTACAGGAATGTTATATATGGCTGATACAATGCCGGTGACGCCTGGGATCTGTCTGATTTGCCCCAGGGTTACCGGATCGTTATCCCCATACCATCGGAAGGTCATTTTCATGGATCGGCTCCTTTCATTAGGGAGGGTTAAATTAAGATGGGCATGATTATGGCAGGGAAGGATTACAGGACCAGGGCACCGCGCCGGGAGCCGGCGGAATGGACGGCTGTGGGTGCGGTGCCTCGGATTGTATCATTTGCTATTGATTTTAGTTTTGCCAGGGATTTTTGATTTTATGAATGAAAATTGAGAAATTAAGCAGATCAGCGAAGACGGTGCAGAACATATTTTAATTCAGGCTATCGCATAATATTTTTTACAAACCGGAGTTTTTCATACACAGAAAAGTAACCGGCTTCCCAAAAGAACTGGCCTTCTGTTCTCCATAAACCTTAAATCCGGCCCGTTCATAGGTCTTTATTGCGCGTTGATTGGAATCCAAGACACGCAATACCACCGGGCCGTCAGGAAAACAGAAATGACGGCGGCCATGGGCAATTGCCTGTTTTACGAATTCCAGCCCCTTTCCTTTTCCGGTTTCCTCAGGGCATAAGCCAAGGCCGATTTCCATGACCTTTTCTTCATTTTCTTCATGGAAGGAAAATTCATAGAAGCCGAGCAATCGGTCGTTTTCATCAATTACTGCGAACCAGTAAGGAAGGTTTTCCATGACTTCCTCCAGGCATTCATCGTAATGCGCCCTTGGAATATTGTAAAATTCATAGGGCTCCGGGTAACTCCAGTCCAGATAGCGGACGGCATATTCTTCTGTCATTGGCACAATCATTTTTTTCTCCTGTCTGTCCGTTCCATTAACCGTTTTTAGCGCCGGTTGAAGTGGAAAGGCGGTATGATTTGTGGTACGCTGAAAGCAGCGTAATTACTTCAGGGGAGGATACGGTTCTGTATGGACGAGAAAATTATTGCCGACATCAAAGCAGGCTTTGGCATGGCTATATCTAATATTACCACAGTTAACGGAGGCTGGCTGAACCAATTATGGAAGGCGTCAGCCGGAGACCGTGAGCTTCTGGTAAAAAAATACAGCAGGGAACGGTTCAGCAGGGAGAAATTAAACAGGATTGAGTCCGCGCTGCAACGGCAGGCAATGCTGGAGGCGTACGGCGTGGCCTGCCCCCATGTATACCAGTGTGGGCAGAAAATCATACGGTTCCTGGACGACGGCACAGCTTATATGGTGATGTCTTTTTGCCAGGGGAAAAACGAGAATGCGCAGACAATCAACACCGCGCAGATGAAAAGCCTCGGAAGCGCCTGTGGGTACCTGCATAAGGCTTTTTCCAGGCTCACCGGGAGCGTTGAAAAGAGCTTTCCCGCGTTCGGCGGTTATACCATGGATTCGCTATGCCAGACCCTGCGCAGGCAAACCAGGCAGCTTACCTGTGATATGCCGGCGGCCTACCGCAGGGCGCTGCTATCGTGCGAAGCCATTGTAAAGCTGCTTCCGCCGGATATTTTTGACAGGCTGCCCAGAGGGATTGCACATGAGGATTTTACGCCGGACAATATTTTGTTTCATGAAATGGGCGTGGAGGCGATCATTGACTTTGACAGGAACTGTTACAGCTATCTCTGGCATGATGTGGGCAGGGCAATCCTGTCCTTCGCATTGGAGGGGGAACAGCTGAATTATGAGAAAATCCGTGCCTTTGTGGCTGGATATGCACTGCATATGCCCCTTTCCATGGCAGATATCGGGGATGCCCTGCGCATTTCCTGGTGCATTGAGGTTCCGTGGTGGATACAGCCTGATTGCTTTACCCCATCCCTGACCGGAAAGGCGGTGGAGTTCAGGGATCAGATATTATGGCTTACCGCCCATTGGGAGGCGCTTTCTTTTCCTGTCAGCGCTGAGTAAACGCTCTGTTTTTTATCAGACGCAGGGAGCGTTCCGCCTCTTTTCCAAAAATGTCGTCTCTTCCCGCATATCCCTCAAGGACCTGCACGGCCTCCGGCACAGGGAAGGCGGAAAGACAGAGCAGAACCTTCCATTCAATGATTTCACTGCCGCTGTGGGAATGCAGGAGACGGAGAATCTGTTTTGCATTTTCACGGGTCGCCAGGGCTGGATGGTAAAAAGCCAGGAAGCCCGCCGCGTCAAGCGCTTCCGATATCTGCTGTTCACTGCCTGTATTAAACAGCTGCAGAAGGAGGGGGAAAACCGCCGCATCCATTCTTGCAAGGGAACGGGCAATCAGATCACGGGGAAGGGGAAAGGATTTTTTAGCGGACACCTTATACGGCAGGGCCTTATATTGGTTATTTCCGATCCTGCCAAGCCAGGGAAGCATTATTTTCGCAGTTTCTGCCGTACCCTTTTCCAGGGCTTCACAGATGGCAAGCCTTGTATACAGGCATTTTTCCTGTGAAAGCTGTTCCAGCAGCAGATCGGCGGCAGACTCGGCAGACTTACTCCTTAGATCCATACAGCGGGCGGCGGCGGTCCGGCGGCAGGGGTCTGCGCTGTGCAGCTCCCCCACAAGCTGATCCCACGGCAGATCCGCGCAGGCGGCAAGCTCCTCCGGTGAAGCCATTCCTCTGTTTTTCAGTGCGGACTGTGTACTTTTCATTCGTTGCTCTCCTTAGATATTGCCGGCGATTATTAAGAGGGAATGGAACTCACATTTTTCTTATAAATTACAGCAAAAATCACAGCCGCCGCAATTGCGGTGATAAACTCGGCCACCGGGAAAGCGGTCCAGATGCCTGTGACCCCGGCGATTCGGATGCCCAGCCAGGCCGCGGGCACGATCAGGGCCAGGTAGCGCAGCAGGGAGATAAGGAAGGAGGCAAAGCCTTTTCCCAGAGCCTCCAGCGCGCCGGAGCAAATCACGCTCACACCGGATACCACAAAGCCCAGGCTGATAATCCGTAAAGCGGCAGAGCCTTCCCGTATGGTAACAGCATCCGCTGTAAACAGCTTCATGATGATTCCCGGAACCAGGAGGAACAGCAGCATCCCGGCCGCCATGATCACCAGAATCATCACACTGCATATCTGTATGATCCGATTCATCCTCCTCTTTTCTCCGGCGCCGTAATTATAGCTGAGTATCGGGCGCATTCCCTGGACAATCCCATTGGCAGGCAGATAAATAAAGGACTGAAGCTTAAAGTAAACGCCCAGAATCAAAATATATACCGGGGAAAAGGCCGCCGCAAAACCGTTCAGTATGGTTATCAGCAGTGACGGAAGCCCCATAGTCAGGGAACAGGGCACGCCTACCGTATACAGCTTTGCACAAATTTCTCCCGAAAGCTTCATATTCCGCCGGCCCAGAGACAGCCCCATGTCCTTGCTGAAATACCAGATCAGATATAGAATCAGGGTTACCACCTGGCCGATCACAGTAGCTATGGCCGCCCCCTTTACCTCCATGCGCGGAACAGGCCCCAGCCCGAAAATAAAAACCGGATCCAAAATAATATTGGTAATACAGCCGGCAGCCATACAAACCATGGGAACCATCATATTCCCCACCGCCTGATATATTTTTTCAAAAGCTATCTGAACGGTAACCACCATGGAAAAGCTGAGGACAATATAAGCATACTCCGTTCCCCAATCCAGGATTCTGGCATCTGAAGTAAACAGGGGAAGAAAATACGGAATGCACAAAAATCCTCCCACAGACAGCAGGGCGCCGTGCAGTAGGCTGAGGAGCAGCCCCTGTGCCGCCGACCTGTCGGCGCTCTCCTTTTCTCCCGCTCCCATGAAAAAAGCTACCGCCGCATTGATACCCACGCCGAACCCTACGCTGATGGACACCACCAGCGTCTGAAGCGGATAAACAAGAGAAACCGCCGTCAGCGCATCCTCCCCGATCCTGGCCACAAACATACTGTCAATAATATTATAAAGGGAATTGATCAGCATGGACAGCATCATCGGCAGGGACATGGACAATACCAACGGAAAAATAGGTTTTGTTTTCATAAAATCCTGATTCATTAATTAACATACTCCTTCCGCAGCCGCGTTTTTGAGGCCGCATCTGTCTTTTATCATTTACTGTTGCGGGCAGCACAATTCCTTCAGTCTGCGCCGCAGAAAAAAAAGACCATAAATCTCACTGTTTGGAATCAGAAACAGAAAAATTTATAGTCTCGTAACGGACACCTTATCTTATCAGAAAAAATATCCCACCGCAATGGTTTGATACATAAATATACGCATGAAATTAATACATAAACATACGCCTGAATTTGACTTATAAATATACGCCTGCAATGCCATGCGGGTCACATATCACCTAATCCCCGGCAGCCGTTTCTGTTTTCAGGCATCATGGGCAAAGCCTCCGTTATGGGTCTCCTTGGCATTGTACAGTGCAGTATCCGCGGCTTTGGCCAGCGCCGCATAAGAGTCGCCCCTTTTTGCAACCACCGCGCCCGCTGAAATCGTAATGGAAGGCATATTCCGCTTCTTTGCCTCTTTGGCAATAGAATGGTTAATATCCCCGATAATTCCTCTGGCACCCCCATAATCAGCGGTATTGGATACAAAAATCGCAAATTCATCGCCATGCAGACGGGAAGCAAGATCGACGGTACGGATATGGCCGATGATCATCTGGGCTGTGAGCTTGATCACCTCATCCCCCATACTATGGCCATATTCATCATTGATATGCTTAAAATGATCACCGTCTATCATAATCAGGATTCCCCGTTCCTCATCCTCCATCTGTGCCAGATAGCTTTCCGTCTGGGAACGGAAGGATTTGAAATTCATTAGTCCCGTAAGGTCATCAATGGCCGCGGCCTTCTGCGCTGCGCTCAAGGCAAGCTCCAGGCGTTTCTGTGTCTGACCGAGCTCAATATATGCACTCTTCAGCTCACGGTTCTTCATTTCCCTGCTGATACGGCTGAATACATAAATCAACAGCAGCTCCACCAGAAGAAGGGGAACAAGCCAGGATCCCAGCGTAGCCGCCAGCATGGACAGCACAGGAACCAGCACCAGGAAATGATAATCTCCCGCTCCCAGCAGCAGTCCGTAATACCTGCCTCCGTTCAGAGGGACACAGATCGATTCTGATTCCGCTGCCGCCAGCCTGTCGAATTCAGGCTGAAAGCCCTGACGGAAGCTGCAGAAGGCCTCCGCCGCCTCAAGCTGCTCCTCCGCCTTGGAATACTGTTCCCCATCGGCCGGATCCGCCGCCTCAAGCTCCGCCCTGGCCGCTTCCACCGCGCCGCTGACTTCTTCCATGGGCACCAGCAGGCTGCCTCCCAAATAATCCTCCCTCGTACTGCCGATTACCGTTCCGTTTTTATCATAAATCAGGACTTCTTCCTTCTTGTATCCCTCCATGGAGGATACCAGGCGCTGAATGTCTCCCATCTTAATATCATATGCAAAAACAGTCTCGCCGTCCGGCTGAAGCTGTGACAGCGTAGTCAGTATATAATGATTGGCATAGCTCATATAGGGCGGCGTAAACACAATTTCCCCTTGCCCTGCCGCCGCGTCCTTATACCATGGGCGCTCCGTAGCCACATACCCCGTCTCCTCATACTGGGAATACGGCGTATCCCAGCTGTAAAGATAGCGTCCCTGATAATACATATACAGTCCGTCAAAGGTATCCCCTTCAATTTCCAGCATAGTGGAATCAATCCCCTTCAGGAAATCCCAGATACTGTCCGGATCCGGGCTGCTTTTAATCTCATTACGCATCATTTCCACAAACAGCCTGCTCTCCATTACATACTATCACATATCTTGTCAAAAGTTCACGTTCTTTTATTTTATCACGTTTATTTGTATAAATCTATGTCGTTTAATGTTTTCCGGTTTTATGTTTTCAGCCTTACTATTTTGCTGATTTATTTTTTCCGCTTTATCGCTTTTCCGGCTTATTGCTTTTCCGGCTTTCCAGCCGCCCTTCTGTATTCCTTCGGCGTCATGCCGAACTCCTTCCGGAACAGCTTATTAAAATAAGAAATATTATGGAACCCGTTTTCCAGCGCTGCCTCCATCACAGGCTGGTCCGACTGCGCCAGCGCCGCCGCCGCGCGTGACAGACGGTAATGATTGATATACTCCACACAAGTCATCCCTGCAAACCGCTTAAAAAAGCTCATGAAATGAGCCTGGCTGAAATGGCACACCCCCGCCAGCTCTTCAATGGTCAGCGTCTCCGTATAATGCTCCTGAATAAATCCCAACACAGCCTTAAGCTTCCGCTCCAGCTCCGAATCACTGGCCGAGCTTTCATTCTTCACCACATAACCATACTGATACAAAAGCCGGAAAAACCGAAACAACTGCTCCTTCATAAAAAGCTCGATCCCCTCCCGCCTTCTCACTTCCCCGCCGTCCTCCTGACAGCCTGCAAAACGCGTATAATTCTTATCCTCCAGACACGTCAGCATCTCCTTTATGCAGCCAAGCAGCGCCTCATGCCCCGGCTCTCCCTCCCGGATCACCGGAACGAACCGATACTTCCCCTTCTGCAGCGGACTGATATACTTAATCGTACACGCATCCGGCGTCTGATATCCCAGCATGTCCAAATGAAAAACCAGACTCTCCGAAATCATCTCCTTCTCCCTGAGCGCATGCGCCGAATGCAGCGTATGCGGGGAAATCAGCAAAATATCCCCCTTCACCACCCGGAAGGTCTCAAAATTAATATCATAATCAATCTCCCCATCCGCGATCCACGCCACCTCCGCCTCATCATGCCAATGCAGCGACAAATCCTGATAAGAAAACGGCACGATACACCGATACCGTTGAATCGGCATCAACACATCCCCATGAGAAGCCTTCTCCTTAAAATCCGTAATTCCCATATCCTTCATCCCAAGCCATCCATTCCCTCCCATTATAATCTCCCCGTCCCCCCCAGTCAACGCCCCTCAGTTTCAGAGAGTGTGCACAGAAGGGCTGTCCTGTCCATAGGTGAGGGGGGCGGTTTCCTGTTTTAAATGAAACATCCCTTGCTTTTACAAAATATATTTTATATTAATTCAAAAAAAATGAATGTTATTTATATTGTGTCTATTCCGTATTGTCCCAGATTTATTTATGCTGATATCAGATAGCCCGTAATAATAAATACATGCAAGGATTCTATTTTCCGGTACAAGTCGATTTCTTTGCAAGATTCAATGGGCAGATAGGAGAAAAATGATTTATCAGAAAGAACAGGCTTTGGGATATCGTTATAATGGTGAAATTCTTGAAATTGTCGCCTGGGGGAAAAACAGCCTTCGGATCCGAGCTGTTATGCAGGGAGAAATAATAAATACAGATTATGCTTTGCTGGAACCAGAACCGACGAAATGTATAATAACCGTCCAAGAAGATAAAGGCGAAATTATAAATGGTAAAATTCGGGCACTTTTAGAGTATATTCCCGGAAAAAAGGATTGCTTATTATCTGTCTTCCATTCTAATGGGAAATTATTGTTAAAAGAATATGGAGATGGTGGCGCACTTCGCCTGAAATCAAGGGAGTTTAAACCACGGATAGGAGGAGATTTTTCGCTTACAGTAAGCTTTGCTTCTGATCCGGAAGAAAAGCTATATGGCATGGGACAATATCAGCAGACTGTTCTGGACTGGAAAGGCAGTATTGCTGAACTGGCTCATAGAAATTCTCAGGTTAGCATCCCTTTTGTATTGTCAGACAGAGGTTATGGGTTTTTATGGCATAATCCGGCAATTGGAAAAGCAGTCTTTGGAAAAAATATAACGCAATGGTATAGTGAAGCGGCCAGGCAGATGGATTATTGGATTACTGCAGGGGATGAGCCGGCAGAGATCCTTAAATCCTATGCAAATGCTACAGGAAAAGTTCCTGAAATGCCAGAATACGGACTCGGTTTCTGGCAAAGTAAGCTTCGCTACTGGAATCAGAAAGAACTTTTGCAAATTGCTGAGGAATATCATAAAAGAGGAATTCCCCTAGATGTAATTGTTTGTGATTTTTTTCATTGGACAAAACTAGGAGATTTTAAGTTTGACAGAGAATTCTTCCCGGAGCCGGAACAAATGGTTCAGAGGCTGAAGGAATTAGGGATACAATTGATGGTTTCTGTATGGCCTGAGGTAGCTCAGGACAGTGAAAACAGAGAAGAAATGCAGGAAAAGGGATTATTAATTAAGCCTGAAAGAGGAGTGGATATAACCAAATTATTTGGTGGAAATAGTTCGATTTTGGATCCCACTAATAAAGAAACAAGAGAATTCGTATGGGAAAAATGCAAAAAAAATTATTATGATATGGGCATTCATTTGTTCTGGCTGGATGATGCGGAGCCTAATTATTCTGCTCTTGATTTTGATAACTACAGACTATACATGGGAAGTAATCTGCAGATAGGAAATTTATTTCCCCAAATGTATGCCCGGATTTTTTATGAAGGAATGCAGCAAGTGGGCATGGATGCCATTGTGAATCTGGTACGATGCGGCTGGGCCGGAAGTCAGAGGTATGGCGCATTAATATGGTCTGGCGATATACAGAGTACCTACGAGGATCTGCGGAAACAACTTTGTGCCGGGCTTAGTATGGCGGTTTGCGGCATTCCATGGTGGACAACTGACATCGGTGGTTTTACCGGAGGGGATCCTAACAATGAAGGCTTCAGAAAACTATTGCTCCGATGGTTTGAATGGGGAACCTTTTGTCCTGTCATGCGTCTTCATGGCGATAGAATTCCATCCCGTAAGCTGTATCATAAAAATGGAAATGAAGCTATGTTCACAGGAGGCGAAAACGAAATATGGAGTTTTGGCGAGGATGCATACGAAGTCATGACTAAGTATATCCGGATAAGGGAAAAACTGCGTCCTTATCTTAGAAAATTAATGAAAGAGGCACATATAGAGGGAGCCCCGATAATGCGTCCTATGTTTTATGAATTTCCATATGATAAAAATTGTTGGAGTCTGCAGGAACAATATATGCTTGGAGATACGCTTTTGGTGGCTCCTATCCTTTATGAGAATACTTTTGAAAAAGATGTTTATTTGCCTTTAGGCTCCGCTTGGTACAGTCTGCTGGACAAAAGGATGATAAATGGAGGGGTCTGGCTTACCATTTCCGCAAATATAGATGAAATCCCGGTTTTCGTCAGGGAAGATAAAATGACAGAGGATTGGGGCAGTCTGTTTCAATGACACACAACAGCTGGATAAAGGAGGAAACCTCCAAAAGGGGTTCCTCCTTTTCAATTAAGGTGAAGAAGAATGCTTTTGCAAGTAAGAACTGGGAGAACATCCTGCTATATTTTTGAATACCTTACTAAAATAAAATTCACTGCTGAAATTAAGAATTTCTGCAACTTCATAAACCTTCAAATTTTCAGTCCTCAGTAATTCTTTGGCTTTTTCTATTTTTACTTGATTCACATAATCATTAAAACAGGTATCGTTATACTTTCTAAAAAGAATACTAAGATAATTGGATGTAATGCCGAATATTGCAGCTACTTCCCGCTGCGTAATCCGCTCGCACACATGGGAACAGATATATTTTCGGATATTAGCCACAATATGATTTGTCAGATGTTTTTGTTCACGTTCAATATATTGGCACAGCCCCTTGTTAAGCTTGTTCAGATAATTAATAACCTGCATTACTGAAGTAAGACTGTGTATAGTCAGATAATTTTCCGGCTCATCTGAAAAAATATCCATTACAATTTCTTCTCCGGAAGGAAGCAGAGATATGCATAGGTGTAAAATATTGCAGGATATATCTGTTGCCTGAAGAAGCTTCTGTGGTTTGTTTTGAAAAAGAACAATAATATCATGGAAAAGGCTGTTAATCTTTACAATATTAAATTCCTCAAAAGCCAGAGAAAATTCTTTGCGAAAAATACTGATATTAAATGTATTCTGAATCAACAATTTAGGAGAATCAGGATTATAAAAAACAATATGCTCACGGCTATCTGACGAAGACATAAGAAGGCGTGCCGTTTGATAAGACGCGGATATGGAAGATGCGGAGTTCACAGTCTCCCCAAGAGTACATTTAACATCTGCATGGAAATAAGAATAAATCATTTCACACATATTCTCCATGGCTTCCCTTATCGTAAGGAGAAACTCCTGAATATCTTTTGTTTTCCAGCAGAAAATAATACAGAAATATTCTAAATCCATAGATACTGTGTAACAGGGAATGTGTTTCCTGAGCAATTCTTTAGCAATCTGAAGTATACTGACGGACATAGTAACAGATGCCTCAGCATGCGGTGCAGCGCCATTATATCGATTTCCTGTATAGCAGTAAGCAACAGAAAACAGCCCAAAATCAAACTGCAATCCCAAATTTTCTGATTGTAGTTGGAATTGTTCAGTACTTTCAAACAGATTATGAAGGAGGTATATAAAAAACTTGTTTTGTATAGAGGAAAGCATCTGCTCTTTTAAAGAAAACTGCGATATATTATTTTCATTTTTTATTTTATCTACTGATTTTACGGCTCTTTCAACGGCTGCCTTCAAAATATCAGGTGTTAAATCAAGCTTAATCAGATAATCCAGCACATTATAGCTGATTGCTTCCTTCGCATATTCAAAATCTTCATATACAGTCAGCAAAAGGAAAATAGGCAGCTCATAATTACGGCTTCTGCACTCTCTGATAAGCTCCAAGCCTGACATAAGCGGCATCTTAATATCAGTTATAACGATATCAGGCCGATATTCTTCAATCATTTTTAAAGCCTGTTCCCCATTAAAAGCGTGGGGCAGCAATTGGATATCATATTCCTTCCAGTTAAGCATGGACTCAATGCCTACGCTTACCAAGGGCTCATCATCAACAATTAACAATTTCATGATGTGAAATCATTCCTTTCTTTTGTGCAAGGCAGAGCAATTGAGATTTGAGTATATTGATTCAACTCACTTTTAATCTGAAGACCATATTCTTCCCCGAAATGATACTTAATCCGCATATTTACATTAGATATGCCGATTTTTTTTATATCACCGGCCTCATTATCCCCATACAGCAATTGCTCAGCAAGTTCTTTTGAAATTCCTATACCATTATCAGTTATAATTATTACAAAACTACTGTTATTAATATTACGAATATCTATACTAATGATACCTTGCTGTCCCTTCGATTCAATTCCATGAAAGATAGCGTTCTCTACAAGGGGCTGCAACATCATTTTAGGAACCATGCATTCATAAAGTTCTGGATTATCTATGTGTACCAAAAGTTTTATTGAACCAGAGTACCGATACTTTTCAATCAAAAAATAATCATTCAGCAAATCCAGCTCATCCTTAAGCGGTATCAGATATTTTGTGTTTTTTGTTATATTTTTTAATAGATGAGACAGAGAAGTGGTCATTTCCGGAATCCCCGTAGCATTCTGCAGAATCGCCATCAACCGTATGGAATTAAGGGTATTATACAGGAAATGGGGATTAATTTGATCATGTAAAATTTGTATTTCCAAATCCTGTTTCTGCTTTTCCATAACGATCTTGCGTTCTATCAGCTCTTTTATATCCTGGGCCATTATATTAATGCCATGCCCTACCTGTCCTAACTCGTTTCCACCTTCTATTTCGGGTGAATAAGTAAAATCACCTTGCGAAATAGCATGTATTTTTTCGTGGATATTGTATATAGGCTTTCCAATATGATAATTCAAATATAGAACTATAATCGCAGTAAGAAACATTACCATTAATAATGACAAAAAAAGCGTAAAATAATAAAAGTGTTCGGAAGAATCGATATCACTTTTGGAAATCAACTGCAAAAAGGTAAGTCCTTCAATAGAGGATGGATATGTAATCAGGATACTGGAGGAATTGGTTGAATCCAGGTAAACCTTCTCTGTTCGTGTCCGGCTGTTATAAGCAATATTGTTATATTCACGGATACTGCGCCACTCCCTGTCTACAGGGAGAATTTGATGATCTGCGATTTCATAGATTTGCTCATTCAATTCAAAAAAGAGCCTGTTTCCTGTAGATGTTTCATAATTAGCCGTAGAATCATTAATTATGCTTACCGGAACAGCCATATAAATCCACCCTATAGAAGTTCCATTAAACAAAGTTATATTCTGTACCACGGAGAAAATCTGATGTCCGGGAACAAGGGGATCCTGAAAAATTCCGGTAAGGACAGGCAGTTTAGGAGGGATCTTATCCTTTAGCTGCAGTGAATCATAAATAATACTCGCATCAAAAATACTGGCATCGTCCCAGTTTGCAGTTAGTATCTGCATAAAACCTGTGTCGTAATTACTCACTACCAAACGTTCAATATATTGGCTGGATGCGGTACTGTAGAATTCTTCCTTTAAGCGTTCATAGGAATCCAATGGTTTGGGCGCATCTGAAGGAGTAGTCAGATAATTAAAAACAGAATTATTACTTGCACACCAGTTAGAGAAGCTGAATATGTTATTCAGGTTTTGTGAAACCGTGTCAGTAATCAGCTGTAAATTGAATTCGGCCGCTCTGATTATCTTTTTCTGAGAAAAGGATTCATAAAATGTACGATAAGATATCGTCATCAAGATAATAAGAGCAAGCGCATAAATAACGGTTATTTTGGTAATCTGATACCGTATAGACTGCGAATTGATATGTTTCATAGATGGTAAACTCCTCTATAATCGTCATGTGAACAAATGTTTGTTTTTTTATGTTTTTCATAAGTATATCATAAAAAAATCAGGAAATCCATGATTTGAGAAAACAGTCAAAAATACTGTATTTATTTCAAAAATATTATATGTTGAGTAAAAAACAAACTGAAAAAACGTATATAATTTATATTTACTGCATTCCACACAAGAATAGTACTTGTTATAATCAGTTTAGTTAATAAAAATTGATATAGGAGGAATTAGAATTATGAAAAGTACATGGACAAAAAAGGCACTTGGGTTATTTCTAACAATTTCACTGGCTGGTACTCTTTTAGCCGGTTGCGGCAGTGAACCGCAGAAGAACAATGTGGAAGAACCACAGGAGAAAAGTAAACAGGAGACCGTCAGCGCTGAAACAAAAGATACGAATGCTGAAGAAGTGGTATTGAATCTTGCTTGCTGGGATTATGAGTCGTCTTCTGATGTACAGGCTATCGTTAAAGGTTTTGAGGAAGCCAATCCAGGAGTTAAAATTAATCCGGTGGATTTAGGCTCTGCAGATTATACTACCATGCTGACTACCCAGCTTTCCGGAGGTTCCAGTGATATTGATATTATCAATGTAAAGGATATGCCTGGCTATGTAAGAATGGTGGATGCTGGTTTTTTGGAACCTTTAGATGATTTTATTGCATCAGAAGGAATTGATACCACCATGTACGGAGGCATCCCCGAACAGACATTGATTGACGGCAAGCAGTACACTTTACCCTGGGTTCGTTCTTACTATATTCTGTTTTACAATAAAGACCTTTTTGATCAGGCAGGAACAGCATATCCAAGTAATGATCTTACAATGGAAGAATATGATGCATTAGCAAGAAAAATGACTAATGACAAAGTAGGCCAGGACAAGGTATATGGCACACATTACCATGTTTGGAGAGGTTGCGTTACCGGTTTTTCCATACTGGACGGAAAGCATGATTATGCAAGTGGGAACTATGAATATATGAAACCTTTCTATGAAATGGTAATGAAAGAACAGGAAGACGGTATATGTATGGATTATTCTTCCCTGAAAACAAGTCAGACACATTACAGCGGTGTATTCCAGAATAACCAATGTGCAATGCTTCCCATTGGTTCCTGGTTTGTAGCTACTATGATGGGAAAAGTTAAAGCTGGAGAATCTGAGTGTACGAACTGGGGTATTGTTAAACTGCCTCATCCTGAAGGCGTGGAAGCTGGTACGACAGTAGGAAGCGGCAGCTTTGTAAGTGTGAATGCAGCATCCAAAAATAAAGAGCTGGCATTAAAATATGTTGCTTTTGCAACCGGAAAAGAAGGCGCCCTGATTACGGCGAATACAGGTTTTCTGCCTGGAATGGATTTGCCGGAAGCATTAACTGTAATAACAAGTAACGAATACTTCCCTCAGGATGAAAATAGTAAAGAAGCATTAAAAACAGCAACTGTGTACCTGGACGCACCGATTAATAAAAAGACCGGAGAAATTGATATTGCATTGAATACGCAGCATGACAATATCATGTCAGGGAATGTGACGATAGACGAGGGTATTCAGGCAATGAATGAAGAGGTAGGCAAAATACTTAACGAAAATTAATAAGAAAAGAGATGGGCTGCAATACTGCAGCCCCTTATCTTTTAAAAGAGGAGAAAAATTATATGCAAATGCACAAGACCAAGGAAATAGATATTATATCTATTAAGAAAAAAAGGGAAAAAAGCAGACAACTACGGCAGACAATAGTTGCTTACTCCTTTTTGCTTCCCAATTTTGCAGGCTTTGTCATATTTACTATGTTACCTATCATTTTTGCTGTTGTACTCTCCTTCTGTAATTGGGACGGTAATCATCCTATCGAATTTGTAGGAATTAAGAACTATCTGAATTTAGGAACAGATGCGAGGTTTCAGGCGGCATTAGTCAATACAATTGCCTATTGCCTTGGGCATATTCCGCTTACTATGGTTTGTTCCCTGGGACTGGCAGTTTTACTAAACAGGAAATTAAAGGGAAGGAATATATTCAGAACTCTGGCCTTTTTCCCGTATGTTGCAAGCCTTGTTGCAGTCGCGGTGGTATGGAATATGTTGTTTAATCCACAAATGGGACCTGTTAATATGATTTTGAACCAAATTCTTAAAATCCCACCTCAAAGTCTCCCGGGCTGGGCAGCAGATAAGGACTGGGCAATGATAACTGTGGTCATGTTTTCTATATGGAAAAGCATGGGCTACTATATGGTAATCTATCTAGCCGGCTTACAAGGAATCCCTTCTGATTTATATGAGTCGGCAAGCCTAGATGGAGCTACTGGCTGGCAGAAATTCCATTACATAACCTGGCCGATGCTTTCAGCCACCACTTTTTTTGTTCTGGTAATGATGACAATTGCAAGCTTTAAAGTCTATGATTTAATCTATATGCTTACGCAGGGCGGACCGGGCACATCCACGTTGGTCCTTGTATACCACATATATAATACAGCATTTGTTAATGGTAAATATGGATATGCGAGCTGTATATCCATGGTTTTGTTTGTAATAGTTTTGGCAGTTACAATCATTCAGTTTACTTGGGAAAAAAAGCATGCCGATTATTGAGAGGAAGATTGAAATGGAACATAGGAAAAAATTTAAAGCAGTTAATATAATCATATATATTCTTTTAATAGGAATGTCACTTTTAATGCTGATTCCTTTTGTCTGGATGTTGTCCTCTTCTGTAAAACTGGATAAAGATGTATTTACATTTCCTATTCAGTGGATTCCCCAAGCTCCTCGTTGGAGAAACTATATAGATATCTGGAGTAAAATTCCTCTTTTCACGTTTGTAATCAACACCGTTAAAATCACATTCTTTGTTACCCTTCTTCAACTTTTAACCAGCAGCTTTGCCGCATATGCTTTTGCCAAATTGAATTTTAAGGGAAGAGATTTACTGTTTCTTTGTTACATAGGCACAATAGCTATGCCCTGGCAGGTCTATATGGTTCCCCAGTTTATGCTGGTTCGCAGTATGGGACTTGATAACTCCCATGCAGGACTTATCCTTCTGCAAGCATTTTCGGCATTTGGAGTATTTATGATGAAACAATTCTATCAGGGGATTCCGGATGAATTATGTGAAGCAGCCCGAGTCGATGGCATGAGTGAATATCGAATTTATGCAAGAATAATGTTACCGTTGTCCAAGCCGGCACTGGCTACACTGACCATATTTACTTTTGTAAATACATGGAACGACTTTCTGGCACCTATGATTTACCTGCGTGATACAAAACTGAAAACAATTCAAATAGGTATCCGTATGTTTATTACTCAATATGGTTCTGAGTATGGCCTCATAATGGCAGCTTCCGTTTTATCTCTAATCCCTGTTTTAATAGTATTTCTCTCCATGCAGAAATATTTTGTAGAGGGAATCGCTGCTACCGGTATCAAAGGTTAAATGAAAACAGAATAATAATTAATGGGGCAAATCCAACCTATTACAGATCATTTTAGCCGGATATTTTGCCACAAAAAAACAGGGAAGAATTTCTTCTTCCCTGCCTTGACTCGATATAAATACTCTAATGGTCGGACCAGAAAACGTGGTACAATGGACGATAGAATACTTCTTATTTCTCTTATGCTGCGCAGACGTTAACTGCTCTCAGTTTTCTGCTGTCTTTCGGGTCAGATTCCATATCGAAGGTAACCTTCTGTCCTTCGTTAAGGCTCTTGTAGCCTTCGGAAATGATGGAAGAATAGTGAACGAACACATCCTCACCGTTTGCGTCATTTGTGATAAATCCATATCCTTTTTCTGCGTTGAACCATTTTACTGTACCGTTATTCATTTTCAGTACCTCCATTATAATATTGGTAGTGTCAAGTTTCACTACCGTTTTTTATTGTTAAACCTTGATTTTATGGGAGTTTGCAATAAAAAGAGCATTGACCTCCCTTTTATGGTATAATGTCACTCGCCAAAACAACCTTATACGAAAG
>NZ_VUMI01000053.1 GCF_009696275.1 Eisenbergiella porci
ATCGGGCGGTTGACGGAAACCGTATTGGCAGTAACCGGCACAAGCTATTACCACAATAATAAGGATATAAGAACGGCTGGGATATTGACTATATAACCTTACCAACACATTTACGGACTAACACCAATGAAATTAATAAAATACGTGTCCGCCGATATTAATTCCCTCCAGGCCCGGTATGGGCGTCCTGAAGTATACACAGTTCCCCACGTTTGTCACGCCGCTCATAGCTTCATCGGCTGCGCGGTAGCAGCTGGCCGTAGCACGGTTCTCCGCCAGCGCCAGTGCAAGACGCCCGGTGGATACCGGTTCAAACTGGCGGTTCTGATATATAACCCCGGAAAGCGTGCTGGGATACACGGAGCTGAGCACACGGTTGATTACCACGGCCCCCACAGCCACCTGTCCGTCATAAGGTTCGCCGCCCGCCTCACAGTAAATCAGGTTGGCAAGCAGATAACGGTCATCCTCCGTAAAGGACACCTCCGAGATATCACGCCAGCTGGAGTTTGCAGCCAGACGGGATTTGGCGATTTCCTCGGCCAGCTGCTTCTGCAATGCCGAAATATTTTTATTCTGCTCCTCTATCTGAGCCTCCAGAGCCTCCACCTCAGCTTCCGCGCTGGCGATCTGACTGGAATAAGCGGATATATTCCCCTGGGTCCTGTTAATCAGGCCCGAGAACTTTTCATGCTCCGCTTCTGCAGAAGCCTTCATTTCATCCAGCTCAGCCTTCTCCGCTTCAAGCTCAGCCTCTTTCTCTTCTATCTGCTTTCTTGTTTCCTTATACTTAGCCAGCATTTTCTGATCATAAGCCGCTATCTGTTCAAAGTATTCCGATTTATTCAGGAACTCCGCAAAGGAGGATGACGTAAACAGCGCTTCCAGATACATCTGGCTGCTCTGCTCATACATAAACTGTATCCTTTTTTTCATACAGGTATACTGCCATGCCTCAGATTCCTTCGCCTTCTCCAGTTCCTCCTGAGTCGCGGCGATTTCATCATTTTTAGCCATAATATTGTTTTCTATGGTTTCCAGGTTGTTGCTCACCTCGGTCAGCTGGGCCGTCAGATTATTCAGCTCACCCTTCAGCCCGGTCTGCACCTCTTCCATATTATCAATATTCGTTTCCGCGGCATTTTTCTGGTTTTCCGTCGCCTGCTTTTCCTGTTTTGCCTTTTCCAGCTTTTCCCTTGTGTCCGAGGTGGCGTTCGCGCCGACGGCGGGAACCGTCAGCATCAGCACTGCTGCCAGAAATCCCGCTGCCAGCCTCCGTCTCCCTGCTGCCTTCATCCAATATCTCCTTTATTCCCATGAACAACGAGCCAAAAGGACACGTCTGCAGAGAACCTCCGGTTCCCCTGTCCATATTGGCGACTGCCGCGAGGGTCAATTCCCCACGGACTTTGGTACGCCGCGCCTGCTGCATTTCATGCTTATCCTTCAGCCTGCGGCGGGGTATCTGCCTATAAATCTATGGTTACACTGCGGCCAGCGGACTCGTATTTCCGATAAGTCACGCCCGCCGCATCCAGCATCCGCTTGGAAGCCCTCACAGCCGGGGTGTCCGCATATTTATCGCATTCGTAAATAATTTCCCGGATACCGCTCTGAATGATTGCCTTGGCACATTCGTTGCATGGAAAAAGAGAAACATAAAGCTTGGCCCCGGCAAGGCTGCCCCCGCGGTAATTGAGTATTGCATTCAATTCACTGTGGGTCACATAAGGGTACTTCGTATCCTCTTCCCCGCCGTTTTTATCCCAGGGGAATTCATCATCGGAACATCCTATCGGAAAGCCGTTATAGCCCATGGACAGGATTTTATTATCCTGGCTCACTATACATGCTCCCACCTGCGTGCTGGGGTCCTTTGACCGCATGCCCGAGAGCTTGGCCACCCCCATAAAATATTCATCCCAGGTAATATAGTCCGTTCTTTTCATGTAACTCCCTCTTTTTCTCTTATTTTGTTCCGAAAATCCTGTCTCCCGCATCGCCCAGCCCGGGGACAATGTAACCGTGATCATTAAGCTTCTCATCCAGCGCACCCACATACAAATCCACATCCGGATGCTCCGCCTGCATCTTCGCAATTCCTTCCGGAGCGGCGATGATGCACATGAAATGGATTTTTTTACAGCCCTTATCCTTCAGCATCTGGATAGCCGCCACAGAGGAACCTCCTGTAGCCAGCATGGGATCCACTACAAAGACCTCTCTCTCCGCGCAGTCCGCAGGCAGCTTGCAGTAATACTCCACCGGCTGCAGGGTTTCCGGATCGCGATACAGGCCGATGTGCCCGATTTTGGCCGCCGGAATCAGGTTCAGGACACCGTCCACCATTCCCAGCCCCGCACGCAGAATAGGCACGATTGCCATCTTCTTACCCTTCAGCTCCTTCACTGTGGTATCGCAGATAGGCGTCGTAATTTCCACATCGGCAAGAGGCAGGCTTCTTGTGGCTTCATAACAGATGAGCATGGCAATCTCACTGATAGTCTGCCTGAAATCCTTGGTGCCTGTCTCAACTCTTCTGATGTATCCGATCTTGTGCTGAATCAGCGGGTGGTCCATAATCACTACTTTTGACATAATATTTGTCCTCCTGTGTATTTTTATGCAAAATATAACTTCTCAGTATCTGCACAGACGCGGCTGTTACATATTATCTCATTTACAGCGCCTGTCATACGGCCCGGCCGTCACTCTATTGCCTTTACCCTGCGTACATGCTTCTGTTCACCGGAAAAAGGCGTATTAAGAAATGTATCCACGATTCCCAGCGCCAGATTAGCGCCCACAATGCCTGCCCCCATTGCCAGCATGTTCGCATCGTTATGTTCCCTGGTCAGTCTTGCGGAAACCGTATCCGAACAGAGCGCGCACCGGATTCCCTTTACCTTGTTCGCAACGATGGAAATGCCGATCCCTGTGGTACAGATCACAATTCCAAAATCACATTCTCCCTTCGCCACAGCCTCAGCCGCCGCTCTTCCGTACTCAGGATAATCGCAGGATTCCCTGCTTTCACAGCCAAAATCCCTGTATTCGATTTCCTTTTCCTTCAGATAGCCGATAACCTCCTGTTTCAAATCATATCCGCCGTGGTCACTGCCTAATGCTACTATCATATGTCCTTGCACACCTTTCCGCCTCTCTGGCTTTTATTCCCGCGAGCAACGAGCCAAGTATCCATGCTTGCATGGATATTTGGCGACTGCCGCGAGGGTCAAAGACCCCATTGCTTGCAGCGGGGTCTTTGATTTCATCTGCGCGTTGCATTCCGCGCGCTTATACCGTAATAACCCTGTGCCCCGCCGCCTTCAGCAGGCGGTTCATAATTGCCTGTCCCATCCCATAAGTGGAAAAGGATTCGGAATACATTACCTCTACCTCTTCATCATCAAACTCTCTCAGAATCCGGTACAGACTGCGGGCAATCGCCTCTTCGTCCCCGCGGCTTCCCACCGTCTTCACACTGTCGGCCGCATAGGAAGAAAAGGTCTCATCGGTACCGATAACTCCTGTCTTCTTCCCTGCTGCCGCCGCCTCGGCGCACAGCCTGTTGATATATTCCGTCACAGCCTCCGGTTCTCCCTCCACAATGGCGAGATCTCCCTTCGGCGCATAATGCCTGTATTTCATTCCGGGCGCCTTCGGCCGTTCCGCCGTTGTCCCGTCCAGAATGGTACGATCCACAGCCACATCTCCCAGCACTTTTTCCAGCATTTCCTGCGTCACATAACCCGGCCGCAAAACCGTAGGCTCTCCGCCGGTGAGATCCACGATCGTAGATTCCAGTCCGATCCCCACGGCACCACCGTCCAGAATCATCTCTATTCTGCCGTTCATGTCCTCCGCCACATATTCCGCCATCGTAGGACTGGGTTTCCCTGACGCATTGGCGCTGGGTGCCGCCACGAAACCGCCGGCGGCATCGATCAGCCGCTGCGCCACCGGATGTGACGGGAACCTCACCGCCACCGTATCCAGCCCGCCCGTCGTCTCATCCGGCACCGTATCCTTTTTGGGAAGAATCATGGTAAGCGGCCCCGGCCAAAATGCCTCGCACAGCCGCTGCGTCGCCTCAGGCACAGGGTCCGCAATCCGGTAAATATCCTCCCATCTGCAGATATGCACAATAAGAGGATTATCCGAAGGCCGTCCTTTGGCCGCATATATTTTTCTTGAGGAATCCGGATTGAGGGCGTCACCGCCAAGCCCGTAAACCGTTTCGGTAGGGAACGCCACCAGCCCGCCTGCCTTCAGGATTTCTCCCGCCTGCCGTATTTTCTCCCCATCCGTATCATCCCCATTGATTACCGCATAAATTGTTTCCATAATAACTGCTCTTTCTGCCCTTCCTTCCACGGTCCGGCCCGCTTCATCCTGTGTCCGCCCGCACTCCGCAGGCCCGCTCTTTGCACATTATATCACATTCATTACTGATGTAAAAGTCCAAAAGCCCTGTCCCGGATATGAAAACGCCGTCTCTGGACAGACTGGCGCAGGAGGGCATCCGTTTTGAAAAGGCGTACACCACCCAGCCCGTCTGTCAGCCTGCCCGCTCCGCCATATTCACAGGAAGCGCTGGATTCCAAATCCTCACTGATGCTTATGGAAACCTTCCACAAGCTGAATACGGAAATGGATTCCACCATCCTGATGGTCACGCATGACGCCTTTTCCGCCAGCTGGTGCAAAAGGATCCTCTTTTTAAAGGACGGGCATATATTTCACGAGCTGGTACGCGCCGGGCTCCTGGGCATGAAACGCAGACAGATTACCCATATCTTCTGGGGAGAAAGCCTGACCCTTGGGGCAATGGCTTTTCTGCTTGGTACGATCATCGGACTCTTTCTGCGCCAGTTCCTCTTTGCCTGTTTTTATACCCTTATCGGGAAAAGCTACCGTCTGGATTTTTCCTGGAACACCCCTTCTTTTCTGATGACTCTGCTCTGCTTTTTCTCCTGCTACCTTCTGGCCCTCCTTTTTCACCAGAAGAAATTCCGGAGGATGAACATTGCCGGGCTCATCCGGGCAGGCAGGGAAAATGAATGCATCCGGGAAGGGAACCTGATAACGGGCGCCGCGGCAAGCCTGGCCGGAATCGCTTACTTCGTGATTTTCGGAACGGTTCTTTATTTCAAAGGCGGAAGTCTGGATAATGATGATATCATACGCATGATAGTACTTCTGATTCTCTCCATTTATCTTCTCTACTGGGGGCTCGCCTCCCTTTTCAGGCTCTATCTGAAAAAAAGAGGAAAACGGATCTATCATGGGACGAATCTGTTCCTCATCCGGCAGCTGTCCTCCAAAATACGGACCATGCGCTTTACCTTCGGCACGCTCACAGTGCTGTTCACCCTATCCCTGCTTGGCTGCAGCCTTGCATTAATGCTGAACCAGTACCAGAATACACAGCTTATTTACAAATATCCTTTTTCCGTCAGCATTCTGGGAAACGCGTCATGTACGATGGAATCGGAACAGGCGGCAATAAACGGGCTTTCTCCTGACGCAGTCACTCATGTTTACAAAGTATATCACAATGGTGGGGAACAGATGCGCACATATTATCTTACCCACCTGCGCGCCTTTGCCAAATATGGAGGAAATCCGGTCAACGGGCCGGGCGGCGGGGCTTCTGCCAGCGTAGACAGCCTTATTTCCATGCCGGACGGTATTTGGGCGCAGTATTACAACCACGATCCTTTCATGCGGCTGAGTGATTACAATGCGCTGCGACGCATGCTGGGCAGACGGACACAATGTCTCTGACTACATTCTGGTGGCGGCCGATGATGTGGTGGAACAGATGGAAGTCTATTATACCGAACTGGCCTCCATGATTCCGGGCACGCTGAGCGATGAACAGATCGGTGCGATTTACACCTCACACAAGGATTACAGCGATATCATCGCCAGCGGCACGGACACCATGACACTTACAATTACCGATACACTCATCTCCCAGGAGCTGCTGGCGGAAGGGAAATGGGGCTATACCTCCATCTCACTTCCCATGGTTTACATCGGCCTTGTTTACCTGTGCGTGGCTCTCACCATTCTGTCCGTACAGCAGCTGAGCGATTCCGGCAAGTACCGCTATCACTGCCAGCTTCTCTCCTCCCTGGGACTGCGGAGAAAACAGATAAACCGCACGCTCCTCAAACAGATGTCCTGGTTTTATCTGTGCCCGATCCTCCCTGCGGTACTTATAAGCGGCATGGCCGTTATCATCATAAGCGGGAAATTCGTGAATGCCACAGGTGTGAGCGGCTCGGCGTTCACTTACTTCGGCACCTCCTTCCTTATCTTTGTGGGGATATATCTGCTTTATTTTATTGCGGCTTATGTGGGGTTTGTGAGGGATGTATGGAAGGAGTAAGACTATATAATACACGGCGGGAAAGCAAATCTGACTTTCCCGCCGTGTATTATATATACGTCTCTTCCGCTGATACTCCTGCTCAATAATGCTTATTCAAATACTGCATAATCGCCATATGTATATTCCACGCCACCTTCTCCTGGTAATAATCATCGCACAGCTTCTCCGCCTCGGCGCCATTAGATAGGAAGCCGCATTCCACGATTACAATCGGTTTTCCCGTCTTTTTCAGAAGATAATAGCTGTCGTTGGCCTTCGCCACCCGGTGGTTTTCCGGATCCAGATATTGTACCATCCGGTTCTGTATCGTTTCCGCCAGTTCCTTTCCCTGAACGCTGCTGTTATAGTAAAAAACCTGCGCCCCGTCCACATACTCTTCCTCATAGCTGTTCTGATGAATGCTTACCGCGAGCTGCGGCTGGGCTTCCTCAATAATCTGGATACGCTGCTTCATATCCTGCACTTTTTTATTGGAAGCGTTTTCGTCGTATAACCCGCCGTCGGTCGTCCGGGTCATGACTACCTTTACATCCGACGCTTCAAGAAATGCCTTCAGCTTCTCAGCAACCTGAAGATTAATTTCTTTTTCCAGTGCGCCGTTGATTCCGATTTTTCCCGGATCGTCTCCCCCGTGTCCCGCATCTATAACCACGCAGAACCGTTCCTCCGTCTCTGCCTCACCTTCATTTACCAGAACCGCCGCCTGCCTTGCAGCAAAAAAAACGGACGTGAAAAGAAGAATCGTAACTACGCCCTTTAGAATCTGTTCCTTCAGTTCCTGACTCATTGGAACCTCCCGCCCTTCGCTTATTCCATTTTATGTGCTGTCCTACAAAATAGAACCGGCGGACGCAACTTCCTCCTTACCTTCTGTCCTGCGAATTAAAAACTGCCTGATCTGTGAACGAAAAAGGGAACCTCCTGCTGACGGTTCCCCCATTGAAAGCGATATAACTATCATCACCCATCTATCATCCATTCACAAATGAAGTCAGCACATCCCACACTTCAGGGTGCCCCTTTTCATAACCCAGCTTCCATGCCGCAACACCGCCCAGGTTATAATTCTTCATAATATTTATCTTAACCTCCAGAGACTGTGCATCCTCCATCCATACCTGATAGAAGGAATCACCGTCCTGCACCTCCGCATAATTCTGGCAGGCCTCCTCGTCCCAGATGGTTTCCGCGCCTTTATCGGAAACAAACTTCTGTACCGCAGATATTCCCACAGCCTGGCTCTGTACCTGGCCGCCCTTTGTTTCCCAGATCCGTGTGTAAAAGGGAACCGCATTAATCACCTTCTCCGCCGGTACTGACTGCACCATAGTGCTTATGCCTTCCTCCACAAATCCGATAGAGGCTACGCTGCCGGGCTCCTGGGAGCCGCCGTAATGCTCGTCATATCCCATAATTATGACATAATCGGCCACAATCCCCTGTTCCTTCCAATTATAATGGGCATTATAATTCTTCGGCACATAATTATCCACGGAAAGCACCAGGTTGTTGGCGCGGCAGGAAATAGAAAGCTCACGCAGGAATTCCACATAATCCTCACCGGCCTCCGTACTCACCTGCTCCAGATCCACATTAATGCCATCCACGCCAAGCGCCAGGGCCTCGTTCACCAACCCGGAAATCAGCTTGGCCCGCTTGCTCGTATAGGAAAGGATTTCCTTCGTATTCACGTCATAAGTAAAATTATCTAACAGCGCCCATACCTCAAGCCCCCTGCTGTGCGCCTGCTCCACATAGTCTTTGCTGCCTATGCTGACAAAATTCCCCTCATTATCGCTGAGGAAAAACCAGGTGGGAGAAATAACATTCATGCCGCTCACGCCGTCCAATACCGTTGACAGCGTGGAATTAGCAGCTTCGCTTGTAACCTGGTGCCATCCCAGGCAGATCTTATGATCCCTACGGATGCTGGTATATTCAGGCTCCTGATAATCAGTCACCGGAATCAGCGTTTCGCTTCGGAGATTCTCAAGCCTTTTATTTTCCACATAGCCAAGGAAGCCGTCCGATGTGGCAACCTTGCTCCAGTTTTCCATTTCCTCCAGGATGACCACCTTGTCCCCTGCCTTCACATCGGTTAAAATATCACTTTTCACGCCGCCCTGGTATCGCACGGCCGTATCCTTTTTAATATCGGCAGCCTGATGCTCGCCCCAGCTGGTAGTCAGCACCGCCCTGTTAGGATCCTGAAACAGTTCAAAGGAAAAATTAGTATATTTTTTCACATAGTCCAGCGCAACGTACATTACGCCGTTATCCATAAACGCAGGAACATAGCCTTCCTCACCTGCACTGCCGCCCTCCGCCCGGATTATTTCATCCGGCGTCGTATAAAGGAGCAGATTCTCATTATAGTCTGCATAGAATCTGTCATTCAGATAGGCATGCACCGTATCCAGGGGCAGATAGCATCTTCCTTCAGACAGCCTGCCTTTTTCTTCTTTTATTTCATTATTTAAAACGAGGGCCACATCCTCCCCCGATTCTATTCCATAATAAGATCCAAGATCCATCCTTTCCTTTGAATAGGAGAATCTTTCAAGGACTTTAACACCCATTGTAATGGCAATAATCACAATAATAAGGACGACAGCGATTATTACCGGAAGCTTTTTTTTCATTTTCCGTATTCCTCCTGACCGTCCTTATTATATCAGACTATTTAAACATCGTCATTACCTATTTTTACATAAATCGTCAGAATCTGACTAATTGCCGCCGCGCGCGGCTGTCTCAGGCGCGCACGGCAGCTGTCTTTTTCTTCCATCCGCAGCGTCGGTACGGGGGACCGTTTATACGGATGTCAGAACCGGATACTTCCTGTAGCTGTTACGAAGCCGCCCCGCAGCTTCACAGCTGTTTTCATTTTACAATTATTTTCAGATAGGAAACTTAATAATATATGGCCGCAGCGGACATCAGCGGTATTCAACCCTGTCATACCTTACTTCCCGCAGCGTGCCGTCTTCGTCGGTCACGAAGTCCGGCATATAAACAGTATCTTCATTGACGAAAAATTTTCTGGCGATTTCTTCCGGGGAAGCGGGTTCTCCTTCCAGATACAAATCAACCCCCTTGCTGTAAATCTCCCTCAGATGCCTTTCCATCTTTTTCTCGTCCTTCTCTAAATGCATGGTACACACCCCTCCGTATTTTCTATACGGAAAAAGCACCCGGACAGACGGCGCGGAAAAATCGCCCCAGTCCTTCCCCAAAAGGATCGTGATATATAAATGTGCCCTTCCGTATGACTTTACGGCAGCGACGATATTTAAACAGAAAAAAACAAGATGCTCCAGGACATGTATCGCGGAATAAGATAAAAAAACCAATTACAACATGAATTTTGCGAATTAAACGAAACTTAGTGGTAATTTTGGAAATGATTTTTGTTCCGACAAGCACATAAGCCTGTAAGACATCCTCATACTATTAGATGAGGAGAAGATATAGAGCACACAGGAAAGATCTGGTGTGTCTATAATATTTGCTTAAAATATGATATAATAGAATCATAAATAAATGAGTGATACAAACTCATTCCGGCTGAGAAACCGCCCTCCTTCTGACACTGATTGTCCAGAAGCATCTCTAAAACGAATTATATCCGATAAATGGAAAAATAGCAAGACTAAAATCTTAAAAAAGTTTAAACAGTTTCAAAGGATGCTTGACTTATTTCTTCCTTAAGTATAATATATTTGATAATCACAGATACTACACAGATATGTTCATTTTACAGGTATTTTCAGTCACACAAGACAACAATTTCAATATCTTTATATTAAGGATGTGAGAACATGAAAATTGAAAAAGTAAATGATCATCAGATTCGTTGTACCCTGACAAAAGCCGACCTGGCAGATCGTGAATTGAAAATCAGCGAGCTTGCCTATGGCACCGAAAAGGCCAAAAGCCTCTTCCGGGATATGATGCAGCAGGCTTCCCTGAAATTCGGTTTTGAAGCAGAAGACATTCCGCTTATGATAGAAGCAATTCCCCTGAACTCCGATTGTATTGTTTTAATCATTACCAAAGTGGAGGATCCGGAGGAACTGGACACACGTTTTTCCAAATTTGCCCCCAGTGTTCATGACGACGACAGCCTGGATGATATGATTCAGGATCTGAATGAAGGCGCAGACGATGTTCTCGATTTATTCAAGCGCATTCATGAAGGCCGCGTGAACGGCGGACAGAACGGACAGAAAACGCTCCGCCAGGAGGAAAAAACTGAAGAAGCCGGAACAGCGGAAGGTTCTGTCAGCCTGACAAGGATATATTCCTTTGATTCCCTGAATCATCTGACCAGGCTGGCCCACGTACTGAAGGGTTTTTATCACGGCTCCAACTCACTGTATAAGGACAGCAGCACAGGACGCTATTTCCTGATTGTTACAAGTTCTTCCCATACACCGGAGGAATTCAACAAGCTTTGCAACTGTCTGTCAGAATACGGACGGCAGGAAAAGTCAGTTCCTGCAGGAGAAGCCTATTTTGAGGAACATCACGAACTGATAATCAGCGAAAACGCTTTACAGAACTTAAGCAAAATCTAAGAAACAGACGGGCACGCGCCTTATTGGCAGCGTGCCCGTCTGTTTCTTCCCGTATTCAAAGGCTCCATCCCCGCTAACAGCCCTTATATGCCGCACGCACATGCCAGGCCAAAGCAGCCTGCCATCCCGTCACCCGCGCCGCATAAATGTCGGTACACAGCATGTCCGCCCCTGAAAATTGATTATAATGCAGCAATCTTGCTCATTAAATCTTCAATATCCATTCCATGAACCATAGCCGCTTCTTCCAGGCTTTCACCCTGAGCAGAAGGACATCCCAGGCAATGCATGCCTGCTTCCATAAGAATGGGAGCAACCTCGGGATTGGCTCTTAAGATTTCACCAATTGTCATTTCCTTAGTAATCTGCGCCATTTCGCTTACCTCCTTTTCCTTAGAAACTATCAGCAGGCCCCTGCCGGCTGATTTTCTTAGTATAATACTTTTCCCCAAATTACGCAAGATATGCGAGTGTATAAGGAAAAAGGAAAAAGCCAGACAACATAATCCAAATAGAAATCAATAATATATGAAATACTAAATCAAATATACTTTTTCATCATACAAAATATGGCAGAACAACAACAACAACATTCCTCACACAAAACCTACCGCTGCCACCAGGGGCAAAACGCATCCGCCCCAGTTCCTTCCGTCTTTTACGGGGGCGCCGGAGCCGGGCTTCTCCTTCTTCAGGGGGGCTGCGGTGGGGGTGTTTTCCGTGCCATATGAAAAAACGACGCTGTTTCTTACTGCTTCGGATGGCCAGGATCCGGCCGCCCCTAGCGGCCTGTCTGACGAACGCAGCCGACGCCAGTCGCTGCGTGAGGAGTTTTGGCCGCGTTGGCCGAATCCTGGCCAACCGAAACAGTTAGAAACAGCCCGTTTTTGAAACTGGCACAGAAAATACCCCCACCGCAGCCCCCCCTGAAGAAGGAGAAGCCCGGCTCCGGCGCCCCCCGTAAAAAGCGGAAGGAACTGGGGCGGATGCGTTTTGCCCCGTTCCCCCGCTTATTGATAAATTTTATTAAAAAAGTATAAAACCGGGGTTTGTTTACAAAAAAGAACAGTCCGCGCCTTGACGCGGCTTTCCGGGAAACATATAATACAGGTGCGGGTGAGACCTGATGGTGTTCTATCCGCAGTTTTTTACGGTTCGCATTTGGGGACCGTCTGCCCGTTTAACATCTACATTTGATACTGCCCCGGCAGTAGAAGAGGAGGAAAATCTTGAGAACAGAATGGAATGGTTTTATAGGCGGTGACTGGGAGCACGAAATCAATGTGCGCGATTTTATCCAGAAGAATTACCACCCTTATGACGGAGATGAAGCTTTTCTTGCCGGACCTACACAGAATACCCTGGAGCTTTGGGATGAGGTTCTGGATCTGAGCCGTAAGGAAAGAGAAGCCGGCGGTGTCCTGGATATGGATACCAAAGTCATTTCCACCATTACGTCCCATGGTCCCGGATATCTTGATAAATCCAAAGAAACTATTGTAGGCCTTCAGACCGATGCCCCTTTTAAGCGTTCCCTGCAGCCCTACGGCGGCATCCGTATGGCACAGAAGGCATGTGCTGACAACGGCTATACTTTGGATGCGGATGTGGAGGAATTCTTCTCCACCCACAGAAAGACTCATAATGCAGGCGTTTTTGATGCCTATACCCCTGAGATGCGCGCATGCCGCAGCGCCCACATCATTACCGGCCTTCCGGATGCCTACGGCCGCGGAAGAATTATCGGAGACTACAGAAGAATCGCCCTTTACGGCATCGACCGTCTGATCGAGGACAAGCTGGCACAGAAGGAATCCACCGGAAGCACGATGACCGATGATGTAATCCGCCTTCGTGAAGAAATTTCCGAGCAGATCGTTGCCCTGAAAATGATGAAGCAGATGGCGGCATCCTATGGCTGTGACATTTCAAAACCGGCTGCCAATGTTCAGGAAGCCATTCAGGCAACCTACTTCGGTTATCTTTCCGCAGTAAAGGAACAGAACGGAGCCGCCATGTCCCTGGGCCGCACCTCCACCTTCCTTGATATTTATTCAGAACGAGATCTTGCCCTGGGAACCTTTACGGAAGAGCAGATTCAGGAATTTATTGATCACTTCATCATGAAGCTGAGAATCATCAAATTTGCACGTACACCGGAATATAACGAGCTGTTCTCCGGCGACCCCGTATGGATTACGGAATCCCTGGCAGGCGTAGGCGTTGACGGACGCCACATGGCAACAAAGATGTCCTTCCGTTACCTGAATACACTGACCAACCTGGGACCTTCCCCGGAACCCAACCTGACCGTACTCTGGTCAACCAGGCTGCCTGTTAACTTCAAACGTTACTGCGCGAAGATGTCCATCCAGACTTCTTCCATCCAGTATGAAAATGATGATTTAATGCGCGTTATCCACGGCGATGACTACGGCATTGCCTGCTGTGTATCCTCCATGAGAATCGGTAAGGAAATGCAGTTCTTCGGCGCCCGTGCCAATCTGGCAAAATGTCTGCTTTACGCTCTCAACGGCGGTATCGACGAGAAGACAAGAAAGCAGGTAGGTCCCAAATACCGTAAGTATGAAGGAGATGTACTGGAATACGATAAGGTAATGGATGCATTCCATGACATGATGGAATGGCTTGCCGGCGTTTATGTTAACACCCTGAACGTTATCCATTATATGCATGACAAATACTGCTATGAAAGAGCGCAGATGGCTCTTCACGACAGAGACGTACGCCGTTATTTTGCAACCGGCATCGCCGGGCTTTCCGTTGTGGCGGATTCCCTTTCCGCGATTAAATATGCAAAGGTTGAGCCCATCCGCGACGAGGACGGCATTATTGTAGATTTCAAAACCACCGGTGACTTCCCGAAATACGGAAATGATGATGACCGTGTGGATACCATTGCCAGGGAGCTGGTGTCCAGCTTCATGACCATGGTAAGGAGACATCACACCTACAGGGACGGCTTCCCCACCACCTCCGTACTGACCATTACCTCCAACGTGGTTTACGGAAAGGCAACCGGGGCCACACCTGACGGCCGTAAGGCCGGAGAGCCTTTTGCTCCCGGCGCCAACCCGATGCATGGACGCGACACCCATGGCGCGGTAGCTTCCATGTCCTCCGTATCCAAGCTGCCTTTTAAGGATGCACAGGATGGTATTTCCAATACCTTTACCATCATCCCCGGCGCACTTGGGAAAGAGGATGAGATATTTGCAGGAGACATTGAAATCGACCTTGATACACTGCCTCAGGAGTAAAAGGAGCTGATTTTATGGATCAACAGGCTATGATAGACGATCTGGTCAGGATGCTGGATGCCGGTGCGCAGGAAGGCGTGGGCCATATTAACGTGGCTATTGACGCTTCCCGCCCCGGCGGCAGGAAGGTACAGACCGGATGCCCGGAATGCTCGGCCGCACCGCTGGCCTGCAGCGTTCCCACCCTCCACGAGGGTCTTGACAGAACTGAAAACGAATGATTTATGCTGCTGTTCCTGCAGGAACGGCTGCTGATTCTTCTCTCCCGAGAAAAGAAAGGAAGGCAAACTATGGAAGCTAACAACGCACAGATTGACAATCTTGTTTCTTTACTGGACGGCTATGCTGAAAAAGGCGGCCATCATCTCAACGTCAACGTACTGAACCGTGAAACTCTTCTGGATGCCCAGAAGCACCCGGAAAAATATCCTCAGCTGACGATCCGTGTATCAGGCTATGCCGTAAACTTCATTAAGCTTACACCGGAACAGCAGGCAGATGTTATTTCCCGTACGTTCCATGAAGCGCTGTAATTATAATTGTAAGTAAAACGGACAGGCCCTGCACGGAAAACCCGCCAAACCACCGGTTTCCCGCAGGGCCTGTCGTGCTATAATAGGATTAGGAGCAAATGACAGCTTTGATAAGCAGGAGGATAATTATGCCAACATCTACGCAGGAAAGCACACCTTCACCGGGAAGAATACATTCCATAGAAAGCTTCGGTACAGTAGACGGTCCGGGCGTCAGATTTGTCGTATTTTTGCAGGGATGCCCCATGCGCTGCGCCTACTGCCACAATCCTGATACCTGGGAAATAAATGCGGGGTCTTACATTTCTGCAGAACAGATTATGGAAAGCTATGAGCGTAACAAAAGCTTCTACAAGGACGGCGGCATCACGGTAACCGGCGGAGAGCCTCTGCTCCAGCTGGATTTTCTGACAGAATTATTCACGCTGGCCAAAAAGGATAATATCCACACCTGTATCGACACCTCCGGAATTCCATTCGCACCTTCCAACAGGGAATGGATGAAAAAGCTGGATATTCTTCTGGGAATGACCGATTTGGTCATGCTGGACATTAAACATATTGATCCCAAATGCCATAAGGATCTGACCGGCTGCCCGAATGACAACATCCTCCGTTTTGCCTGGTATCTGGATAAGAAAAAAGTACCCGTATGGATCCGCCATGTGGTGGTTCCCACCTTAACCGATGATGAAAGCTTCCTGTACAGACTGGGATGGTTTATAGGAGGGTTGGGTAACCTCAAAGCCCTGGACGTCCTGCCTTACCATACAATGGGAAAAGCAAAGTATGAAAAGCTGGGAATTCCCTACCGGCTGAAGGGCATCCCCCCCATGGACAGACCCACTCTTTTGCTCAAAAAGCAGTCGATTCTTAAGGGTATCAAGGACCGGAGGAATCAGAAGCCGGCTTCATCATAAGCTGTAACGGACTTTCGGATTAATCTGATTTTATTTTTATTAAAATATGTAAAATACGGCATATTTTCGCACGGAACCCATATATTGTATATATTGCAATAATATTGTTTCTGTGGAATCAAAACAGTTACTGCATCTGTATATTTGTTCCTCAAAAAGTACAAAAAATCGCCGATAATTCACAAAAAATAGCTTGTATTAAATGATTTTCTATATTAGAATAAGTAATGATAATCAACAAAGTCTATAAGAATAAAGGAGGATATCATTATGGCATATGTAATTAGTGACGCTTGTGTAAGCTGCGGAACATGTGAAGGACAGTGTCCTGTTGGCGCTATCTCTGCAGGAGATGGACAGTATGTAATCGACGCCAATACCTGTATCGAATGTGGTTCCTGTGCAGGAGCTTGCCCTACAGGCGCTATTTCCCAGGAATAAGTAATAATATTCAGGTATCTGCGCTTTTTGCGCTGATAACGCATTCCTGCGTGAAACAACATAAGGACTTCAGGAAGGAAGCATTCAAAATAATGAATGCTTCTTTCTTTTTTCTTCACTTTTCTGAGCCTTGCGTTCCTTCACAGCCTGTCTTTTCCTCTCCCTGCGTTCTTTTCCGGTCAGGCCTCTGCCGCTGTACTGCTTTATCAGCTCGTCCAGCTTTTTATAATGCTCCTCTTCCCTTTCCGTTCTCTGCCTGTCTCTTTTTTCGCTTTCCTCCTCCTGGATACGGAACTGATAATCCATCTCCTTCATGATCGTCTCTTTGATCTCCCGCGTAAGATCCTGGTTGTTTTCCCTGACAGCCTGCGCCACCAGATTATGTAAAAGAAGCTGCAAACGGGCGCTCTTATCCTGAAGCTGCCTGTCATCCCGTTCGTTAAGCTCTGCCTGTGTGCTGCGCACCGGCTGTATGTGTTCCCTGATGGGCACCATGACCTGAAGTGTGCTGTCTGTGAGCACCGTACGGATTGCCTTCAGCTGCAAACCCTGTTGCTTCAGCTTCTTAATTTCCCTGAACTGTTCCACATCCTCTCTTGTATAGTATCTGTGCCCCAGCTCATTCCTCCTGATAGGGAGCTTCAGTTCTTCCTCCCAGTATCTGAGCACATGGCTCTCCACTCCTACCAGTTTTGCCGTTTCCGAAATGAGATACATGTCCTTTTCCAAATCGGGCTGCTCCTGCCCTGCTGTCTCCGGCTGTCCCGCTGCCCCTAACTGTCCTGTTGCCCCTGTTTGTCCTGTTGTCCCTGACTCTCCCGCCATCCCTGGCTGACCCGCTGTCCCTGACTGTCTCGCTGTCCCGGCAAGACCCGACGGCTGAATTTGTCCGGCTGCACCTGTCAGGTCTGCTGCCTGTACTTGTCCTGCCGCACCTCCCTGTTCTGCCGGATTTGTTTGCCCCGCCTTTTCTTTTCTCCCCGGCTGCTCTCTCTGTTTCTTCTCTGTGTTCTTAGCCTTCTGTGTTTTCTGCGCCTGCCTGTTTTGTGTTTGTTCCACATACTTCGTATTCATTTCCTCACCCTCTCTTTCCACCGGTTTTTCATCTCTTTCAATCACTGCCGCCCTGCTGGCTGATTTTTTACTGCTCATTTTTCCTCCTGTCTGCCGCCGACTGCGGCATATCTGTTTTATTTTTATAAAAAAAGAGAACGCCAGCCTCAGGTTGGGTTCTCTTTTGTATTGTATTCTTTATTCTGTTTTTATAGCTGCCGCTTCTCCGTCCGGTTATCAGATTCCCGAAATCCGCCGCTAAAAATAACTATTTCTGAAGATTGGCAAACTTTGTAAATTCCGGCAGCCATACCAAATCAATGGTGCCGATAGGGCCGTTTCTCTGCTTCGCTATGTTAATTTCCGCAATCCCCTTCTTCTCCGTATCCGGATTGTAGTAGTCGTCACGGTAAATAAACATAACAACGTCGGCATCCTGCTCAATAGCTCCTGATTCACGCAGATCCGAAAGCATGGGCCTGTGGTCCGGCCGCTGCTCCACGGCACGGCTCAGCTGGGAAAGCGCCAGCACCGGCACGCTCAGTTCTCTTGCCAGAGCCTTCAGGGAACGGGATATATCTGAAATCTCCTGTTGCCTGGAATCCGTGCCTCTGCCGCTTCCCGACATTAGCTGGAGGTAATCGATGATTATCATCTTCAAATCCATTTCCAGCTTGAATTTACGGCATTTGGAACGCATTTCCGCGATGCTGATACCCGGCGTGTCATCTATGATCAGCTTGGACTGTCCAATCATACCCGCGCTTTCTATCAGCTTCTCCCATTCCAGATCGGAAAGGTTCCCGGTACGCAGATGCTGGGAATCCACCTTGGACTCCATGGCGAAGAGACGGTTAACAAGCTGTTCCTTACTCATTTCCAGACTGAATATAGCCACGCAGTCCCCGGAATGGAACGCCACATACTGGGCAATATTCAGGACAAAAGCAGTCTTTCCCATGGAAGGCCTGGCGGCAATCAGCACCAAATCAGAGGGCTGCATGCCTGCGGTCCGATAATCCAGATCAATGAATCCGGTGGCAATTCCGGTTACGCCTCCGCTGTTATGGGACGACTTTTCTATTTTATCCATGGCGTTCATGACAACCTCACGGATCGGAACGAAATCTCCGGTATTCCGGCGCTGGACCAAATCAAATACCTTTTTCTCCGTTTCCTCCATGATAACTTCCACGCTGTCTTTTCCGGCATAGCAGTTATTGGCTATCTCTTCCATAAGCCGGATCAATCTGCGCAGCACTGACTTTTCCGCCACGATATTGGCATAATACTTGATATTGGCCGAGGTGGGAACCGCCGTAATCAGATCCCTGATGAATTCCAGGCTGCTGATTTCCGGCGGCACATCCTTTTCCTTCAGCCGGTTCTGAAGGGTAACCAGATCCACCGGCTGCCCCTGATCATTGAGTTCCACCATGGAATCGAACAATACACCATAGGACTTGTTGTAAAAATCCTCCCCGCATATCATTTCGGATGCGACCACAATCGCTTCTCTGTCCATAATCATGGAACCGATTACGGATTGCTCTGCTTCCATGCTGTGGGGCAATACCCGTTTTAATATAGCCTCATCCATCGATGCCATTGTCAATTCCTTCTTATTCTTCCACTTTTACCTTCAGTTTCCCGGTCACCTGCTGATGCAGTCTCACAGGCACCTCATAAGTTCCGAAGGCCTTAATTGCATCCGTCAGCTGAATCTTTTTCTTATCGATGTCAACATCGCACTGCTCCTTAAATGCAGTTGCGATTTCCTTGGAAGATACGGATCCGAATACTTTTCCGCCCTCTCCCGCTTTCATCTTAATCACAACGGATTTGCTTTCCAAATCTTTGGCAAATGCCTGTGCCGCCTCCAGAATTTCCTTTGCCTTTCTTTCTTCATTGGCATTCTGGAGCTTCAGATCGTTCAGGTTCTTGGATGTGGCTTCCAGCCCCAGCTTCTTGGGCAGGATAAAGTTTCTGGCATAGCCGTCGTTTACATTCACAATCTCCCCTTTTTTACCAAGGGCTTTTACATCCTCCAATAATATCACTTTCATTATTTCAGTTCACCTTCCTCTATCATTTTATCCAATGTTCCTTTGATTGTACCGATTACGGACGCTGGCTCCGAACCATCTACCTGGCAGCCTGCCACGTTCATATGGCCGCCGCCGCCCATTCTTTCCATAATGACCTGTACATTGACCTCGTCTATGGAACGGGCGCTGATATAAATCCGGCCCTGATACTCCGTCAGTACAAAGCTTGCCTTAATCCCCTTAATATTCAGGAGCTCGTTGGCAGCCTGTGCGCCCACAATCGTGGGGCTCTGAATCCCGTCGCTGCGGCAGATGGAAATCGCATAATCATTTCTGTAAATTTCCGCCTGTCCCACGGCATCCGCCTTGGCCTTATACTCAGCCGCATTTTCACGGAACAGCTTCCGGACACGGGTGACATCCGCGCCGTTGCGTCTTAAGAATGCTGCCGCCTCAAAGGTACGCACGCCGGTCTTCGTCATAAAATTATTGGTATCTATCATGATGCCGGAATACATACAATCGGCTTCCTCGCCTTTGATGCGTACCCCGTCATTGATATACTGCAATATTTCGGAAACCATTTCACAGGTAGAAGAAGCATAGGCCTCCACATAGGAAAGCGTTGCGTTCTCGATGGTTTCCGTTCCCTGCCTGTGATGATCCAGAACCACAATGGACTTACATACCTTCAGCAGCTCAGGACATTCCGTAATACTGGGTTTATTCACATCCACCACCACAAGCACCGTGTTATTTCCCGCCGTTTCCAGCGCCTGCTGGCTCTTGAGGAACATATCCGGTTCATACTCCTGGCTGTTCTGGAACATGTCAATCAGCGGCTGTACGGAGGTGGTGATTTCGTTGATAACGATCTGCGCCTTGCGATCCAGCGTCCTTGCAATCCGGTAAATACCAATAGCCGCGCCGAAGCTGTCCACATCCCCGATCTGATGGCCCATGATAAGGACCCTGTCCTTGCTTGTGATAATTTCCCGCAGCGCATGCGCCTTGACTCGGGCCTTGACTCTGGTGTTCTTCTCCACCTGCTGGCTCTTCCCGCCATAGTAGCTGATTTGCTCCGGCGTCTTGACAACGGCCTGATCGCCGCCTCTGCCCAGCGCCAGGTCAATGGCTGTCCTGGAAAATTCATAGTTCTGGGAATAGCTCAGGCCGTCCAGGCCCACGCCGATACTGATGGTAACCGCCATCTCGTTGCCGATATTTACGGTCTTCACATCCTCCAGAAGTTCGAAACGCTTATCGCTCATCTGAGTGACCGCGCTTTTACGGAGGATAGTCAGATACTTGTCCTTTTCAATCTTTTTGCAGATTCCGTCAAAACCGGAAATGTACTTATTCACCTTTCTGTCAATCAGGGCGATAAGCAACGATCTCCTCACTTCCTCCACGCTTTCCAGCGCTTCGTCATAATTGTCCAGATATATCATCCCCACTGCCAGGGACTGATCATCATTCTCCTTCAGGGCGATTTTCAGCGCCGTTTCATCAAACAGATACATGGCATACAGACAGCCCTGGTACTCCTCCTCGCCGATGATATCACTGTCATCAGCCATTTCCCGGAGTGATATTCTGGTAAACTTGGCAATATACTCGCTCTCCTCATAGGAGATTTCAAATTCTGCCACGCCTTCCTCCGCTGAAGGGAGCCTGTCCCTTGTTACCGAGGAAAAAAAGGAGGTAACCGAACGCCGCTGGGCTTTTTCATTATGTATTGCCCTTGCGAATGCATGATTGTACCAGATTATTTTTCCATCCTCATCCAGCAGTGAATACGGCACGGAAAGCTCTCTTAAAAGCTCCTTCTGTATCTGTCCGTACTGCGTCGCAAAGCTGACCAGCTCATTGATGATAATGGGTCTGTTATACAGCATAAGATACAGGATCATTGCAAAATAAAATACAAGGAAGCAGGTGAGAAGGAACCCCGCCCGCGTATCCAGAAAATAAATTCCAATGTCCACCAATAAAAGCAAAAGGCCGAGATACATGGATATCTGCATATATATCTTCAGCCTTCCTTTTAATTTGACTCTTTTCTTCATTCCTATCCTCATCCGTAGTCTGGAGTGTGTCTGAAAATTGATTCCTGTGGATGTAACTGTCAAGTATCCCTGAAGTTACCAGTAAATACAATATGCAGCTTAAGAAAATGAATCCTCAAACAGGCTCTGAGACAGACCCGGCTGTAAATTCTTCCCGCCGGCGTCAATAAATTTCTTCATGTAAAACCGGGGGCCTGGGCCTCCGACACACATATCTTTGATATTATACCATTTTTTAATGCAGAATGCCATACTTTTCGCTTTGTTGGCCTGCGACGTAAAAGACAATTATTTCCATTTTTTCAACAAAAAACAGCTGCCGGATGAATTTCCGACAGCCGCTTTGCTTTTAATATTAGTCTGCTACGTAAGGCATAAGTGCAAGATGTCTTGCGCGCTTGATAGCAACAGTAAGTGCTCTCTGATGCTTTGCACAGTTTCCGGTGATTCTTCTGGGAAGGATTTTTCCTCTTTCGGAAACGTATCTTTTTAATTTATTTACATCTTTGTAATCAATTGTATTATCTTTACCGCAGAATACGCAAACTTTTTTTCTTCTGCGCATGCCGCCTCTTCTCTTCATTGGAGAATCAGATCTCTCTGCTTTATTATAAGCCATAGTATTGCCTCCTATCTGAATCATATAAATCTGTCCGGCCAGTCCGCCCGCAAGTTCCCTTCCACGGCACCGGTCCTCTGGAAACCGGGGCCGGACAGTCACAATTGCATTAGTTAAACGGCAGTTCCTCGTCGATTCCGTCCGGAATGTTCATGAAACCATCGCCCGGTGCGCTCGGTTCAGGTCTGGATACCTGTGCGGTATAACCGCCGGAATAACCCCCGTCGTTATTCGCCGCAGCATTCTTGCTCTCTGCAAACTCCTGATCTTCCACAACCACGTCGGTAGTGTAAACCTTAACGCCATCCTTATTCGTATAGCTGCCAGTCTGGATACGGCCTGTTACAACGACCTTCGTACCTTTACGGAGATACTTCTCTGCGAATTCCGCGCTTCTGCCGAATGCAACGCATCCGATAAAATCTGCTGAATTCTCATCGTTGTTGCGGTTGAATCTTCTGTCAACCGCCAGTGTATACCTGGCAATTGCCGTTGCGCTCTCTCCCTGGGAATATCTCACTTCAGGATCCCTGGTTAAACGTCCCATAAGAATTACTTTATTCATATTACCTCCTGTACTGCGAATGCATCCTCAGTACAAATCAAGAAAGCACACCGCATTCGAAAGAAAGCATCTGCCTTCTTTACAAAATCCACTGATTATGCTTCTTCGCGCTTAACAACTAAATATCTCATAACGTTGTCCATAATGCGAATACGGCTTTCGATTTCTGCCGGTGCAGAAGTCGGAGCGTCGAACTGAACTACGTAATAGAAGCCTTCTTTCATTTTCTGGATTTCGTAAGCAAGTCTTCTCTTACCCCATTCATCAACGTTTGTAATTGTGCCGCCGAATCTTTCGATCAGAGCCTTGCACTTGTCCACAACTGCAGCTCTTTCGTCGTCTTCGATTTTCGCATTCACAACAAATGTTAATTCATATTTGCTCATGCTAGTTACCTCCTTTTGGTCTCTGGCCCCCTGCCCGGGAGCAAGGAAATTTATATATCACAAGATAATATCATATCATAGAAATCCAGCGATTTCAAGCCTTTTCCCGGATTTCCCGGACATTTTTTTCCACAAGCTTCCTGGGAACCATGATCTGATGGCCGCAGCCCAGACACTTGAGCCTGAAGTCGGCGCCCACCCGCAGGACCTCCCATTCCCTGCTACCGCAGGGGTGCTGTTTTTTCAGTTTTACAATATTCCCTACCTGGATATCCATATTGTCATCCCACCTCTATTCCCGCAGACAGCAGACCGGCCCTCAATGCTCCCATCACCCTCAGGCAGCCCTCCGTCGCCCGATGTCCCTGTATGCATTGTACCGATGCTGTCCTGCGGGGTATTTCACTCTACAGTCGGGAGAAAATCTCCCCGATACTGCCCTGCACCACCAAATCCGCCTGTGCATCCCTGGACGTTGGCGTTTTGTTCACAAGTACCAGCTTATTTCCTTCATAATAGTCAATCAGTCCTGCCGCCGGGTACACCGCAAGGGAGGTTCCTCCTATGATAAGCACATCCGCCCTGCTGATATATTCCACGGCCCGGGTCAGCGTCCTGTTATCAAGTCCTTCCTCATAAAGCACCACATCCGGCTTAATCGTGCCGCCGCAGCTGCACTTCGGAACGCCTTCCGTATGCAGCATATATTCCGCATCATAAAATCTATGACAGCGCTCACAGTAATTCCTGTGCACGCTTCCGTGCAGCTCCAGCACATTTCTGCTTCCTGCCAGCTGATGCAGGCCGTCTATGTTCTGGGTGATAACCGCCTTCAGCTTTCCCTTTGCTTCCCATTCGGCCAGCTTTCTGTGTGCGGCATTGGGCTTTGCGTCAAGGCACAGCATCTTATCTCTGTAAAAACGGAAAAACTCTTCCGGCATCCTCCGGTAAAAGGTATGGCTGAGAATTGTTTCCGGAGGATAATCATAATTCTGGTTATACAGCCCGTCCACACTTCTGAAATCCGGTATTCCGCTTTCTGTTGAGACTCCCGCCCCTCCGAAAAAAACGATATTATCCGTCTCGTCAATAATTTTTTTCAGTTTTTCCCAAGCTTCTTCCATTCCCTCTTCCTTTCCGCATTCCGTCCGGAATGCCCTGCTGTCTCCCGCATGTACAGCCGGCCGCCGCCATAACGGACCATCCTCTCCCGCACACCCTTCTGCGCCGCAACAGAACGGCAGCGCCGTCCTGCTGCCTACGGTGCTGCCGTCTGATGCGTCTTCGCAAATTCCACGTACTTCATGTCTTCCTGGGTGATATGCACCTTCCACCATTCCTGCAGGTACTCAAATACCTCTCCCAGCATCTCGTCCTGCGTATCCAGGGAAAGCTGCGGCACACGTTCTGTAAATTCCTGTATTTTCCTGCTGAAGTCCTCATGGTGCCTGATATGTTCCTCCAGCCTGTCATAGCCAATCTCCCGCATGTACTCTTCCTCGTAGGCAAAATGCTCTGCGGTATGGAAACTCAGGTCTTCCAGAATCCTGTTGATATCGGCACATTTAAACAGCATGTTCTCGTCCGTGAAAAGCTGGTAAGCTCTCTGCGTATGGTCCAGCATTCTCGCATGCTGCTGATCAATTGTTTCGTTTCCTGTACGGTATTCATCGCTGACTTCATAATGCTTCATTCTCCGGTAACCCCACTTCCTTTTTCATTTTCCGTTCTGAATCCTGCCGCAGCGCCGCGCGTCTTCCCCCTCTGAAGGACTGCGGCACTTACGAATGTGAGATTAGTATAGCACAACTTTTTTTCTTTGAATACCGTATTATATCAAACGAAAAAAGTTAATTTTTTATCAAAGTCGCGGGGAGGGGCCGTTCCGCCTTACATGTTCCGAAGCGGGCGGCTGCAGAGGGAAGTCGTATTTTCCTTTTGGTCCAAAGTGCATATAATGGATTACGGGCTATTTTGTCTGAATAACAGGGTGCCGGCAGATGGTATGGCGGCGCCGGAAGAAGGGTTTATGAAAAAAATTGTGATTGCCGGGAATTCCGGCAGTACGGAGAATTATGCGGAGGCGCTCACAAGGCTTGGCGCTTCGTGCACTGTTACGACAGACTGCCGGTTTGCCGGGGATTTTGACGCATTGCTTCTTCCCGGGGGCGGCGATATCGATCCTGTTCTGTTTGGAGAGAGCGACCATGGATCCCGGAAAATTGAACCTAGGCTTGACAGGAAGCAGCTTGCCATGCTGGATGCTTTTGTTCGCCTTTCCAGGCCGGTCCTGGGGATTTGTAAGGGCATGCAGATTATCAATGTTTATTTTGGCGGCGGCGTAATACAGGATCTGCCCACTAATTATGCACATCAGTATGACGGCAGGGATCAGGTCCATCCCAGCCATGCGGTTCCCGGATCCATATTTCATCAGCTGTACGGCGCAGATTTTAATGTGAACAGCGCGCATCATCAGGGCATTGGTTCCCCGGGGCGGGGCCTGTCTGTGGTTCAATATGCGCCTGATGGCGTGGCCGAAGGCATTGTGCATGAAAATCTGCCTGTTATCGGTGTGCAATGGCATCCTGAACGTATGTGTTTTGCCCGCAGGCGTGAAGACACTCCTGACGGAAGTCTTCTCCTGTCACATTTTCTTTCGCTTACCGTTTCGTGATTACCTGGTCCCAGCTCTGGATTCCAAGATAATTTCTTGCAAATTCCGTGTAAGCATCCGCCTCCCCGGTATCAATATATTTAAAAGTATCATATATGTATTTCCTGCGCCCGTTCTGGTAGGAAAGTCCCAGGGCAAGCCCCTGGGCCACCTCCTCGGCCGCATCTGTTTCTCTGGATAAAATCATGGCATCAATATACTGATTGTTTTCCGCAATATAGTAGGCATAGGCAAAGGCCGCCGCCTGCACATCCTCCCCGTAGGTGGAGGTGAAGCCCATTTCACTCAGCAGGACCGGGCGTACCTCTCCGTCAGGCATCAGGAACTCCTGCTTCTGCAGATAGCTGGTAATGACGTCAATATTGTAAATGGTTACCATGGAGGTGTCCTCGGTTTCCAGCACCAGTTCCCCTGCCTCTCCCGACAGATCCCAGAATTTCGGCCAGGTCATGGGGACGGAATAAGGATGGTGGGCAAGCCCCCAGTCGAAGTTTCCCTCCGCCTTCACGCATTCATTAAAAACATCCAGCAGATCCTTGGAATCATAGCTGCTGTTGGAGCTGAGATTCCTGTTCCATTGCTGATCCAGGGAAATATAAATTTTGGCGTTGGCATTATGGCTTTTAATTCCATTATAAAACAGTCTTACCGCCTGCGCGTACTCCCTGGCATAAGGCACAATGTCAATATACTTCATATAATTCCAGGTAGAGCGCACATTCACTTCATTTCCGATAATCCAGTTCATCACTATGCCATGGGTGTTGTCCCGGTATCTTTCCGCCAGGAACGCCGCTATTGCCTCCAGATAGTCCGTCCCCTCTTTTTCCGCCGCATTAAATGCATAATAGTAAGCGCTGCCGCCCCGGGAAAGCGGATGGATCAGCTGCGGGTAGGCATCCGACTTATTGTTCAGGAGAATTGCCGTAATGATAATACCTTTTTCCGTCAGGGTACGGAATACATAATCATACTCCGACACCACATGGCCATTCAATGTGTAATCCTTTCCGTTATAGGTATATGTAATCGTCGGATAATCACTGTGCGTACTGGGACCCAGCAGCCTGGAAATAGGGATATTATAGGCCGCATGCTTCACCCCCAGATCATCCAGCTCCGAAGTGCCCAGCTTCTGCGGATCCACAAGCAGTCCCTTGATGGATTCAGCTTCCGGAAACGGCTCCGAATAATCGGCCAGGGCCTCCGGATTCGTAATATAGCGGGGACTGCTCACAATTTCATATTTCCCGTCCTTCTTCACCGCCACAACAAACTTGGAATACAGCCGGGATTTTTCCGTGTTTTCATATAATTTGGCCGACAGCTGAAAGTTTTCCTTCATTCCTGACCAGGCGATATATTTTTTATTTTCCCCTATGGCATCCTCATAGGTTTCCAGTTCAAACAGATAAAAATTGTGATCATCGCTTTCCGGCAGCTCCTTCACCACGCCGCTCACCGTAAACTGCCCGCCGCCTGAAAGGATTTCACAGGCCTGGATTTGCACCGGGAAATCCCTGGGCTCCTCCTGATTATCTGAAAAGACATCTCCCTCTGCTGCTTCCATGCCTTCAGCGTTTTCCGCCGTCCTTCTCTCTGCCTCCGGGATGACAGAAACCTGCATCCTGCTTTTGCCTTTAAATAGGAATACCCCGGCAATTCCCAGCACGGAAAAAATGAGAAACAGTGCTGCCGCATACATAAAACCTGCCCTGTTCCCCATTTTTTTCTTCCGCTTATTCCGCCCGTCCGTCTGCGCCCGGGGCTCGCCGTCCTTATTCTGATCCTGATTCATCTTTGCCATAATTCCTGTTCCTATATATCTCTACGCCAATTTGCCGTCTTTTTAACTTACCCGTTACTATCCAGTAAACCGGATAATTACGTTTACTTTCTATTGTAACATAAGCTTTGTCCATGTAACAGTATGAATCCTGTCAATTTTTTATGACAAAAAATATCAAATGTGCCTAAAATGCTTATCCCTGCCTGTCTCCCTGCTCCAGATAAGCCCGGTAGCTGGTGGGCGACATCCCATATTCTTTTCTGAAATTCCTCAGGAAAGAGGAATAATCCATAAAACCGCACACTCCCCACACCTCTCCTACGGGCACTCCCTTCTTCAGCTCCTCACAGGCCCGGATCAACCGCTTGTTATTCAGATAGCTGTGTACCGTCAGTCCCGTCAGCTCCTTAAACCGCCGCAGAAAATAGTATTTGCTCATATGCACATATTCCGCCAGCTCCTCCAGAAGGATTGCCTCGGACATATGCGCTTCAATATACTCATTCACCTTCTGCACCAGCTCATGATGCACTGATTCCTCCTTTGCAAAATAAAAGGAATCCCCCGCACACAGCGCATTCAGATACAGAAAAAACAGCATCAGCTGCGCTTTGTCAAAAATACGCTTTCCCTCCGCCCCATTCAGATCCGGCACTTCCGTCATAACCGCCTTCACCAGCAGGTTCCGCAGGATTTCTTCATAATGCAGCGGAAAATGGTAGGCACAGTCCCCGCCCTCCGGAAAACATCCCTCCAAATCCATCTCCCCGTCCCCAAGGCGTTCCAACATCCCCTTGCTTATCCACAACACAATCCGGCGTGACCGCTCATGCTTCCCCTCCACATAATGATAATTATGCATCACATTCCTTGGAATCAGCAGAAAGTCCCCTTTTTTCAAATGATACGTCCTGTTATCCACAAGGCTGGAAAACTCCCCCTCCATCACATAGATCACCTCATAAAAGTCGTGATGGTGAATCCGCGTCGCTCCGGTAGGCGCTCCCCGCTTTTCATATATCTCATAGTCCTCCCCAATCATATACTGCCGCTCATCTTCCCCGCTCATGTACCGTGTCCGTATCGTCCCCATATACAGTCTCCTTCAATCAAATACCCCGCTGCAAGCAACGGGGTATCAAACTTGCAACGCTGCAGAGCAGCGGGGTATTTGACCCTCGCGGCAGTCGCCAAATATCCATGCAAGCATGGCTACTTGGCTCGTTGCTCGCGGGAATAAATCCATATATAACCAAATATTAAAGCAATTTATGCATGAATTCAAGCAATAAATAAAGTTTTCAAGCATTTTTATATAACCTATAATAGCCTTATTATAAACGTTCATATACAACGAAAACTCCTGATGAAAGAGAGGACTCCCACTATGCAGATGACTTTAAGATGGTACGGCAGCAAATTCGACACCGTAACCCTGAAACAGATCCGCCAGATTCCCGGTGTAACCGGCGTTATATCCACCCTTTATGATTCCGCCCCCGGAGAAGTCTGGTCCCTGGAAGACATACTTTCTTTAAAAAAAGAAATTGAGGACGCAGGCCTGCAGCTTGCCGGCATCGAAAGCGTCAATATCCACGACGCCATCAAAACCGGCGCGCCGGAACGGGACATGTATATCGATAACTACATTACCACGCTGGAAAATCTGGGTAAGGCGGATATCCATATGGTATGCTACAATTTCATGCCTGTTTTTGACTGGACAAGAACCGAACTTGCCAGAGTGCGCCCGGATGGTTCCACCGTTCTTGCATATACCCAGGAAGCAGTGGACAAACTGAATCCAGAGGATATGTTTGCCTCCATCAGCACAGACACCAACGGCAGCATCATGCCCGGCTGGGAACCGGAGCGTATGGAAAAAATCAAAGACCTCTTCGCCATGTATGAAAACATTGACGATGAAAAGCTCTTTGCCAATCTGAAATATTTCCTGGAACGCATCATGCCCACCTGTGATAAATACGACATCAACATGGCCATTCATCCTGATGACCCCGCCTGGAGCGTATTCGGCCTCCCCCGAATCATCATTAATAAGGAAAACATCCTCCGCATGATGAAAATGGTAGATAACCCGCACAACGGTGTTACCTTCTGCTCCGGATCCTACGGCACCAACCTGAACAATGACCTGCCCGATATGATCCGTTCCCTGAAAGGCAGAATCCATTTTGCCCACGTACGCAACCTGAAATTCAACAGTCCCACCGATTTTGAAGAATCCGCCCATCTTTCCTCCGACGGCACCTTCGATATGTATGAAATCATGCTGGCCCTTTACGATATCGGCTTTGAAGGCCCCCTCCGCCCCGACCACGGCCGCATGATCTGGGATGAGATCGCCATGCCCGGCTACGGACTGTATGACAGGGCCCTTGGCGCAACGTACCTCAACGGCCTGTGGGAAGCTATCGTAAAATCCCACAGCCGGAAATAAGAAATAAAAAAAACTGTAACAGTCCAGATAAATGAACTGTTACGGACACCGACCAACCGCTTTCTTATCAAGAAAGGCCAAGAAAGGAAACAATCATGGAATTAACACAAAAAGGACTCCTTCAAAAGGAAAGCTGGCAGGCTGCCGGCTACGATCTTCCGCAGTTTGATATTCCCGCTGTTACACAGCGCACCCTGGAAGCCCCTGAATGGGTTCACTTCGGCGCGGGCAATATTTTCCGTGCCTTCCAGGCAAACGTTGCCCAGCGCCTCCTGAATCAGGGCATTATGAGCACCGGCCTGATCGCCGCAGAAGGCTATGACTATGAAATCATTGAAAAAATGTACCGTCCCCACGACAATCTTGGTATCCTCGTCACCCTGAAGGCCGACGGAACCATGGAAAAAACGGTAGTGGGCAGTATTGTGGAATCCCTGACCCTGGACAGCACCAACGCCCGGGAATACGGACGCCTGAAGGAAATTTTCCGCGCCTCCTCCCTGAAACTGGCCAGCTTCACCATTACAGAAAAGGGCTACAGCCTGGTATACGGCAAAGGCGAACAGCTGCCTGATATTGCATCCGATTTTAAGGAAGGACCGGCCGCACCCAAAAGCTACCTGGGAAAGGTGGTTTCCCTCGTATACGAACGCTTCTGCAGCAACGCTCTTCCCATCGCCCTCGTAAGCATGGACAACTGCTCCCACAACGGTGACAAGCTCTATGCCGCAGTCAGCGCCTTTGCGGAAAAATGGGCAGAAAACGGCCTTGTATCCAGAGATTTTGTCAGCTATATCAATGATAAGGACAGCGTCTCCTTCCCCTGGACCATGATCGATAAGATCACTCCCCGCCCCGATCCTGCGGTTAAGGCCATGCTGGAAAAAGACAGCATCGCTGACCTGGATCCCGTCATCACCACAAAAAACACCTACGTTGCTCCCTTTGTCAACGCAGAGGAATGCCAGTATCTCATCATTGAAGACGCCTTCCCCAACGGAAAGCTACCTCTGGATCAGTGCGGCATCATCTATACCACCAGGGAAACCGTGGATAAGGTGGAAAAAATGAAGGTATGTACCTGCTTAAATCCTCTCCACACCTCCCTCGCCATTTACGGCTGCCTGCTGGGCTACACCCTGATTGCGGAAGAAATGAAAAACCCTCTTCTGAAAAAAATGGTGGAGGTTATCGGCTACCAGGAGGGACTTCCCGTGGTGGTTAATCCCGGCATCCTCGATCCGAAGCAGTTCATTGACGAGGTGGTAAATAAACGTATTCCCAATCCCTTCATGCCGGATACACCGCAGAGAATCGCTACGGACACCTCCCAGAAGCTGCCCATCCGCTTCGGCGAAACCATCAAGGCTTATCTGCAGAATCCTGACTTAAAGGTGGAAAGCCTGAAAATCATCCCTCTTGTATTTGCAGGCTGGCTCCGCTATCTGATGGCTGTGGATGATCAGGGCAATGTTTTTGCTCCAAGCGCCGATCCGCTGCTTGATACCGTCCGCCCTTTTGTAGCAGAGTTCCGTCTTGGCGGGCTTCCTCAGGATCTGTCTTCCCTGGATTCCCTGCTCTCCGATTCCAAAATCTGGGGCGTGGATCTGTTTGAAGCAGGGCTGGCCGATCTTGTTAAGGATTATTTCAGACAGCTGTGCGCCGGTACAGGCGCCGTAGAACGCACCCTGGAAAAGGCTCTAGGCTGATTTTCCGTAAGGAACCGGAAAAGGAGAAAATACATGAAAGAATTCATGAATGAAGATTTCCTGCTGACAACGGAAACGGCACGCCGTCTCTATCACGACTATGCGGAAACGATGCCGATATTTGACTTCCATAACCACCTCAGCGCACAGGAAATATATGAGGATATTAATTTTTCCAACATTACACAGGCATGGCTCTACGGCGACCATTATAAATGGCGCGCCATGCGTACCTATGGATTCCCGGAAGAGCTGGTAACAGGCCCCAAAGGAGACTCCCGCACACCGGAAACCCCAGGTGCAAACCAATCCGGCTGCAACCACGCAGATGCCGGAAGCATGGATTACCGCCGCTTTAGCGCCTGGGCGGAAACCATTGAAAATTCCATCGGCAATCCTCTCTATCACTGGACACACCTGGAGCTGCAGCGTTATTTCGGCATTACCGAACCGCTTTCCTCTAAAACCTGTGATAAGCTTTGGGAGGCCTGCAGCGAAAAGCTCTCCCGGCCGGAATTTTCCGTTCGTAATCTTCTGAAAATGCAGAATGTCAAAGCGCTCTGCACCACCAATGACCCCTGCGAGGATCTGGAATATCACCGTAAGCTGCGTGAAGAAGGCTCTTCTGTCCGGGTTCTGCCCACCTTCCGCCCCGACAAAGCCTATCTTATCGGGAAAGAAGATTATCCGGCTTACCTAGCCGCACTGGGAAAAGCCTGGGGATATCCCATCAACAGCCTGTCCGATTTAAAGGAGGCCCTCGTTTCCCGCCTGGATTATTTTATCCGGGAAGGCGGCTGCCTGCTTTCCGACCACAGCCTGGAGGGCGCGCTCTTCGCCCCTTCCACTGATGAGGAAGCACAGGAAATTTTTGTAAGGCGGATGGCGGGTGCGGCGCTCACCGCAGATGACCGCCGCCGTTTCCAGGGAAATATCCTCACCTTCCTGGGAAAACAGTATGCCGCCAGAAATATGGCCATGCAGCTTCACATCGGCGCCCTGCGCAGCAATTCCAGCCGGATGCTCCAGAATCTCGGGCCGGATACGGGCTTTGACAGCGTGGATGACTTCTGCTATGCGGGCGAACTTTCCGCCCTGCTTGATTCCATGGACCGCACCGACGAGCTACCCAAGACCATCCTCTACTGCCTGAACCAGAGAGATTATGAAATGCTTGCCTCCATGTGCGGTAATTTCCAGTCCGCTCCCCACCGTGGAAAAATACAGTTCGGCACTGCCTGGTGGTTCTGTGACAATAAAAGAGGCATGGAGGCCCAGCTCGACGTTCTGGCCAACCTGAGCCTGCTGCCAGTGTCAATCGGTATGCTCACCGATTCCCGCAGCTTCCTTTCCTTCCCCCGGCATGAATATTACCGGCGGATCCTCTGCAATAAAATTGGCAGCTGGGTGGAAGACGGCGAATATCCCTGCCATATGGAATTTCTGGGAAAAATGGTGCAGAATATCTGTTATCACAATGCCCTTAAATATTTAACAGGAGCGGATGCCTAGGCACCCGCTCCCTTTCTTATTCCATTTTCTACAAGACTCCATATACTATATTTCTGATTCTCGGATGAATATACGCCTCCCTGTTTGGAAAAAGATTATGCATATACACCAGAGACAGCTTTTCCGCCGGATCAATCGATACATAGGTTCCCAGCATGCCTGTCCAGCCGAATTCCCCCACAGAGCTGTTCACGCCTGCTGAAGGATCCATAAGCGTTCTCACACCGCAGCCATAGCCGTAGCCTTCCAAATAGGGATTCCTGAATTCCTTCAGCTGCTGTTCATTCAGCTGATTGCAGCGCATCAGATCTATGGTTTTCCTGCCCATGATTTTTCTGCCCTGATATTCGCCCCCACAGGCCAGCATCTGAGTGAGTGCAAGGTAATCCCTCACTGTGGAAAACAGCCCTGCGCCGCCGCCTTCATACTTCGCTTCAGGCTCAAACAACTCATCCCTCTGAAAATAAGGGCTGGCCTCCCTGCTGCCGTCCTCCTTCAGCAGATACGTTGTCACCATACGTTCCCTGATATCTCCAAAATAATGATACCCCGTATTCTTCATATCCAGAGGCTCAAACAGTTCCTCCTTCAGGAACTGTCCCACACCCTTTCCTGATACCACCTCAATCAGCCCGGCCACCAGCTCATGCCCGAAGCCGTACAGCCAGTGCGTGCCCGGATCAAAGGCAACCGGAACCTCTGCCATGGCATTGATTTCCTGCTGCAACGTATATTCTCCCACGTTTGCCCTCAGCTGCGCCCGCACCTTTTCCGCGGCCTGATGCGTATAGTCGGTCCCGCCATAACCGATACCCATGGCCATGGAAAAACAGTCCCTGATCAGAATCGGCCGTTTTGCCGGACGCACCCGGTAACTCCCGTCCTCCTCAGGCTGTGCCACCATCGTATCCTTCCATTCCGGAAAATACTCATAAATCGGATCATTAAGAAGGAATTTTCCCCTCTCCAACAGCATCATGGCTCCCGTACAGACAGCCACCTTTGTCGTGGAATACTGCCGGTATACACTGTCCGCGGTAATTGGCTCCCCGCTTTCCAGATCCTTTACTCCATGATACTCCTCAAAAAGAATTTCACCGTTTCTTGCCACCGCGCAGCCGCAGCCTGCAGGCCCCTGTTCCAGGATCTCCTCCAGCAGCCTGCTCAGTTCTTTAAAATCCGCCATAATACCCCTCCTGTTAAATTTTTATTACAAGCATTATTTTACCACAGGAATCCGGGAAAGTGTATGTGAAAAGAAATTCAGGACGAATGGACTTCCCGGGCCTGAAAGAGTATAATCTCCTATAATAAGTCTTACCTGCCTGCATTTTTACTTCAGAGAAATATAAAGGGGGATGTATATGAGAAATATTCTTAAGGTTATTTTCGGACGTGTTTTATTTACCGTACTCTGTCTGCTCATACAGCTGGTATGGCTCATCGGGCTTGTATGGAAGCTGAACCAGTACTATGTATGGTTTTCCGCGGTGTTTGATATCATCGCGCTGATCGTAGTGCTTCGCATAAATGCAAAAAGCGATTTCTCCGCCGCCAGGCTTGTATGGACCATCGTTATACTGGCGCTCCCTGTTTTCGGAATCTGCCTGTATCTGATGTTCGGCAGGACCGGCCTCACCAAACGTACCCGCGCCATATATGAAAAGGTGCAGAAACGCTTTGCCTGTGAGCTTTCACAGGATGAGAACGTGCTGGGCGCCCTGAAGGAGAATAATATCTATATCCACAATCAGGAATACTATATCCAGTCCTCCAGCGGCTACCCCGTTTACCAAAATACCGATGTCTCTTACTATCCTCTGGCGGAAACCGCCCTGGAAGCCCTTCTGGAGGATTTGGGAAACGCCCGGGAATTTATTTTTATGGAATATTTTGCCGTGGAGGATACCCAGGCCTTTCACCGCATTGAAGAAGTACTCCTTCGGAAGATTTCGGAAGGCGTTGAAGTACGCTTTATCTATGACGATTTCGGAAGCATCGGCTACGTGAAGCCTGAATTCATGCGCCGCCTGAACCGGCAGGGAATCCAGTGCCGTATTTTCAACCCGCTGGTGCCCTTCCTCTATATTTTCATGAACCACCGGGACCACCGGAAGATTACGGTAATCGACAACCGGATCAGCTATTCCGGAGGCTTTAACCTGGCCGATGAATATTTTAACATCACCCATCCCTACGGACACTGGAAGGACACCGGAATCCGCCTGGAAGGCGACGCCGTAAGAAGCCATACCATAATGTTTTTGGAAATGTGGAATTTTATCCGCGACACGGATACCGCCTGGGATAAATATCTTACCTCCTGCGCCCCCTTCCAAAATCGGCAGGGAGGCTACGTACAGCCCTACTCCGACACGCCCCTGGACAATGTCACCCTGGGTGAAAATGTATATATGAACATCCTCAAAAATGCCGCCGATTATGTATACATCTCCACCCCCTACCTGATTATCGACAATGAAATGCAGAAGGAGCTGTGCATGGCGGCTGAAAGAGGCATCGATGTGCGTATCATCACTCCCGGCATCCCTGATAAAAAACTGGTATTCCTTCTCACCCAGTCCTATTACACCGCACTCATCCGCTCCGGTGTCCGCATCTATCAATATACGCCCGGCTTCATCCATGCCAAAGGCTATGTTTCAGATGACCAGACCGCTGTGGTGGGTACAATTAACATGGATTACCGCTCCCTTTACCTGCATTTTGAATGCGGCGTATATCTCTACGGCTGCGATGCCGTAATGGATATCAAAAAGGATTTCTGCGATATCTTTCCGTTATGCACGGAAATCGGCATTGATTACTGCCAAAAGCGCTCCGTATTCGTCCGCTGCTTCCAGTGCATCCTCCGCCTGTTCGCACCTCTGCTGTGAAATATATCATATTTATCTTTTTGTAACTAAAATCGGGAAAGCCGCCTATTCCCCGCAGGCGGCCTCCCCGATTTTTTCTTTTATCATTCTTATTTCCGCTTTATGGCCCTCATCGTCCAAAGGCGTTTCCGTATAAAAAGGAAGCTCCCTTACCGCCGGATGCTTCATAAAACTGATGAGCGCATCCAGTCCTATCATACCCGCTCCAATCGGGGAATGCCGATCCTTATGAGAACCAAACGGCATACTGCTGTCATTAAAATGAACCGCACGCAGCAGTTCAAGCCCCAGCACCCTGTCAAATTCCCCCAGCACCCCTTCCAAATCATTCACAATATCATATCCCGCCGAAAAGACGTGACAGGTATCCAGGCAGATCCCTACCCGTTCGGGAGATGCTCTGGAATTTATCTATTTCCGCCGGCTCCGGAACCCTGAAATTGGATCCCCTGGGATTTCGGCTGAATATCTGCATGGTATTCGCTTCCATTTCCACTACGTTTTCCGCCGTTTTTGCCAGTCCTCCGGCAATCGACATATGCGTTCCTATTATCAGCATGGTTTCCCTCCTTATCCGTTATATAGCCGCTGGGTTTTTATTTTGTTTTATCATATCTCTTAACCATCTCCCGCTGCAACCGACAGAAGCTGTTCAATAATTATAAAATTACTGCCGCCCCTTGTGCAACAAGATAAAATCCGCAGCTTTTACGAAGATTACATGTATGAAATACCCTCTCCTCCGGCTCTTTTCTGCGAAAATAGGAGACATGGAACGCATTGATATCACCGCTGTGATACTGCGGATACTCCCCTGTTCTTTCAGCAAGAGACGGATCGAACAAATCCCGGTTTCCTTTTCCCGCTGCTGCAAAAAACAAAATACAAAGGCCAACATCACTTAACGGCCTGAATTCCCATTCCACCCGGATATCCTTTGGGAATTCCTTCGGACACCAAAGCACAAAATTTGCCATCTGTCCCAAACCTGCCTCCAGCACATTTTTCATACGCATACACCCATTCCCAAAGGTAATATCCTCTTACCTTCCAGGACGAAGTCCTCAATATCCTCCTTTTTTGCGAATAGATTCTCATAAATTAAATATTCAGTTTCTGCCATATCGTTTCTCCTTCTTTTCCCACACCATCTTTTCCTATGCAACCTTTTCTACTACCTGATGCTATTAATCAAATTTTCTTACAATATTTAACTCATCAAAGTGTCTTTACTCAATTTAATTATAAATACCGTCAGTCTTTCTGTATATGTTGAAAGTATTGCATATCCTTGAATTTTTTGACGTTTACTCCTTGAAATAAAAAAGTCAGCAGCATGAAACTGCCAACTCTATATTTATCTGTTCCTGGCAAAGTTGATTCTTAAATCACAACAAAAAAAGAACCAGATTTCTCTGATTCTTTGAAGAGGCGTAGACCGGATTTGAACCGGTGGATACTGGTGTTGCAGACCATTGCCTTACCACTTGGCTACTACGCCTTACTTAATTTTATTATATGCTGAACAACTTCAAAAAATGACTCCGACGGGAATCGAACCCGTGTTACCGCCGTGAAAGGGCGATGTCTTAACCGCTTGACCACGGAGCCTCTTTTCCTTTTTGGATTCCCTTACCAGGTCTCCTCTGTGGAGATTCCTCTCCTTCTTTCGCTCCTCCGGACTAGCCTTCACAGCACCTCCCCGAGTAGGGCTCGAACCTACAACAACTCGGTTAACAGCCGAGTGCTCTACCATTGAGCTATCGAGGACTATCTCTTTCCTCTACATCTCTCTATAACCAGATGTATGAACCCATACCCTCAAAACCGAACATTGAATCTAATCTCTTTTCTCTCCAAAACCTGCTTCTTTCAGGATAAGCCCTCGACCGATTAGTACTGGTCAGCTGCATACATTGCTGCACTTCCACTTCCAGCCT
>NZ_VUMI01000054.1 GCF_009696275.1 Eisenbergiella porci
TTTGAATTACATTTTAAAATCCCATGGCAATGGGTTTATTAAGGTTACCCTTTTTTACATCAGCTGCTTGAAAAAAACTTTGTAAACATTTTTCATTTTACCTATTGACATTTCTTAGCTGGACTTCACTTTTTACCATGTTTCAGCGCCGGCTGCCCTGACGCCCTGACCTCCATAGAACATCACCGGACGCCAGGCATCGCCTGCTCTTATCCGCCCTGTCTGCTGCCCGCAGAATTCAACGGATTGATTATGCTCAAATTCTAGCAAACGCCGCCTTCATTAGCAATCAGTATTTAGGTAACCGTTTACTCTGATTTTTGTTTGTTTTATGCATAAGTAAAATGCTATTTTGTCTATTATCAATAGCATTTTTGCTGTTTTTTAACAATCTTTAAAAACTTTGTTTATTTTTAACGAAACTGTTTCCTTCTTTCCCAATTCAAAAGCAATTCCTTCATCTTATATCCCAACTTTTTAAATCATATATCCCGGCCTGTTAAATCATAGCTTGACTTTACCTTCCTTTTATCAGATGATTGGATAATACGAAATCTAAAAATCTTGAATCATCGCCCTCCAATGGGCAGACAGGAGCCGCCATGAAAATACGTCAGGAAACACCCGCAGATTACGCAGAGGTTTATGAGCTTGTAAAAATATCCTTTGCCACCTCAACTTGTCTCCTGTGGTTTTTCAGCAAAGCTGCCGGCTACTGGCGGCCGGCGCTTCTTATCTCCACTGTGGGCGCGCTGATCGCCTGGGCGCTGTTTGCAGACATCCGCTATCTGAAAGCCAACGGCTTCATCCGGGCCGGTATCTGCGTCATTGCCGTAGGCGCGGTCACTGCTTTCGCCAATGATATTATCAGCCTGATTTTAGACGGCACCTATCATCTGAGTGTGTTCCAGGCCAATCTTACCCTTTGGTCGACGAATGCTTTAATTAATGCGAACGTCTGCCTGATTGTTCTGCTTTCCAGCTTTGTCATTAGTGTGCTTCTGCTGCTTGCAGGCTTCCTCCGCAGAGGAAAATCCGCCAGCTAAGCAGCCGGGGGCGGGGACAGCGGAGAAGTGTCCATGTATTTTAAAACACTTCTCCGCCGTCCCCGCCCCTTTTTAGTCCTTTGCCTCCCGGTTCATAAGATACATATAGGCGTCCTCCAGCGTAATCTCCGGCTGCGCACAGTCCAATTCTGGTTTTTCCCCGCCGATGATTTTCACCCGCAGGCCGCTTTCCGTATACTGCTTTGAGGTAATATGGCAGTTCTGTTCCCACATCCGGGCCTCTTCCTCATTCTTAACCGTGCCCACCCAGATATGTCCCTTTGCCATCTGCAGCAGCTCGCTCACCTCTCTCGTATACAGGAATTCCCCCTTTTTCATAACAGTCAGCCGGCTGCAGGCGGCCAGATCCTCCACCACATGGGTGGAAAAAAGCACCGTCCTTTTTTTAGAGAAATCCACCAGCAGGTTCCGGATACGTATCCGCTCCTCCGGATCAAGACCCGTAGTAGGTTCGTCCAAAATCAGGAACTCCGGCTCGTTTAAAAGCGCCTGAACCAGGCCCACACGGCGTTTCATTCCGCCGGACAGCTGCCTCATCTTTTTCTTCTGATGCTCCGCCAGACTTGTTTTTTCTAGATACATGTCAATTCTCTCCCTGCATTCCTTCCGGGGCACGCCGGACAGCTCGCCCAGGTATTCCAGGCATTCCCGGACGGTCAGGTTCGGGTACAGGTTCAGCTCCTAGGGCAGATATCCGATTTTTCGCCGGATTTTCTCATAATTATCTTCACTGTAAGCCAAATCGCCCATCAGCACCGTTCCGGAGGAGGGCTTCAATACAGTAGTCAGCACTCGCATCAGCGTGGTTTTTCCCGCCCCGTTTTCCCCCAAAGCCAGGAAAAGTCCTCCGGGCCATCCAGTTCCCGGAAGGCATAGGCGAAAATATTGAACATTCCCAGACTGTCCCGGAAGACCGGAATTTTGCCGTCCCTAGCGGCCTGTCTGACGAACGCAGCAGACGCAAGTCGCTGCGAGAGGAGTTTCGGCCGCGTTGGCAGAATTCTGGTTTCCCGGAACAGTTTGAAATACCCCGATTTTGAAACTGGATCAGACAACACCCCCATCCCGCCCGGGAAGAAAGACGGCTGGCTGCCGCAGCCTCGGACGGCGGAAAGTACGGCGCCTGCGCTGATGCGTTTCTCCTTGCGGCTGTGGTGACCAAAAGCCTCTCCCGCCTTGACCTTTAGAAATAGAAGTGTTATAATTTTAACAATGGGCATTTTTTATACAGTTTCCGGGGTTCCTGCCGTTTCCGGCATATGGAAGGTAATGGTTCCCCATCTGCCCGCAGCAACACAGATTCCACAATACCATAAAACAATTTCAAATGAGGTGCGAACAAATGAGTACAAGTTTTGACGGACTGATTTCCAAAGTAAAAGAATGCGGCCAGAAGACCGTATCCGTTGCCGTTGCGCAGGACAGCGCAGTTCTGGAAGCGGTAAGGGCGGCCAAGGACCGCGGCATTGCCAACGCCATCCTGGTAGGCGATGAGGAAAAAATCAAAGCAACCGCAGCAGCGGGCGGCATTGACATTTCCGATTTCGAAATTATCAACGAACCCGATGAATGGACTGCTGCCCTGACCGCAGTAAAGCTTGCCCATGACGGCAAGGTGGATATGTACATGAAGGGCCTTCTGGAAACCAAAACCTTCTTAAAGAGTATTCTTGACAAAGAGGTTGGCCTGAGAACCGGAAATCCGCTTTCCCATGTATGCGTATTCGATATCCCCGGCATCGACCAGCTGCTGTTCTTCACCGACGTGGCATTCATGACCTACCCTACGCTGGATGACAAGGTACATATTATTGAAAATACCGTAGAAGTGGCTCATGCCTGCGGCGTTCCCAACCCCAAGGTAGCCCCTCTAGCCGCTGTTGAGGTGGTTAACCCGAAAATGCCCGTAACCGTAGAGGCCGCCGAGCTGACAAAGATGTGCGAGGAAGGAAAGATCACCGGCTGTGTTGTAGACGGACCGCTTTCCCTCGACCTGGCCATTGATCCGGAGGCTGCAAAACACAAAGGGGCAACCGACCGCAAAATCCAGGGTGATGCGGACATTCTGCTGTTCCCCGACATCCATGCAGGAAACCTGGTTTACAAAGCAATTGTGCACATGGTTAATGGTGTAAAGAACGGATGCATCCTTACAGGAACCCAGGTTCCCGCCATCCTTACCAGCCGTTCCGATACCTTTGAAACAAAGGTAAACTCCATCGCCCTGGCTGCCGTAGTTGCGGAAGAGCTGAATAAAAAAAGAGGCTGAGCGGACTAACCGCTTCATAAAAGAAAAGGAGAAAACCCTATGTCTTATAAGAGCTTAATTATCAATCCCGGTTCCACCTCAACCAAAATCGGTGTTTTTGAGGACGAAACCCTTCTTTTTGAAGAAACCTTAAGACACCCCACTGAAGAAATCTCAAAGTACGCCACCATCATCGACCAGAAGGATTTCCGTAAGGAAATTATCACGGACCTCCTGAAGGAGAAGAACTTCGACATCCATTCCCTGGATTTCATCGTAGGGCGCGGCGGACTGCTTAAGCCCATCCCGGGCGGCACCTACAAGGTGAGCGACGATCTGCTTAACGATCTGAAAATCGGCTATCAGGGACAGCATGCTTCCAACCTGGGCGGTATCCTGGCAAGGGAAATCGGCGATTCCATCGGCGTTCCTTCCTTTATCGTTGACCCGGTTGTTGTAGATGAGCTGGAGCCTGTTGCCAGATATTCAGGATGCCCCGAGCTTCCCAGAAGAAGTATCTTCCATGCCCTGAACCAGAAGGCTGTTGCCAGAAGATACGCCAAGGAATCAGGCATCCCCTACGAACAGCTGAACCTGATCGTGGTGCATATGGGCGGCGGCTGCTCCGTAGGCGCACACAGAGGCGGCAAAATTGTTGACGTAAACAACATCCTCGACGGTGAAGGCGCATTCTCTCCCGAACGCGCAGGCACCGTACCCGCCGGTGATCTGGTGAAATTATGCTTCTCCGGCAAATATACGGAAAAAGAAATTTACAAAAAGCTGGTTGGCGGCGGCGGCTTCAACGGCTATGTGGGAACCAATGACGCCCGCATCGTGGAAGACAAAGCGCTGGAAGGCGTACCGGAATACGCAGCCGTGCTGGATGCATTCCATTATCAGATGGCAAAGGATATCGGCGCCATGGCCACCGTCCTTAACGGCAAGGTTGACAAGATCATCCTTACAGGCGGCATCGCTTATTCCAAGGTAACCTGTGAAGATCTGAAAAAGCGCGTAGGCTGGATTGCCGACTTTGTAATCTATCCCGGCGAGGATGAGCTTCTTGCCCTGGCGCAGGGCGGACTTCGTGTGATGAAGGGTGAAGAGGAAGCAAAGGCTTATTAATTACGGAAACTGGAGCTGACATGACGAAAAAAGAACTGGCGATTGCCAATCATGATAAGAAATACAATTGCTGTCAGGCTGTTGCCTGTTCCTTCTGTAAGGAAATCGGCGTGGACGAGGAAACCCTCTTCCGTGCCGGTGAAGCCTTCGGGCTGGGCATGGGCTGCATGGACGGCACCTGCGGCGCCGTTTCAGGAGCCGTAATGCTGGCAGGCTTTAAGAACAGCGATGGCTGCCTGGCAAATCCCGGGACCAAAGCAGACACCTATAAGCTTTCCCGCGAAATCCTGAAACGCTTTGAAGAGAAGAACGGCACTATCATATGCCGTGAACTGAAGGGCATTGACACAGGAAAGGTTATCCGCACCTGCCCCGGCTGCATTGAAGATGCAGTGGAAATCGCGCAGGAGGTTCTGGAACTGTAGACTTTCAGGAACCAGAATACTTTTTTCCTCCTGCAATCGCAGGGAAACACAGAAAAAGAGGTAACAGTTCAGGCAGGTTTGCGCATTCACTGCACAAACCGTGAGAAAACGTAGTGGCAGCAGGCATCCGCCCCTCGCCGAAGGCGACTTTTAATGGGCGGATGCAGTAACAGTTTGGCCGAAAGCCGAACTGTTACAAAAAGAGAAGTCGGAAGGATATATCATCTTCCGGCTTCTCTTTTTATTTTGCCATATAAGAAAAACTGATGAAAAGCAGCAGTTCTTCCGTAATTTCATCACGGCATAGTTTTTATTTCATCCCGGCATCGTATTTTTCTTCAGCCGCTTTCGGCCGCTGCGCCTGAAATCCTCCCGGTTCCACCGAAACAATGGCGACAGGAAGTTAACCAGCGGCTTCCAGGACAGAAACGCCACAAGCACAACGCTTAATATCAGCGCCGCAGCTTCATCATGCTCCACAAATTTAAAAAACTTAATCTTGCTCAGGAATTTAATCACAAAGCCGTGAAGCAGATACACCGGCATGGTGTTCGCCCCGATATAGGAAAGAAACGGTATTTTCGCCGCCGGCATACTCAGCAGGAAAAATAAAAGCCACATCAGCGCAGCGCCGATGCTCAGCACACGGAACTGCCAGCCGTAATTTCCTTTTTTATAAGAAACGGAGCCGTAAAGCCACGCGGAATTGATATCCTCCGCATGCCGGCTGATAAACCAGACAAGCAGCCCAATCAACACCAGCAGCCCGGCCATCAGAAAAGCCCTGAGCATGGCCTTTCCCCGCGCCCCGGTAAGGACGGACAGCCTTCTATGCTTCCTCAGATGCTCCGAAACCGTTTCCTTCACACCGTTCTTCAGTTCTTTATAATATACGCCCAGCAGGAAATAAGGGAAAAACTCCACAATCCTGGAGGCCGACAGATAATATCCCGCCTTATCATCAAAGCCGATGAGCACACTGGCGGCCCCGGCCGCTATGAGCATGACGGCCTTCCTGCCCAGGCTGCCGCCCTGCACCAGCGGAAGCACCAGATTCCACACGATGATGGCGAACAGATACCACAGCAGCCAGTACGGCGTGGTATACTGCATATCCGCATCCTTCTCCAGCACCTGATTTACGAAAATCACATAAAGGGTCTGGAAAACCAGATAAGGATATATCATATTCTTCTTGATTTTATCCGGATTATATCTGGCAAACACTCCGGATACGAAAGCAAACAGCGGCATATGGAAGGAATAGATGACCAGATAAAGGATCCGGTTCCCCGAATCTTTACCCATAAACAGCTCCAGCATATGTCCTAATACAACTGCAAAAATGAGCAGGCATTTCAAATTATCCATCTGGTAATTCCGCGCTCTCCCGATTCCTCCGGCAGCGCAGGAGCTTACCTCATTCTGTCTCATGTCAGGCACCTCTCTTAAGCCACGCTAAACTATGTCAAATGCCCCTTCCCCCAAAAACCTTTTAACCTCACCAACTATATTACTTTTTCCCGGATTTGTCCATACTAAAATTTCTTAATAATACTTAAGACTTTGTGAAATTTGCAGCTGTCCGGGTAACAGAAGAGTTACCGGGCTTTATCCTTTTGTGAATTCCAAAAGCGCTGCCCCGGCCCGGAAATCTCCCAGTCCCCTAAACAAGGCCGCCTATCCAGATGGTTACGCGGAAGGCATTGGCAGCCGGTGTGATGTCCATATGGCCGCCGTAGCTTTCTACTACGTCACGGACGGATCGGAGGCCGTAGCCATGGTTTTCTTTATCAGGCTTGGTGGTGAGAAGTCCGGCTTTGGATTCCGCCAGTTCCCCGGTCCTGCTGTTTTCCACCTCGATGCAGAGCGATTCCCCGGTGTAGCGGGCCTTGAGGGAAATGCGGCGGGCTTCCCTGTCGGGGACCTTCTGCGCCGCTTCTATGGCATTGTCCAGAAGGTTGGCGAAAATGGTGCACAGGCTTACGTCATCCATGGCGAGTAGGTTATCCAGCTCGATATTGACGAAGCAGTCTATATTTTTTTCCAGCGCCAGGTTATATTTTGCGTTGATTACCGCGTTGACCAGGCTGTTTTCACAGAATTTGCGGTTTCGGGCCGCTGCGGTGATATTCAGCTCTTTAAAATAGGCAAGCGCCTTGTCGTATTCCTTTTCCTCCAGGAAGGAGCCGATAACACCCAGGTGGTTGTTCATGTCGTGGCGGAGCTTGCGGACCGCCAGCTGGTTTTTTTCCAGCTCCTCATAGTATGCCTGGCGCACCTTCATGTTTTCCATTTCCATATCCCTGCGGATGGTTTCACCGATATAGGCCGCCAGCCAGATACAGCCCAGGCTTGTCACCACACAGGCCAGGCAGGATGGATAGGTGAGCCAGGCATCTTTATGGCTTATTGTGGAAATCAGGGTGATGCTGCCTGCAAATGCCGCGGCGCATACGATATCCATGAGCAGCCACATCCGATCCGTCATCATTTTTATGGAATGGGCGGCCTTTTTACGGAAGGCAAAGTAAATCCCCATCCATATCAGATCCCGCAAAAGCATGGAAAAAGCGTTCAGCGCAGCATCCCAAAAAGGGGTCTGCGGCGTCAGCCGGAAGAAAACGATTCCGGTGGCATCCAGGGTCACAAAATTGGCGGATACAATGATGGGATACAGGAGGAGTACCACCGACAGCCGCCGCACAACGCTTCCTTCAAAGCAGATGAGCAGCACCATGGCAAATAAAACGAGCATCCCGAAAACGTTAAACGGGTCCTCCGGAAAAACCACCGTACAGCCCACAATCCAAACCCCTGCAATGGCGGCCGCCTTTTGCAGGAGTCCCTGCTTCAGCTTCAGGAAGCAAAGAAGGAAGCGGAAAATAAAGGATACATATATGATTGACAATACAAAGATTATCAGATTTTTTGAAACCATCATTTCAGCATAAACCTCGCAAAAGCCGCCGCCGTTTCCTGGCTGCAGGAACGGCTGACCGGTATTTTCTCTCCTTCACAATACAGTGCCGCGCTTTCCAGCTTCGTCACATAATTCAGGTTCACCAGATATCTGTTGTGGCAGCGGACAAAAAAGTCAGGCAGCTCTTCTTCCACTTCGCCCAGCTTCCCGTAAAAAGAGATTCTCTCCCCTTCCGCCGCTGCCGCTATCTTTCTTCCCTCGCTGACAAAATATCTGACCTGTCCCAGCGCAAGACGCAGGGTGCCGGACTTCTGCTCCACCGTAAAATATTTCTCCGTACTGATTTCCAGTTCCTTCAGCGCATCCCGCAGAACCTCTTTTATCTTTTTTTCCTGGTACGGCTTTAATATGTAGTTCAGTGCCCTGACCTCATAGCCATGGAATACAAAATCAGGATAGGAGGTCACAAATATTATTACCGCGGGCTGTCCGTTTTTCCGGAGCGTCCTGGCTGCCTCCATGCCGTTCATGCCGCCCATTTCAATATCCAGGAAAATAATATCCGCATTCCTTTCCCTGATGCCCCGAAGAAGCGCCTCTCCGCTTTCATATTCGGTCAGGCCGAACTCCACGCCGTCAAGCGCAAGCTCTTTTTCTATCACATGGCGCAGATCCAACCTCAGTTTTTTTTCGTCATCGCAAATCGCAATTTCCAGCATTCCGTTACAGCTCCATTTCTTCCTTTTTCCAATTCAGGCACGCCACGGCCGCCCTTCCGATTTCAGGCGGCGCGCCAAAGCCGTATCCAGTATAACATATTCCTTATTTCCCGTGAATCACCGAACTTTACAAAATATCTCCCAAACATTACCCTGCCTCCCGTGGGAAACAGGCTCCTTTTCCCCTACAATAGAAGCATAAACACCGGACACAGCCCGGAAGAAAGAGAGGAATCAAACATGCTGTACGTAAATCATTTATATAAAAGCTATCACACCGGCTCCGCCACCTATGAGGTGTTAAAGGACGTTAACCTCACCGTTGAAAAAGGCGAGTTCGTGGCTGTCATGGGGCCCTCGGGAAGCGGCAAAACCACATTGCTCAACTGCATCTCCTGTTTTATCCCCCATGATTCCGGAGAAATCCTGCTGAACGGCACGCCGCTGGAGAATCTGGATGAAGCACGGCTGGCGCAGGTAAGAAGCAAAAATCTGGGCTTTGTATTTCAGGATTTCTGCCTGCTGGACGGCCTGACGGTATTTGAAAACATCTGTATTCCCAAAATCATTCTTCATTCTCCTTATAAGCCCATGGAGGCAAAGGCCCAAAACCTGATGGAGCTGTTTGATATCACCGATATCGCGGACAAATATCCTGCTGAGATTTCAGGAGGGCAGAAGCAGCGCACCGCCGTTGCCAGGGCATTGATGAACCATCCGGATCTGATTCTGGCGGATGAGCCTACCGGCAACCTTGACAGCCGTTCCGGCGCCGCCGTCATCGGCGCATTCCGGGAAGCCAAAGAGAAACTGGACGCCACAATTTTCATGGTCACACATGACAGCTTCTCCGCCAGCCACTGTGACCGGGTTCTTCTGATGCGGGACGGCCAGGTGCAGAAGGAACTGAAACGCCAGGGCAGCCGCCGGGAATTCATGGATATACTGCTTGATGAACTGAAACAACTCAATGAAAGGATGTAAATCATGACACTGCATACCATTTTCCAACATCTCCGTAAAAATAATCCCGGCGAATACAGGCTGTTTCTTGGCTGCAATACCTTCGCCATTCTCCTTATTTCCTCTTTCCTGGCAGTTCTCACCAGCCTGCTGGTGCAAAGTGTCCTGCCGGAGGGCGGGGACTCCCGCAAGCAGGTTTACATCATATTTGCGGCGGCGCTCCTTGGCTGTTTTCTTTTTACCATTTATTCCTCATCCCTGTTTCTGCGTTATAAAAGCCGGGAAACAGGAATCCTGACCGCCATGGGGCTTCCCCGGAAAACCTATATGCGCTCACTGTCACGGGAGCTTCTTTCCCTCCTTGCCCTGTGCGCCGTCTGCGGAACTGCCGCCGGACAGCTTCTGTCCTTTATCGTCTGGCTCTGTTTTCTCCCGCTGGTAAAACAGTCCACCGGCGCCGCTTTCTCCATTTCAGCCCGGGGCCTGTTATATACTCTGCTCTTCGTAATTCTCATCGCCGTGTCCCTGTTTATCCAGGCCAACCTGTTTATGAAGCGCAGCAATGTGATCGAAATTATTCAGGAACAGCACAGAAGCGAGCCGCTGAAAAAAACAGTCACCCCCGGATATCTGCTTTCCGGCTGCATACTTCTTGTATCGGGACTGTTTCTTGCGCTCTGCCTTTCGCCCCTTTCACTTCGTTTATTCCATAGAAGCCTGGGAAGCCTGCCCTCTGTTTTTTTCCTGCCTGCCTTCCTGGGAATTTACCGGATTCTGGTGTACTCCATTTCCTGCCATAAAAAGGGAGCGCGGCCCCAGCACTACTATAACCATATCATTTCCTACAACATGATGAAATTCCTGGGCGCGCAGATGGTGCGCAGCATGTGTATCATTACCCTGCTGCTGTTCTGCGGTCTGTTCGGCGCCTTCTATGTCCCCACGCTTATGACAGGTCTGAATAACTTCAATGCACAGAATCCGGAGGATGTATCCTTCTTTTATCCGGCGGATTCCGGGGAGCTGACAAAGGAAGAAATTTACCATATTGCCGGGGATTTAGGCGTAACCATTACGGCTTATCATGAACTGACCTTCCTGAATCTTATCGGCAGCTCTGTGGACAGAGATTACAATGATCAGGGTTACCTCATTGAAACCTACATGGAAAAATTCGGATACATGCAGTTTCTCAGTGAAAGCGCCTACAATGCCTATACCGGGGAAGCTGTCCGGGTTCAGCCCGGCACCTACCTGCTGCTTACCCATCCGGATGCCGCTGAAACAATCTGGGCACATTTTGACGACCTGGATCAGATTACGGATTTGAATGGAAATGCCCACCCTGTTTCCTTTGCGGGAACGCTTGTCTGCCATCAGCTGGTAGTGGGCCGAGGTTCTGACACCCAGGCAAGATACGTTCTCAGTGATTCTGATTACGCCATGCTGTCGGAAGGCGCTGTCGATAAAAACAAGACGAAACAGGTACTGTTTCAAACGGCGGATGCGGAGAATTCCTATGCCTTCGCCAGGGAGCTTTACCGTGCCTTTTCCGAGCGTGCAAGCTCTGAAATGCTTGTTTTAGGGAATTATGATCCCTATCAGCATGAGCAGGCGCGCAGCCAGGGAAAAGAGTACGGTTATGACAGAACGGTCACACTTTATCCGGAGCAGCCCGAAAGGGATTTTGATTGGAAATACGCACCTTATTTTAAAAAACTTGAACAAAAAATCTCTTTTGTCCGTCATGCTGTGTTTTTCCTTCTCTTTTTATATGTTGCCATTATCTGCCTGGCTGCCGCCGTCATCATTGCCTACACCAGAAGCCTTACCCTGGGTCAGTCCGAAAGGCTGGTGTTCCGGGATCTGAGCCAGCTTGGCGCGAATGCGGCTTTTCTTCGGGGCTGTCTTTCCTCTCAGCTTCGCAGGCTCTTCCTCCTTCCTTCCGTAATTGGTATATTGTCAGCTTACCTCTTTGATTTCTTTGTTATGTACACCAATGACGGCCATATTACCTCCGCGGAAGCTATGGCGCTTACCATCAATGGAAGCATCTGCCTGACCGCTGCACTGATGCTGGCTGCCGCATATGGCTATTCCGTAAAAAAAGCCTGCCGGGCCGCAGGATGTTAAATCCCGCGGCATCCACTCCCGCAGCGACTGTATTACAGCTTTGCAGCTTATTCGTTTATTATAATTTTGTATCTGTCCAGGACGGCACATGATTTTGATTATTCCCTGAGGCACACCTGCTCCAGGGATATGATTTTATCAGCGAAGTCCTGGTAAAATTTTTCTTCATGGGACACCAGAATCACGGTTCCCTCATACTTCTCCAGAGCCTCCTTCAACGCCTCCTTTGCCAGATCATCCAGGTGGTTGGTAGGCTCGTCAAGGATCAACAGGTTCGCGGGCTGAAGCGTCAGCCTGCACAGCTTGACCTTGGCCTGTTCCCCGCCGCTTAAGGTAGAAAGGCTCTGCCCCGCCTTTTTGCTGTCTATTCCGCATCCGGCCAGATGTCTTCTGGCCTCTTTTTCCGTAAGCTGAGGAAACCAGGAACGGATTGCGGCAAGCGGCGTCTGTTCCGGCGTATCCCAGGAAAATTCCTGTTCATAGTAGCCGGTCTGTACGGCCTCCGATATACTGAAATTACCGTCCAGGGCCTGCAGCTGCCCCACCAGCGTCTTTAAAAGCGTGGATTTGCCGATGCCGTTGAAGCCTGTAAGACAGCCACCGGATATGCTCCTTGTCCAGAAAGTTCGTGGGTTCATCCAGCAGCAGTACATCCGGATCCTCCAGCAGAAGCTTGGAAAGAATCACCTTGGCCCGCTGGCCCCCGCTTAAATTCCCCAGTTGTTTATCCATACCAATGGCTGTCAGCCCCAGCCCCTCCGCAATCCGCATTATCCGGTATTCAATGGAATAAAAATCCGCGGCTTCCAGCTGCTGCTGGTATTTTTCCGCTTTTTTCAGCGCCTCCTCTTCTCCGGCCGAATAGCGTTGATAAGCCTGTACCATCTCCTTCTCCTTTTCAAAAAGCGCCGAAAAAGATGCCTGCATATACTCCAGCACGGTCTGCTGCGCATCCGCCGCGGCATGCTGATCCAAGTAGTCACGGCTGATTCCCGGCTGCCACCTGATCTGTCCCTCATCCGGTATGGTATTTCCGGTACAGATATTGATAAAAGTGCTTTTCCCCACGCCGTTAGCTCCTACGATTCCCACATGCTCTCCTTTGAACAGGGAGAATTCCGCATTTTTATATAAACATTTGTCACCATAGCTCAGTGACAGCTCCGTAATATCAAGTAAGCTCATAATCTGTCATTCCTCTCTTTTTGTGCCTGCCGCAGATATTTCCAATGCTTTTCCCGGCGTTTTACGCCCATCGCATTCTGCGTCCATACAAATATTTCTATCAAAAAAGGCCCTGCATTCCTGCAAAGCCCTTCCGCATTACATCCGCTTCCATGCACAGATGTCCTCAGGCATTCTTCTCCGGCATTGTTGCCGCAGGAAGGCCTGTGGTGTGCACAGATACGGAAAGGCCGCAGACAAAACATTGTCCGCGGCCTCTCATATATCACCTACAACAGCGCTCCGTAAAAAAGGAGCGGCACGGGAATCTTCGGAGAAAACCGGTACACAAACCAGACACACGCCGCCCCATATTCCAGGGCATACCGTGTGTATACTGCTGCGTCTGTTCCGTTTCTTCCGATGAACCGTTACTGCCTAATGATTAACCTCTGTACAATGTTTCATCGGTTCCAGTTGTACAGAGTTGATTCGCCTTGTAATCTTATCGGTTTCTGCTGTAAGTGTCATTGGTAATCTCCTTTTCCCGCCGCTGCAAAAATCTGACAGTATAAAATCCGTTACTGTATGCGGCCCGGAATTTTTAACATCCTATCACAGCGCTTTCCATCTGTCAAGCAGTAACAGTTCTGCCTTCGGCCGAACTGTTACTGCTTCCGCCCATGAAAAGTCGCCTTCGGCGAGGGGCGGATGCCTGCCGCCGCCATGCTTTCTCACGGTCTGCGCAGTAAATGCACAGACCTGCCTCAACTGTTACGTCAAGCATCGTTAGCAGCTGTTGCCCGATTATGATGTCGGCCATTCCAGTCTCCCTCCATATAGCCGGCAAATTCCTAATATTCCCTCTGGATATCCTGATACATATCCATAATCGGCTGGCAACGCACTCCTGTTTTTCCCATGATATCGTCAAAATTATCCGTCATAACATCCACAATGCTGCCGTCAATGAGGCCGTCCTCTTTCATCTTGCCGATGATTCCCACAATACGCTCCCTGGAAAAGGCCTCCTTGTAGCTTCTTGTCCCTGCAAGCGCACTGACGATATCTGCGACAGCCACAATTCTTTCCTCCAGGCTGAGAACCATGGCCGTCAGTCCCAGGGGATAGCCGGAGTCGTCCAGCTTTTCGTGGTGCCTCATGGCAATTTTCCGTATTTTTTCTTCCACATCAGGGCCCAGGATCAGGCCGGTAAGCTCCACATGGGTGCGCATAATCCGCCATGGCCTGAGGGCTCAGCTTCCCGGGGAATTCCAGGCTTTCCACAGGGATTCCGATTTTTCTCAGATCATGAAGCAGGGAGCCGAAATAAATATCACTCAGTGCCCTGCCCTTAAGCCCCATCCTCTTTGCAAGTTCATAGCTGATGCTGGTCGTGGTCATGGTATGGGTCACGGTATGCCTGCTTCTGAAATCAATGGTATAAATCACCATGTCCAGATATTTTCTTATCTCTTCCTTTGTGAAGGGAACCTTCCAGATTTTTTCCCATAGTTCAGCTTCCCAGGCTTCCCTTTCGGAGGAAAGCTCCAGGAAATCCTCCGCCAGCACAATATCCGCTATTTCAGGAGAATATCTCACTCCCCGTCCGGCCAGAAGGCGTCGTGCAAATTCCTGATAGCTGCAGCCTTCTTCCTCCAGGCACACATCCGCCCGGTCCGCTATATACATGATCTGGGTAAGCCTCTTATTTTCCGGGCTGACGCCGGGCAGCTCCTGCAGCCTGCTCCAGGTGGTATGATGGAACAGGACCCCCGGAGCCACTTCCTGCAAAGGCGTAAAATACTTAATGAACAGATAACCATAAATGGAGTGTTCCTGCATATTTCTGGTTTCAAATTCCAGCATCCGGCTGATTTCTTCCGTTTTATAAGCGCCGATATCATGGTACAGAGCCAGGATGCAGATATCCCGCATTTCCTTTTCCGTATAGCCGCCCAGCCTGGCGAGTATCCTGGATACGATACAGGCCACCCGGAACCCGTAGCCTGGCATCCACATAATTACAGGCGCGGCGGACTATTCCCAGCACGCCCCTGTTGTCAATATAATTACCATATTCAATCATATTCCGCATTTTCTTTTCTTGCAAAAATTTCACGGAAGGATTCCTCATAGGGCTCCCGCGCAATGCCATATTCCGTTACGATTCCTGCAATCAGGCTGTGATCCGTCACATCGAATGCAGGATTATATACCTTTACGCCCTCCGGCGCCATGCGTTCCCGATACCACATCTGTGTGACTTCCTCTGCAGGGCGTTCTTCAATATGAATATCCGCGCCTGTAGCCGTATTCATATCAATGGTAGAGGTAGGTGCGCAGATATAGATAGGCACGTTATAATAATTCGCAGCAATCGCCACCGAAGAAGTGCCTATTTTATTAGCGGTATCACCGTTACGGGCCACTCTGTCACAGCCTACGAAAACAGCGTCCACCCAGCCGTTTTTCATTACGGTGGCCGCCATATTATCACAGATCAGGGTCACATCCACACCTGAGGAATGCAGCTCATAGCTGGTCAGCCTTGCCCCCTGCAGCAGCGGCCGGGTCTCATCCGCAAAAACACGGAAGTGATAGCCTCTTTCCTCTCCCAGATAAATAGGCGCTGTGGCGGTTCCGTATTTGCTTGTGGCCAGCTGTCCCGCATTGCAGTGGGTGAGGATGCCGTCGCCGGGCTTCACAAGGGTAAGGCCGAATTCCCCTATGGTTTTGCATACCCGGATATCCTCTGCCTTGATGGCATCCGCTTCCGTTTTCAGAAGCCGCTTGATTTCTTCCACCGATTTATCCCCATTGTCTGTCACAATTTTTTCCATACGCTTCAGCGCCCAGGACAGATTTACCGCGGTGGGGCGGGACGAATCAAGGTATTCCTTCTGTTTTCTGAATTCGGCAAGAAAAGTGCTGTAATCCGCCGTATCTATCTGCTTGGCCAAAAGGTAAATGCCGAAAGCCGCCGCCACGCCAATGGCCGGGGCGCCGCGTACCTTCAGAAGATAAATGGCATCCCACATTTCCTGTGCAGTTTTCAGACGGATAATCTCCGTTTTTCCCGGCAGCTTTGTCTGATCTATGATGACAAGAGCGTCATCCTTATCATCCAGCTCTACCGTTTCGTACTCCATGATATTTTTATTCTCACTCAACTGTGTTACCTCCTTGTATTGCGGAGCAAAATGCCAGCCCTCTGACAAGCAGAGGATTTTCCTCCGCTTAATGCATACAGGGCTTGATGCTCCGTCATCCTTCCGCTTATCAGGCAGGATGCCCTGTCAGCTTTTTCCGGGAAACTTGACTTCAGACAGAAGGCCCCGAAGGGTCATCCCTTTTGCTTCCAGTGTTTCGTTCACCGCCGTTGCCGCAAATATCAGGAAAAAAATTCCCACAATAAGAAAATCCAGTTTTTTGGATATCTTCTTTTCCCAGACCTTCAGCTTATCTTCCCTGGTTTTCGCTTTCTTTGCCACTGCATTTCCTCCTTTCAGGATTCTCCGGACGCTGTCCGATACTTCGTCCGCCGTACAGTCTCAGTCAACAATAATATCCGCAAATTCCGCTGCCGCCGCTTTTGCCAGATCTGCCGGATCCAGTTCAATCTGGGAACCGATGCGGCCTCCACTTACAATTACGGAAGGCAGGGACTGCGCGCTTTTTTCTATCAGTGTTTTATACTGTTTCTTCATCCCCACTGCGGTGCAGCCGCCGCGGATGTATCCTGTAACGGTATTGATATCCTTTACATGGAGCATTGCCACGGATTTCTGGCCCGCAGCCCTGGCCGCCTTCTTCAAATCCAGCTCCGTTTCTATGGGTATCACGAATACAAAATATTCTTTGGACGGGCTTTGGGTAACCAGAGTCTTGTATACCTTTTCATGAGGAAGGTCCAGCATATCCGCAACCTGTATACCATCAATAAATTCGCCGCATTCATAGGTGTAGTGGGTATAGGGGATTTTCATTCGGTCCAGAATGCGCATGGCATTGGTTTTTATTTCTTTTTGTTTTGCCAATTCCGCCACCTCTTTCGTGTTTGTACCTGGTCATTATAGCATATCGGCGTTTGGACGTATACTGTGAAATGTGGAGGATGAAGGGAACGCAAAGAAATGGGATAACCGCTAAGTTTTCTCAGCTGTTACTAAGTGGCCGGAAAAGAGAAAAAGATCCGGAGAAACTGCCTTCCAGTCTCTTCGGATTCTCTTTATTACAGGGAATGTAAAACAGCATATCTTATTTGTTAGTTGCTATTGTTCTTCCTAATTCTTTGCTTTTTCCTCCATGAAACTGCGTAGTTCTTCTTCCGCAGCTTCCCGGGTCAGCGAAAAGTTCTTCTGAAGCTTTTCACAAATGCGTTTTTCTTCCACACCCTCTTCCAGATTATCCTGTACCATTGCACGGATTCCCTGTTTAAGCCCTTCCTGAAGCCCTTCCTGAAGCCCTTCCTGCCTGCCCTTTTCAATTCCAATCTCAAGAATATTCATCTTTACAGCCTCCCATTCTTCCGATTGCTTCACTTCATTTACAATTTCATCCAACGTGACAATCCGTCTATCCTTTACTATGATTTCAGGATTATCAATCGTCGTATTTTTCATATACTGCAGCAGGCTTATCAGCTCAGGACGGCCATTCCTGCTGGTCATATTCAGGAATATTTTCTTCGTGCCGTCATCCAGCGGCAAATCGGAAATCTCTTCACACTGTTCAGTAAATGTGTATTCAGCCAAATCCCGTCCAAAAATATCCTCCTGCGTAATGAAAATGATAATAGTCGATGGCAAATGCTTATATTTTGTCATCTTTCCTGATTTTAAAACCGGAGTATCCAGCAAACCCTGATAAAATCTTGCCCTTCGCCTGACATCATCCGTTTCGGTTTCATTCTGCATTTCCGTATTAATACGGCGATCAAGCGTATCCCGTGCCCAGGCATCCAGCCGGATAGCCCGTTTCCCGCTTTTGTTAAGTACTACCTGCTCCACCTCTACCTCAGCCAGCTTCAGCTCCGGTTCATCCAGAATAATACTCAGGGTGCATTCATAGGCCGTCTTGTTCTTCATCACGGATAAAAACAAAGCGAAATCACTCAGGTTAAACTGATAGTTCCGGGGCAGCAATTGGGTAGAAGTATCCCCTGTTGTTATAAGGTTCATAGGCATTCCTCTCTTTCTTTTTCCGCAGAGAGAACCATGCCTTTTGCTCTCCCTGCTTATTCATTTGTCAGCAAGGAGTTCATGCATTATCACGCATACGTAACCGGGATGTATCTTCCTCATGGCCCGGACAATCTATCTGCCGTTCCTATGGGATTTTCCTCGGCATATGCATTCATGCACACGCGAAACTGCGTGCAGATACCGGCCTGTCAGCGGAATCGCTGAGACAGTACGGCATAGAATCTTAAAAGATGAACAGATATGTTGAATTCATTGCTTGATCCGATTGTAGCATACAGAAATTTATAACGCAATAATATCATATAATATTTTAATAAACATTTTTTGTTGCCAGGAAATTTCCCCGGCGATTTTCCCTTTAAACACAATGCAGCAAGGCTTGGCTAATAATTTACCGCTATGCTTATTTACGGTTGAATGTCCGCATTGACACAGCAAAACACACAACACTTAATACTATGCACCATGTAAGTGCCAGCATTAAACTATTCTCCAAAGGCAAATCAAGGGTCAGGGCTCTCAAGCTGTCAATCATCGGTGTCATAGGCTGTATCGAAGCAAACCTGCCAATACCTCTTGGCATAGTGTCAACAGGAGCAAATCCCGAACTCGTAAAAGGTAAAATAAAAAGGGGGAACAATAGTCCTGTTGCCCCTTCTGCCGACTTTGAAATCGTCCCACAAAGTACAGCGATCAGCGTAAATGTAATATTTATCAGCAAAAGGAGCACTATAACCAAAACCCAATCCACAAACCCTGCTTGCCGCCTAAAGCCAAGAATGGGAGCCGTTGCCATAATAACAATGTTTGAAATAATCCCCCGCATCACTCCAGCCCCTGTATGGCCAATCAACACAGCAAATTTTGAAACAGACATACAGCGAAAGCGGTCTATGATACCCTTTGTCATATCCGCTGCAACATTCATTGCCGAATATTGAAAGGCCTGGGCAATGCTTTGAAAAATAATTCCCGGCACAATAAAATCAATATAATTATAATCCCCCACATCGGATATGCTGGCAAAGACCGTGCCAAATAAAAGAATTAAGAAAAATGGTATCAGCGTTGCCGTCAGGAGTGTTTCAGGATTCCGCAATGATATAATTAAACAGCGTTTGAACATAACCCATGAATCAGGGAATATATTTCTACTAAATTTTTTCATGTTGATTTTTCTTCTTTTTTTCATCAATCAGTGTTAAAAATACATCTTCTAATGAGGGCAGGTTTTGTTCTATACTGTCGGCAGAAATTCCATTTTCATTTAAGAGCTTTATCGCTGAACTGGCTTTAACCTCATCATAGCAGGCGAGTCAGCTGTCCGCTTTGACCTCTGCTGTTTTAATAATGAATTTCACGCTGCCGTCCATTCCCTCAGGCAGCCTGGTGAAGGTCTTGTATTCCTTTCCGGAATCCGCCACAGCCTTCAGACGGTCCGTCACGGTTTTTGTATTATCTCCGAAAATATCCGTCAGCTTACTGATTCCTTCTTCGTCAAAACGGAACATACCATCCTTCAGGGTTCCTGCTCCTTCGTCCAGCGCCAGCGCCCCTTCCTGCAGGGAATGCGCGCCGTTTTCCAGGGTATCCACTCCGTCGGTGAGCGTCAGCGCTCCTTCATCCAGCTTTCCTGTCCCTTCCACCAGCCGGGCAGTGCCTTCCTTCAGCTGTGTGGTTCCTGTTTTCAGAGTACCGCTGCCTGCAGAAAGCGTAGCGGCTCCGTTTTTCAGTTCATCCAGGCCGCCCTTCAGCGTCCCGGCTCCTGAATCCAGCTTTTTGGCGCCCTCATTGAGTTCCCGGGCGCCGGATACTGCGCCTGCGGTCCCTTCCTTCAGAGCATTGGCGCCCGCAACCAGGGCCGGAACCCCTTTTTCCTGATCCGCCAGCTGCGTTAACCCGCCGTCCACCTGCCCAAGACCCGCATAAAGAGCCTGGGTCCCGGCACTCAGCTGAGCGCAATACTGCTTGATAGTAACAATGTCCGTCGCTTTCTGCACCGCATCGCTGCTCAGGCCCTGAACCACCTGATACACCTCCTCCAGCTGGTTCAGCTGTTCGCTGTAAGCAGAAACCTGTGCTTCATAGACAGCCTCCTCCCTGACGGCCTCCCGGTAGCTTTCCACCGCCCCCGATACCGCGTCCGCAGAGATGGTTGCCACCTCCTTCGTCTGAGTATCCACCGATACAATATCGTTGCCGCTGACACTTTCCACACTGCGGCCGGTCACTACCTCCACCTCTTCCGTGGAAGGTTGACATGCATTGTCCAGATCGGCCTGAGCCTGGCTGCACCGGGATCTGGCGGCATCCAGATTAGCCTGGGCGGTCTCCAGCGCTCCATTTGCATGACTCATCTGCTCCTCTATCATCTGGATTACAGGCGCCAAATCCTTTTCATAGGTATCAAAATAGGCGATTACCTTTTCATATAATGTTCCCATATTCTGTGCGATTGCCTCGGAACTGCCCAGGATCGGCGGCTGGTCGCCGCTTCCGGTTTCCATAGCCGTTTTCAACGCCGAAATCCCATTATTAACACCGGCAATTCCTTCCTGCAGGGCCCCCGCTCCGGCATCCAGCTTTCCGGCGCCGTCCACCAGGCTGCCGGTTCCCTCTACCAGGCTGTGGGTGCCGTCCTTCAGGCTCCCTGCCCCGTCGCTTAAGGAGGAAGCGCCGCTGTTGAGCTTATCTGCTCCCTCTGCCAGTGAAGATGCGCCCTCCTCCAGTTTTGCAGCGCCTTCGTCCAGTTCTCCGGACTTTTCATACAGCTCCCCGGTTCCTTCCTTCAGGCTCCCGGCGCCGTCCTTCAGGCTTACCACACCATCTGCCAGACTGTCCGTCCCTTCCTTCAGCTTTGCACTGCCGTCCTTTAAATCGGAGGTCCCGTCCTTCAGTTCATTGGATGCGGACTGCAGATCATTCATGGAATCATTCATTTCCTCCAGATCCAGGGAATCCGTGAGGGAAAAATCAGAAAGCATGTCACTCATGGCTATTGTCATAGTCATTCCCAGAGAAAAATTCTCAGCATCCGCGCTGACCTCCAGATAATCCGGAATGGCAAGCTCCTCCTCCGCCTGTTTCTTCTCCGCCTTTGACAAATCTTTTTTAAGTTCCTCCCAGTTCAGGCTTTCCTTCAGCCCCGGAAAAGCGATTCCCACCACAATGCTGTTGTTTCCTTCCGACAGCAGACGGCCGTTGGTAACTTCGATATTGGAAAAGGTATCCTGGGGCAAAAGCATACCGGACAGCATGGCAAAGGGGATATGTATTTCTTCCTTTCTACCGTTTACTTCAACGGTTCTCGTTTCTTTATTTTCATAATCCATACGGATGGTCACCCGTCCGCTCTTTCCCGCGATTTCCTCCGGCTTTACTTCTTTTCCGTCCAGCTTATAGGTAAGCTTCACCGCAACAGGCAGCTGTTTTTCCGTACTTCCCTGATAATAAATATCGGCTCCGTCCGCCTGCCAGGTAAGCCCGTTTTTCCCATCTGAGACAAATGTTTCGTAGCCCTTGACATTCTCGATATTCTGCAAATCCGATGCATCCTGCAAGGTGCTGCCACCGTCCTTATTTTTCAGCCAGTCGCTTACAATGATCTTCTCCACAGCGCCGGAAGCGTCCGCCAAAACATAAACGGTTTCCTCCTTTCCGGTTTCCGCACTGTGAGAAGGCGCTCCCTGACTGCTCAGCGCCTCTGTCAGCAGCGCCTCTTCCTCCGAAGCTGTAGCAGCGGTTTCCTCCGCCTTCTGCGCCCCGCACCCTGTCAGGCCAAGCAGCAGCGATGCGCTCAGGGTAAGACTGAGTATTTTCTGATATCCGTTTCTTTTTATTCTATTCATGCCTGTGAAGCCTCCTGTTCCTTTTCTGCTTTGTTTGTTTTCATTCCCCAGGTAGTCCTCCGGATCAGCGCGTCAAATACCATCAGCATGGAAGGAAGAATAAAAATAACCGATGCCATACTTATCAGCGCGCCTCTTGCCATCAGGGTGCACAGGGAACTTATCATATCAATATTGGAATAAAGCCCGACGCCAAAGGTGGCCGCAAAGAAGGACAATGCGCTTACCATAATGGATTTTACGCTGGTCTGGCAGGCCACGGAAACCGCCTGCGCCTTATCCGCCCCGCCCAGGCGCTCGCTTTTATATCTTGTGGTCATCAGAATGGCGTAATCCACTGTGGCGCCCAGCTGTATGGTTCCGATTACGATGGAGGCGATAAACGGTATGGCCGTGTCCGTATAATAGGGGATTCCCATATTGATAAATATCGCCAGTTCTATCACCGCCACCAGGACTACCGGAAGTGTGAGGGATTTGAATACCAGCAGGATGATGAGAAAAATAACCCCGATGGAAACAATGCTTACCGTGCTGAAATCATGATCCGTAATCCGGATTAAATCCCTGGTACATGGCGCTTCTCCTACCAGCATCGCGCCGGGATCATATTTTTTACTCACTGCGCTCAGCGTATCGCACTGAGCGTTCACTTCATCCGATGCCACCTTATAGCCGGAGCCAATGAGCAAAAGCTGCCAGTTTTCATCCTCCAGGGTCTCTGTAAGCTCAGCCGGCACCATTTCTCCGGGAAGTGCCGTCCCTTTCAGGGCATTCAGCCCCAGCACCCATTTTACGCCGTCCACCTTCTCAAGCTCATCCGTCATATGCCGGACATCCTTTGGTGAAACATCGCTGTCTACCAGCAGCATGTGCGTGGCATTCATATCAAACTCCGCATTCAGCTTATCGTTTGCCACAATGCTGGGGAGTGTCTTGGGAAGCGTTTCATCCAGGTTATAATAAACCTTCGTATGCGTATAGCCGAACACTGCCGGAGTCAGAGCCGCAACAAAAAGTACGGCAAACAGCCTGTAGTGCTTTGTAATAAATGCGCCGATTCCCTTCGGCTCCGGCAGCACTGCCCTGTGTCTTGTTTTTTCCAGCGCCCTGTCGAAAACAAGAATCATGGACGGCAATATGGTGATGCAGGCAATTACCCCGAACACAACACCCTTAGCCATCACGATTCCCAAATCCAGCCCCAGGGTAAAGCTCATAAAGCAAAGCGCCAGAAAGCCCGCCACCGTAGTAATGGAGCTGCCCACCACTGAGGTAATGGTTGCCGCGATCGCTTTTGCCATGGCATCTTTTTTACCCGTACCGGTCTGCTGCTGCTCCTGATAGCTGTGCCAGAGGAAGATGGAATAATCCATGGTTACTCCCAGCTGAAGCACCGCACTCAAAGCCTTGGTAATATAGGAAATCTGCCCCAGAAACACATTGGTTCCCAAATTATATAAAATCGCCATCCCTATGCTCAGCAGAAACAAAAAAGGAATCAGATAGGAATCCATGGTCAGGGACAGCACCAGGCAGGAAAGCAGAACAGCAATGCACACATAAACCGGCGCTTCCTTTTCCGACAGATTCTTTGTATCCGTGACCACCGCCGACATTCCGCTCAGGAAACAGTTTCTGTCCGCAACCCGCCGTATCTCCTCAATGGCCTTCATCGTCGCATCCGAAGAAGTCGTATCATCAAAAATAATGGCCATCAAGGTACTGTCCCCATGATTAAACGCCTCATACAGTTCATCCGGCAGCATCTCCATGGGAACCGAAATATCCATGGCCGCGTCATACCAGATAACCTTCTTTACATGCTCCACCTGCTCAATCTCATTCTTCAGCTCCGTAATTTCCTTTGGCGTCATCCCTTCCGCCACAAACATGGAAAAGGCGCCTGTACCAAACTCCTCCGTCAGAATATCCTGCCCCGCCATCGTCTCAATATCACCGGGAAGATAAGACAAAATATCATAATTCACCCGTGTTTTCGCATAGCCGATAACGGACGGCACCAACAACACTAACGCCGCTATCAGGATCGGAATCCTTAAAGCCACAATTCTCCTTCCAAACCTATCCATTCCCTGCACCTCTGTTTTTTATCACTATATGACCATTGGTCATTTTTGTTTACCTGTATTGTTATATCATTTAAATGACCATTGGTCAATATTTTTAATTATTAAATAACTATAAAGCCTGATATTTACCGTTTTCCACCCGACGCATTATCCCTCCGGCCTTTCTCTGCTATGGATATTACAGTGCCGCGGCCCTTTTGCCCCGGCAGTCCCTTTTTTTCCGTAAAGCATTTTCATTTGAAGGAATCTGCCTTATAATAAGGGAAATAAAAAACGGCAGGGAGTTATGGCCTATGGGAAAAGCGGAACGGAACAAGAAGCAGAAAAAAGACGCGCTATTAAATACCGCATTCGAACTGTTCACCAGTAAGGGAATTACAGACACCACCATTTCCAATATTGTTGATCGGGCAGGAGTGGCTAAGGGAACCTTTTATCTCTATTTCAAGGACAAATATGATATCCGCAACAAACTTATTGCCCATAAGGCCAGCCAGGTTTTCACAAAAGCGGAGGAGGCGCTCCATCAGACGGACATTACGCTGCTGGAGGATAAAATAATTTTCCTGGTGGATCATATTCTGGAGCAGTTTAATGAAGACAAGATCCTTCTGCGGTTTATTTCCAAGAATTTAAGCTGGGGGATCTTTAAAAATGAACTGCTTCATTCCTCTGACAGCTCTGATTTTGATTTCCATGAGCTGTATACCTCCGTATTCGAAAATGAAGCGTCAGACAAGCTTTACCGGAATCCTGAGGTGATGCTTTATCTAATCATAGAGCTTACCGGCTCCACCTGCTACAGCTCTATTTTATATGAGGAGCCCGTGCCCATACAGGAATTAAAGCCGTACCTGTTCCAGTCCATCCGCCAGATCATACGCGGCCAGGAAATTACCGGCGACGCTGTAGAAAATAGCAGGGTGAAAAAAGCATAACGTTGAATTTGGTTACTGTTCTAACAAAAATCCGAGATTAGTTGATACGGTATAAAGAATATGCTACACTAAAGCTACATCAGTTTTTAACAGTATATAAGGAAAGAAGGGGGTTATATGTGTATCAACACAAAAAATAAGAAGAAAGTTTTTCTCCATGCAAAGCCAGCAGATTGCGACGGTTGCATGGAGTAGATTTGGTCGCAAAATAATAATGCTGGCTTTTGGAACTTGACTATAATTATCAAGGAGGAAGCCTGCATGAAATATCTGAACGCAACATCTGTTCTTCCGGACACTTTGGTAAAAGAGCTGCAGAACTATGTTCAGGGTGGTTACATCTACATTCCAATAGAACAGGAACAGCAAAAACGTTGGGGAGAAGCTTCCGGCTATCGGCAGGAACTGGAACAACGTAATCAGCAAATCAAAAGGGAATATCGGAATGGTGTTTCCATTGAATGTCTGACTGAAAAATACTGTTTGTCTTTATATACTGTCCGGAAAATCATATATCAAAAATAATTGTAGGAGGCTGCCAGTCGCGGCCTCTTATATATATATATATATATATATATATATATATATTGGTTCGGTAGCATACTGTATATAGAAAAAATATTCCAATAACCGTAGAATAAAAGGGAAATCTATAATGAATTTATGAGGTGTTTACTCAGGCTTTATGAAAGGAAGCAATTATGTGTACCAGATTTGTTTATCATGGAAATGATATGATTACAGGCTTTAATTTTGATATTGACCTCTCTGTATGGAAGCATAAGGTGATTATGGATGAGGAACGTTTTTATATTGGAATCTTACGTCCGGATAGAACCTATCATTCTTATCATGGGGTTAATAAAAATGGGAATGTCGGTACGCTGCTTTACGTGCACGGCAATCCTGGCGGGGAATACCAGGCCAGCCCGGACTGCATGACAATTGCAGATTTGGCGGAAGAATTTATTAAAGGACAGATTACATTTGATGACGCGCTTCAGCTTGTAAGGGATAAAAAGATTACCTATGCGCCGGACGCCACTATGCAGGCGCTTCTGTCAGATATCCATGGGCGTGTTTTGATAATCGAGCCGGGATTGGGATATCGGGAAGAACATAAGAAATATTCCCTGATAACGAATTATTCTCTGATAGATCCGGAAAGCACAAAAAATTATATTGTGCCGGGTGATGACCGATATGAGCGGGCTTTGCAGTTATTGGACTGCTGCGGAAATGATTTCTCGGTATCCAACGCATATACTTTGCTTCATGCCGTCCGTCAGGAGGGTGCATGGGCTACCAGAGTATCCTTTGTTTACTCTGCAAAAGAACAGGCGGTGTATTATGTGGAGAATAACCGTTTTGAACACATTACAAAGTATGTATTTCCTTGACGGATAAAGAGCGGAACTTTATAAGCTGTGAAGCTATGATTTGACAAATAGAAAACAGGGACTCCGGAGAAAGCCATTCGGATAAACAGAATACTTTACATCCATGCAGGCAGGACAGCCAAGAGAAACATAAGAAGAAAAATAAAGAATACTGTTTTTTGTATAAAAAACCGCCGCCCTACGGCAAAACTGGTGTGATACCAGAACCGTAGGGCGGCGATGTTGTTCACCGCATTATTTTGCAGCTCTTGCTTCCCTGATCTTATTGGCAAGAATCGGAACGATCTTATTCAGATCACCAACGATGCCGTAATCAGCTACGTCAAAGATAGGAGCTGTCTCATCCTTGTTGATTGCAACAATGATGTCAGATTCTTCCATACCTGCCAGATGCTGAATTGCTCCGGAGATACCGATTGCAAAGTATACGTTGGGGCGAACGGTTTTACCGGTCTGTCCAACCTGAAGATCCTTGGGCTTCCAGCCTGCGTCCACAACTGCACGGGAGCAGCTTACTGTTCCGCCGATAGCTTCTGCAAGGTCATCCAGAATCTTGAAGTTCTCCGGGCTGCCAACTCCACGGCCGCCGGATACCAGGATTTTTGCATCCATAATATCAACGGTATCAACTACGGATTTAACAACTTCCATGATTTCAACATATTTGTTGTCCGGGGTAAAGCCGGGATTAAACTCTTCCACTACAGCCTTAGCGCCTTCTACCTTGGGCGCCTTCTGCATAACGCCGGGACGAACGGTTGCCATCTGAGGACGGAAGTTCGGGCAGGCGATAGTCGCGATGGTATTTCCACCGAATGCAGGACGGGTCATTAACAGCTGATTATGTTTCTGCTCCTGTCCGGGAACGGGATTTAACGGGAAATCTCCGATATCCAGCTGTGTACAGTCTGCAGTCAGACCTGTATGGATTCTTGCGGAAACACGGGGGCCAAGGTCACGGCCGATTGCGGTAGCGCCTACCAGCATGATTTCCGGTTTATATTTTTCAATTACAGAGGAAAGTGCATGGGCATAAGGCTCTGTTCTGTATTCCTTCAGTTCAGGATCGTCAACAACGATTACTCTATCAGCGCCATATGCAGCCAGCTCGTCAGCCAGTCCTTTTACTTCATAACCGATCAGTACTGCGGTTACTTCTGTTCCTAAATCCTTTGCCAGTTCTTTCCCTTTGCCAATCAGTTCAAATGCGATTCCGCTTACTACGTTATCAACCTGCTGTGCAAAGACAAATACTCCCTTATATTCTTCTAAATTCATCCTTATTCACCACACTTTTCTATTAATATTAAATAACGTGTTTTTCCTGTAATTTTCCTGTAATAAAGGAAGCTGCTTCATCAGGAGTATCAAAGGTAAACTTCTCTCCTGCTCCCTTTCTTACCTTATCAGATGCCTTAGCGATCTGAGTCGGTGATCCCTTCAGACCGAGGTTGGAATCGTCAACATCCTTCAGATCTGCTCTTCCCCATACGGTGATTTCTTTCTTGTATGCGTCGAAGATTCCGCCGGGTGTCATATAACGGGGCTCATTCAGTTCGCCCAGAGCTGTGATCAGGCAGGGCATTTTAGCTTTCAGGACATGATATCTGTCATCGAACTGACGCTCTACGATAACATTTTCGCCTTCGATTTTGATATTCTGTGCATAGGAAATAACCGGGATTCCCAGATGTTCGGAAATCTGAGGCCCAACCTGTGCGGTATCGCCATCGATAGCCTGACGGCCTGTAATAATCAGGTCATAATCCAGATTGCGGATAGCGCCTGCGATTGTCTGGGAGGTAGCCCATGTATCAGCGCCGCCCAGAACTCTGTCGGTTACCAGGATTCCGTTGTCAGCGCCCATAGCCATAGCTTCACGGAGAACCTCTTCTGCCTTGGGAAGACCCATGGTGATAACGGTAACCTCTGCGCCGTATTGATCTTTCAGTCTCAGTGCAGCTTCCAGACCTGCCTTGTCATCGGGATTCATGATCGTAAGCATTGCAGCTCTGTCAAGCGTACCATCGGGTTTGAATTTAACGCCGCCCTTTGTATCAGGTACCTGCTTAATACAAACAACAATTTTCATTGTATTTTCTCTCCTTGTTTATAATTTTCTTAAGATAACAGTCGTGCCGCAGCTTATTTCAGCAGTGCTCCGGAGATTACCATTCTCTGAACTTCGCTTGTTCCTTCGTAGATCTCGGTAATCTTGGCATCGCGCATCATACGCTCAACATCATATTCTCTTGTATATCCATAACCGCCGTGCAGCTGAACAGCCTTGGTTGTAACTTCCATTGCAACCTCTGCAGCGTACAGCTTAGCTTTTGCAGCTTCCACAGAATATACGGACTGGGTAGCCTTTGCCATAGCAGCCTTGTAAACAAGCAGCTGGGCACATTCAACCTTGGTAGCCATATCTGCAAGCTGGAACTGGGTGTTCTGGAAAGCGCCGATTGCTCTGCCGAACTGTTTTCTTTCTTTTACATAAGCGATGGTATTGTTAAGAGCGCCTTCAGCAAGCCCAAGAGCCTGTGCAGCGATACCGATACGTCCGCCGTCCAGAGTATGCATAGCGATACCAAAGCCCTTGCCTTCTACTCCCAGCAGGTTTTCCTTCGGGACTCTGCAGTCTGTGAAAATCAGTTCGTAGGTTGATGAACCGCGGATACCCATCTTCTTTTCTTTGGTACCAAAGGAGAAGCCGGGAGTTCCTTTTTCCACGATGAATGCAGAAATCATTTTTTTCTTTCTGCCTCTCTTATCTTCAACAACGCTTGTAACAGCGAAAATTACATAAACGTCAGCTTCTTTACCGTTGGTGATGAAAATCTTGGATCCGTTAAGCACCCACTCATCTCCATCCAGATAAGCCTTGGTCTGCTGTCCCTGTGCGTCAGTACCTGCGCCGGGCTCTGTCAGGCCGAATGCACCCAGTTTTTCACCCTTTGCAAGGGGAACCAGGTATTTCTGCTTCTGCTCTTCCGTACCATAGGTCATGATAGGATCGCAGCACAGAGATGTATGGGCGGATACGATAACACCTGTGGTGCCGCATACCTTGGAAAGCTCTTCCACGCACATAGCGTAGGTCAGAGGATCGCAGCCCTGTCCGCCGTATTCCTTCGGAACCGGAATTCCCAGAAAACCAAGCTTAGCCATTTTTTCAACGGTAGCCCTGGGGAACTCCTCTGTTTCGTCAACCTCCTGTGCAAGAGGCTTTACTTCTTTTTCTGCAAATTCTCTGAAAAGAGTTCTTGCCATCTCATGCTCTTTGCTTAAAGTAAAATCCATGATTATTTACTCCTCCGTTTTTATCTTTATTATTGCGAAAGCAGCGGGCCTGAGTCAGGAATTCCCGGCTCCGGCGGCCGCCTGCAGGGGATAAGCCCTGCCGCTTACTGCGCCTTTTGCCCGCCGTTCCGTAATCTGCTGCGGGATATTTTACTTGCTGTAGTCATAGAAGCCCTTGCCGGTCTTCTGTCCAAGCTGTCCGCCGCGAACCATCTTCTTAAGCAGTGTATGAGGACGGTATTTCGGATCGCCTGTTTCGGATTCCAGAACTTCCATGATAGCCAGAACGATATCCAGTCCAATCATATCGCCCAGAGCCAGAGGTCCCATGGGATGATTAGCGCCCAGCTTCATAGCCGTATCGATATCTTCTACGGAAGCAACGCCTTCAGCATAGATGCCGATAGCTTCGTTGATCATCGGAACAAGGATTCTGTTTACTACGAAACCTGCAGCTTCGTTAACCTGTACAGGTGTTTTGCCGATAGCTACGGAGATTTCCTTAATTGTTTCCACTACGCTTTCAGGTGTGTTCAGTCCTGCAATAACCTCAACCAGCTTCATAACAGGAGCGGGATTGAAGAAATGCATTCCGATAACGGGTCTGTCAAGGCCAGCGCCGATTTCGGTAATGGACAGGGAAGATGTATTGGTAGCGAAGATGCAGTCCTTCTTGCAGATATCCTGCAGCTCTTTGAAAGTCTGCTTCTTGATTTCCATATTCTCCAGAGCAGCTTCAACAACCAGATCACAATCTGTGCAGATAGTCTTCACACCTGTTGTGATTTTAGCAAGGATAGCGTCAGCGGCAGCCTGCTCCATTTTACCCTTTGCCACTCTCTTAGACAGAGTCTTAGCAATTCTGTTCTTTCCGTTTGCAGCGAATTCCTCATTGATATCACACAGAAAAACCTCATACCCTTCCGTCTGAGCAAAAGCCTGCGCAATACCAGAACCCATTGTACCTGCACCAATAATACCAACCTTCATCTGATTAAACCTCCTACAAGATATGTTTTAGTTGAGCCGGGCGTGGACCGGATTGTAAAAGCTGAGCGGCGAGCTTGCTCACCGACCAGTTTTTACAATCCGGCCCACATGCGGCGAAGCCGCACAGCGAAAGGCCGCAGGCCTTGAGCCTCCCGGCGGATTTCCGGTAACCAATCCCTTAAGTCCTTAATCCCTTAAGTCCTTACTTATTCAAAAAATTCTCCACTTTCCTCTTCTCCAGGAAAGCAGCCATTCCTTCCTTCTGGTCATAGCTCTCGAAGCAGTCGCCAAACAGCTTCTCTTCGATTACAATCGCCTCATCCATATCCGCATCCAGACCATCGTTAATAGCCTTCTTGCAGTTTCTCACAGCGATCGGCGCATTCTTGGCAATTCCCGCCGCCATCTTCTCAGCAGCAGCCATAAGCTCGTCCTGTGTATAAACCGCATTCACCAGGCCAATTCTCAGAGCCTCGTCAGCCTTAATATTCCTTGCCGTATAGATCATCTGCTTAGCCATTCCAGGTCCAACCAGACGTGCCAGTCTCTGTGTGCCGCCGAAACCAGGTGTGATTCCCAGGCCAACCTCAGGCTGTCCGAATACTGCATTATCAGAACAGATTCTGATATCACAGCTCATGGAAATCTCACAGCCGCCGCCCAGTGCAAAGCCGTTAACAGCTGCAATAACAGGAATCGGGAATGTCTCCAGCTTACGGAAAACATCATTTCCCTTCTTACCGAAGGCCTCGCCCTCCGCCTTGGTCAGAGTGCTCATTTCTCCGATATCAGCACCGGCAACGAAGGACTTTGCCCCTGCGCCTGTCAGAATCAGACATCTTACCTCTTCCAGATTCACAGCATCCAGAGTTTCATTCAGTTCATCAAGAACCTGGGAATTCAGAGCGTTCAGCGCTTTTTCACGGCTGATGGTGATAACTGCGTAGGAACCCTTCTGTTCATATACAATGTATTCCATAGTACTCATCCTTTCTATATCACCGTCTTTTATGACGGGAATTTTTCAGCTATCCCTGTGCATAACGAATGATTAGCAGACCGCAAAGTCCGCTAATCATTCAGTTTAGAAGCCTATATCAGTCTCTTTCTACGATGGTTGCGCAGCCCATGCCGCCGCCGATGCACAGAGTTGCAAGGCCCTTCTTAGCATCAGATTTAACCATTTCGTGAAGCAGAGTAACCAGAATACGGCATCCGGAAGCTCCTACGGGATGTCCCAGCGCAATAGCGCCGCCGTTTACATTCAGCTTGTCATTGTTAATGCCAAGATCATGTGCAACAGCAAGAGACTGTGCGGCAAAAGCTTCATTGGCTTCAATCAGATCGAAATCATCGATGTTCATTCCGGTCTTAGCCATAACCTTTCTGGTTGCTGCAACAGGTCCGATTCCCATGATGGTGGGATCCACGCCTGCCAGTGCTCCCGCTACCCATGTTGCCATAGGGGTTACGCCCAGCTCTTTTGCCTTTTCTTCGCTCATAACCACAACTGCTGCCGCGCCGTCATTGATTCCTGAAGAGTTCGCAGCGGTTACGATGCCGTCTTTCTTGAATGCAGGACGAAGCTTTGCAATGCCTTCTGCGGTGGTTCCCGGACGAGGGCCTTCATCCTTATTGAAAATAATGGTTTCTTTTTTCTTCTTAACTTCTACAGGAACGATTTCATCATCAAACTTTCCTGCTTCCTGAGCTGCAACAGTCTTCTGCTGGCTCCATGCAGCGAACTCGTCCAGCTGCTGTCTGGTCAGCCCCCACTGCTCTGCGATATTTTCTGCAGTGATGCCCATATGATACTGATTGAATGCATCTGTAAGAGCATCGTTCACCATGGTATCAACCATAGTTGCGTTGCCCATTCTATATCCGTAACGTCCCTGAGGGATTGCATAAGGAGCCATGGACATGTTTTCCATACCGCCTGCAACAACGATATCCGCATCTCCTGCAAGAATCATCTGTGCAGCCTGGTTCACACAGTTCAGACCGGAACCGCATACAACGTTCATGGTAACAGCCGGAACTTCGATAGGCAAACCAGCTTTGATAGATGCCTGACGTGCCACGTTCTGTCCCAGGCCAGCCTGGATAACACATCCCATATATACCTGATCAACTGCTTCGGGAGCAACTCCCGCTCTGTTTAAAGCTTCCTTGATAACGATAGCACCCAGCTCCGCTGCCGGAGTTGTGCTTAAGGCCCCGCCCATTGTACCGATGGCTGTACGGCATGCACCTGCCAAAACGATTTTCTTTGCCATGTTTTTTCCTCCATATTCATTAAAAACTGCGAATTTACTGGGTTCTGACGGTATTGTTAATTTTTTGTCATTGCCCACAGCTTTTATTATAGCATAGAGAATATTTAATAGCAAGGATTTTTCGATGCTCAATAACAGGAAACTTTTTGGCGGAAGAAACCTGACTAAAATAGTATAAAAACTAATAAAATTTAAATAAAAAAAAGTTTTGCAGCTCCTCCGGATATACTCCCGCACGGAAGAACCTCTCGGTTTTTCAGTCATATAATGATAAAAAAGACTATTTTGTCTCTCAAGAGGTTAGATATGGCCACTGATAATTTAGGTTCCATCGTATCCCTGGGTAATGTTCTCCGGATTGACAACGCTGTTATTGATGAGGTTTTTTTCTCAAATAACAACACCGGATATATCCTTATCTCCTATTCCGTCCCATGGCAGAGCGGAATTACCACGACAGACCAGCTGCAGCTTAACGTAAATAACAATACCGTTATCCTGAATTCCTTCCGACTGCCGATATGTCTCTGTGATCTGCGCGAGGGAATGCGGGTCGATGTCACCTTTTCGCCCCGTATGACAAGAAGCATCCCGCCGCAGAGCAATGCATTTTCAATCACTGTAAGACGCCCGTCGCGGCCTCCTGTTGCACCGCCAAGTGTAACAACAGCACGAATCCTCTGGATTGATGCAAATAATAACCGGTTGATCACCGTTTCGCAAAACAATATAAACAGACAGATGGTATTTTTCATAACAAATTCCACAATTATTCTGAACAGAAACGGTTTCCCAATCCCTCTGCGCGCTCTCCGTCCCGGACAGCTGGTGCAGATATCACACTCTAATTTCCAGACGGCAAGCATACCGCCAATCGCCACGGCGTTCCGGATTCAGGTAATATAGCATTTATTTAAACTGCCTGCCGGAAGCATATAAAAAGGGAGCCTCAGCAAAAATTCCGTTCCAGCGGAATTTTTGCTGAGGCTCCCTTTTTATCATCATTCGCAATATATACGGTTTCAATAGAGATTTACTTTTTATCTGCGATATCCAGTCTTATCACCACCCATGGCAGGGCGGCTGAAGTAAATCTCCCATATTGCATCCTTTCATGCACTCCGGCATTCTGCGGACAGCATCAGTTCAGGAAAACGGCAACCGCATTCGCTCCAGGACCTACGTGTACCCCGATTACAGAACCAACCGGAACTGTCTTTTTGTATTCCGCATCAAAATGTTCCTTAATAAATGCCTCAAATCCGCTGACACATTCCTTTTTTCCTGTAAAGCCAATATTGTAGCCTCTTGTCTTGTCCATCCCGCCGTCTTTCTCAATTGTTTTAAGCACCTTGTCCCAAGCGCTTTTCTGGCCTCTGGCAAGCCCGGCCACACGTACTTCCCCGTATCTCACGGACAGAATGGGCTTAAGGTTAAGCGCGCTTCCCACTACCATGCCCGTTGTGGACAGGCGTCCTCCCTGTTGCCGCCTTATTGTCAGTTCTTACCGAAGGTACCGGGATGCCCTTCATCTTCTTATCAATAAGAACCACAGGAAAATCATCCAGATACAGCTGCAGGATAGCAGGACTGTAATTCTTTCCATGACAGGGCATGATTATCATGCCATCCACATGAAGCGACATAAGAAAATGGATCTCCTCCGTTTCCCTCTCCCTGTCTCCATAGGAAAATCTGACAATCAGACTGTATCCTGTCTTTTTAGCGAGACGCGCTTTTTTCTCTAGCTGCGTCCGCCGGGTACGATCGGGTAGGTTAGCTATCTGATGTACCTGCCACTCTTCTAACTTTAGTGCTTAGAGATTCCGATACCTCGTTTTCACTTTCTTCCACTGTTTCCAGTATATTGCCCGGATTCTCCGACGTAGCCATTCATCTGTCTCTGCCATCAGCCCCTTCATGTCCGCAAGTTTGTAATATTTAATCCCCCCTCTGACATACTCCGTTAGTTTCTGTCTCCGGTATTCATTTCCCCATCCTTTGCTTTTCCGGGTAATTTCCCATATCCGGTCTTTCATTTTCCTGACCGTTTTCGGATGCACCCGGAATCTGCATTTCCCTTTATTTCGGTAAAATGCATATCCCAGATACTTTATCTTGCTTACATGCCACACTGTTGTTTTGGCTCGGTTCACTTTCAGGAACAGTTCCTCTTCTATATAGGGAATGATATTCCCAAGCGTCCGCTCCGCGCTCTTTCTGCTTTTGCAGAATATCAGCGCATCGTCCGCATACCTCACAAACCGGTGTCCCCTTTCATATCGGAGGTGCCTTTATGGACAAAACATACTTACCAGACCTGATCTCAGGACTGAAACAGGAACTGCTCCGGCTTGGCTATACCAAAGGGAGCATGACCTTTTATCGCCGGCGTTGGAACCAGCTGATGGCCTATGCGGAAGACAGGGGTGAATGCTATTACACGGAACAGCTTGGCATGGACTTCCTGAAAGAGTTCTTCGGGATCACGCAGGAAGATTTCTCAAGGACACTGCCGCAGGCAGAAACACAGGAAATCCGTGTAGTACGTATGGTTGGGGATTTTCAGCTCCACCATGCGGTGCTGCGGCGTTATCTCAAGCATAAGGAAATACTGACAACCCCGTTTTTTGTGGATATCCGCAGCCGTTTCCAGAGTTCCTGTGAGAAAAAGGGCTATTCACAGGTGACTACGGAGCATTATGTGAAGCAGTCTTCCTACCTGATGGATTATCTGGCCGCACAGGGGATGGATGATTTCACAGCAGTCACTCTGGATACGGTCAATGCCTATATCAGGACACTGGCAGGTTTTTCCTACAAAACAGTGGAGCAGCATATTTGTTCCCTGCGTGCCTTTTTCCGTTTTCTGAACCAGGAAGGGATCATGCAGGATGACCTTGCGGCAAAAATGCCCATGGTGAAAGCCAGGAAGCAGACTGCCATCCCTTCGGTCTGGACCCAGGAAGAACTGAAGCAGCTGGTCGGGGCCATTGACCGGGGAAGCCCGAAAGGCAAGCGCGACTATGCCATCATCCTGATTGCGGCCGTCTGGGGCTGCGCTGCACAGACATCAAAAACCTGTGCTTTGAAAACTTCAACTGGACAGAGAAAAAACTCTGTTTTACCCAGTCCAAAACAGGGCAGCCCATGGAACTGCCGCTTGTCCCGGATGTGGGCTGGGCAGTGATAGATTACCTGAAATACGGGAGAACCATTGTTCACGGGCTTCGGTGGTACGCCAGTTTTCAAAATACCTGGACAGCATCGGGATCAGCGCGTGGATACTCCCAAAGAATTATTATCCCGCCGGCCAGCAGTATGTGCCGCATATTTATACCCCTGAAGAACTCAGGCGTTTCTTTGCGGAAACAGATAAGTGCCGCCTGTGCCCGGAAGTCCCTTACAGGCATCTGGTGATGCCAGAGTTCTTCAGGCTGCTCCTTTCCTGTGGGCTGCGGTGTTCGGAAGCCCGGCTGCTCACGGTGCGGGATGTTGACCTGCATCAGGGGATACTGACGGTCCGTAATTCAAAGAACCATAACAGCCGCCTGGTCCCGATGCCGGAATCCATGACACTGAGGCTGCGCAGGTATGCCGGGGAGGTCCATCCTTTTCCAGAGCCTTCCGGATATTTTTTCCCGGGTTACGGCGGAAAGCCGATGACGCTGGGAAATATCTATAAAAACTTCCGGCGCTTTCTCTGGAAGGCCGGCATCCCCCCAATCCTGTGCTGGTCCTTACCGGAAAGGGTAACAAAACACGGCGGGTTCCTGTCATGAAGAATACGGCTGCGCTCGTAGAAGCATATATCTCCGAGAACAGGCTGGATCTGGCACATAAAGCCAGTTACCCGCTTTTTACGAACAGACAGCACAACCGGCTGACGAAGGAAGGAGTTGCTTATATCATCAACAAATACGCCGTTATGGCACACGAAATATCTGATAAAGTACCGGAGAAGGTAAAGTGCCATATGCTGCGCCATTCCAAGGCGGTCCATCTGCTACAGGCAGGCGTAAACCTAATCTATATCCGTGACTTTCTGGGCCACAGCGATATCAAAACTACAGAGATTTACGCAAGGGCCGATACGGAGCTGAAGCGAAAGGCCCTGGAGAACGCTTACCCGGATCTGGTAGATTCCAATCTGCCGGACTGGAGCGAAAACGGTGACCTAATGGAGTGGCTGTCCGAGTTGTAATGGCTATAAGTAGAATACTATGCAAAGTAAAAACTGAGAGAATCTTTTATTTATAAGGAAAAACAGTACATTCTTTGCATAGTGTTCTGCTTTGCATAGTCCGCCCTGTGGTACGCCTTCCTCCGTTTTCTCAAAGAATCCATTCTGTATTACTCCTGCGTTCAGGTATTTGTGTATCAGTGACACCACTCGCCCGTCTTTTATTGTACGTGACAGCACTTCTATCAGCTTGCTGTGGCTCACCGTGTCAAAGAATTTTTCCAAATCCATGCTTACTACATACACATATCCCTCATCCACATTTTTCTTACAGGCTTTTAATGCTCCGTGCTGGTTCCTTCCTGGTCTGAATCCGTAACTGTTCTCTGAAAACTGCGGTTCAAACAGCGGGAGCAGTTCTTGTGTGACTGCTTGCTGGATAACCCGGTCTACTACTGTCGGTATCCCTAATTTCCTGACCTTGCCCTTTTCCTCTTTGGGTATTTCCACCCTGCGGACTGGATTGGGTTTGTATTTTCCTTCCCGTATCAAGTTCATCCACCTGCATTCCGTCTATTCCACCTTTGCCTTTAT
>NZ_VUMI01000055.1 GCF_009696275.1 Eisenbergiella porci
CTGACAGTCATTTTGGTATTGACTACTAACATCTGGAAAATGATAAAAATCCAATTGTGTAAAATTTTCAAGGTACTATATGGTAGGTCAGAGAGTTTTTACAAACTCTTTTGACCCCAACATCATATTTAGTAGCTATAATTTTTATTTGTTTATTGAAAAAGAATAGTAAGAGTAAGTACTATAAATAAAAAAGAGCTGTCATTTTTTCTACAGCTCTTTTTTATAAATTACATACAAACTTATAAAAGAATATTAATCTGTTCTATAACTGAATTAGGTGATTCCAGATGACATAGCTGTTTAGTATCAGGAATACTAAAAGTCTCAATTGACTGGTTAAAGTAAACATAATTATCAACTATTGTATCTATATCATCTTTCATTTCACCATATAAAATATACATACTATGATCTATTTCTTTTAATGCATGAATTATATTTGCATTCATATATCTACATACATAGCTCGCAAAAGAAAATTTTGCATTGAAATCTGGAACATGCGAAGCCTCTACATAGTTAGACAATATTTCGTCAGTAACAGCAGATGAATTATAAAAGCATTCTTCTTCAAAATTCTTCCTAAAATATTCTTTGCGTGTAAGCATATTATATAGAAAAGTTCCAATGATGGGAGTGTCAATTAAGAACTTCAATAGCTTAGTTTGTTTACTTGGCACCTGGTTTAACTTATTTATACTTTGCGGATTAATGAAAAGCATTTTGTCAATAACTTCACCATCATTATGGCAAGCCATAACAGCTATTGGGGCAGCATCGCCTGTTGCAATAATACTTGTCTTTTTACCTATTACATTCTTAATAAAATCTATAATAGACTGTACATAAAGGTAATTGGTATAAGTAATATTAGGTTTGTCTGATAAACCATAACCAAGAAAATCTATTGTATATACTTCATGCTTCTCAGCTAAAGAATCAACTATAGCGGAAAATTCAAAGCCTGAACTGCCGGCTGTAAGGTCATGGAGGAGGAGAAGAGGGGTACCCGTCCCCTTTTTAGTATATCGTATCTTACCAAACCGCCACTCATAATATTTATTATTAGGGCAACCTAAATTATTCTTTACAGTACTGACAGAAAATTGTACTCTGTTTATCATGTGAATAGTAAAAGTAGCGATACCTGTGAGGGCAATTACAGTTCCAAGCTTTTTATTCATAGTAATACCTCCTGTATTTATTTATTATAAACCATCACATGTTATCTTACAAGTTAATGATTTGTAGTTTTGTGGCAGTTTTTGCATGGTTTCTACTTTTGTTTTTATATTGATAATATTTCACGTGAAATATTATTAGATTATAATTAACATAGGATTGTATAAAACATATTGCCAGAAACTATATTTTATATAGCTTTTAATATAGCTGCTTTAAACTTTACTTACAATTATGTTTCACGTGAAACATAACTCATTATATAAATAAAATACTCTAAAATTTATATAATGAAAAATAACACAATAAAATTAATAAACATTTTCTTCAATAACTTATATTTTAAAATCAAAACTTCCTTTTTAAATACAAAACCAACAATAATATAAGAAAAGAAAGTCCAAATTCTAATATTTCCTTATAGAATATCAACCAGAAAAGTGATATAATCGATAAAGTACTTATTTGGGTGAGAAAGTAATATATAGTGTTGACAGAAGAATGACTCTATCTTGTTTTGTCCAATTGCACACGAAAGGAAAAATGTAATGGGAAGAATTATCGCAATTGCAAACCAGAAGGGCGGTGTTGGTAAAACAACCACAGCGATTAATTTATCGGCTGCTCTCGCTGCAAAAGGGAAGAAGGTATTAGTCATAGATACGGATCCGCAGGGAAATACAACAAGCGGATTTAATATTGATAAGAATAATCTTGACAATACAATCTATGAACTGATGCTGGGGGAATGTACAATTCAGGACTGCCTGATTAAAGAAGTAGTTCCGAATGTTACTGTATTACCGTCCAATGTCAACCTGGCTGCGGCAGAAATAGAGTTAATTGGTGTAGATAAGAAAGAATTTATATTAAAAAATGAGGTGGATTGGGTAAGAGATCAGTATGATTTTGTGGTAATTGATTGCCCGCCCTCCTTGAATATGCTGACGGTTAATGCAATGACAACTGCGAATACGGTTCTGGTTCCAATACAATGTGAGTATTATGCACTGGAAGGACTGAGCCAGTTAATTCACACAGTTAATCTTGTGAGAGAAAGATTAAATCCTCAGTTGCAGATTGAGGGAATACTGTTTACTATGTATGATTCCAGGACAAACCTTTCAACACAGGTAGTTGATAATGTAAAGAAGAATCTGAATCAGAAAATATATAAAACAGTAATACCCAGAAACATAAGGCTGGCCGAGGCGCCGAGCTATGGCCTGCCGATAACAATGTATGATCCGAAATCAGCTGGTGCAGAGAGCTACATGGCATTGGCAAATGAAGTTATAAAGAGAAAGGATTTATGATAATGGCTGCAAGAGGACTGGGGAAAGGCCTTGATTCTTTGATCCCGAATACTATTGGGGAAGCAAAAGAAAAAAAGGAAAGTAAAGAAAAAGTAGAAAATAAAAACCCGGAAACCATGGTAAAGCTGTCAATGGTTGAACCAAACGGGGAACAGCCCAGAAAGAATTTCGATGAGGACTCACTGTTGGAGCTGGCGGAATCAATAAAACAGTTTGGTCTGCTGCAGCCCATTATTGTGCAGGACAGGAAGAATCATTATGAGATAATTGCCGGAGAAAGAAGATGGCGTGCGGCAAAGATGGCGGGATTAAAAGAGATTCCCGTTATTATTAAGAATCTTACAAATCAGGAAATTGTAGAAATTTCATTGATTGAAAATATCCAGAGAGAAGATCTGAATCCGATTGAAGAAGCACAGGCCTATAAAAGACTTCTGGAAGAGTTTAATCTGAAGCAGGATGAGGTGGCAGAGAGAGTATCCAAGAGCAGGACAGCGGTTACCAACTCCATGCGTCTGCTCAAGCTTTGTGATGAAGTACAACAGATGGTCGTAAATGAAATGATCAGTACGGGCCATGCCAGAGCTTTGCTTTCCATTGAAGATCCGGAAGAGCAGTATATGATCGCCCAGAAGGTTTTTGATGAAAAGATGAGCGTACGGGAAGTGGAAAAGCTGGTAAAGGATCTTCATAAACCCGAAAAGGCGCCAAAGAAAGAAAACAAGTCTCTGGAAGTAATCTATCAGAACATTGAAAACAGACTGAAAGAATCATTAGGCACAAAGGTTTCCATTTCACCTAAGAATAATGGAGCAGGTAAAATAGAAATAGAATTCTATAACCATGATGATTTGGACAGGCTTATGGAACAGTTAATGAGAGTCTGATTGTTATAACAGGAAGAGGAGTTTCCTGTACTCAGGATAAAAAATATAAAGGAGAAAAAGATGTCAAGCAGCTTTCTGGAGAGTATTGGATTAGGCGGATTGGATATTGCGTACTTGCTTATAGGCCTGTTGGTTTTTATAATAATACTTTTGATTCTGATAATTATCCAGTTCAATAAGTTGAATAAAATACAGAAAAAACTATCAAAGTTTATGAAGGGGAAGGATGCCGGGAGTCTGGAAGAAGATATTACAGGACTATATGAGGACAACGACTTCATAAAGAAGGAATCTGATAAAAACAGAAAAGAAATTAAAGATATTCAGAAAAGATTAGAGTATTGTTATCAAAAAATGGGAATGGTAAAATATGATGCCTTCAGTCAGATGGGCGGACAGCTCAGCTTTTGTTTATGTCTGCTGAATGAAAAGGATGACGGTTTTATACTGAATTCCGTGCAGAGCAGCGATGGCTGTTATACATACACAAAAGAAGTAAAGAAGGGTGAGTGTGCAATTACACTTGGCGCTGAAGAAAAAGAAGCATTAGATAAAGCCATTGGCTATTAATTATAAAATGAGGAGAGGAGCCTTATCATGATTGACATTAAGTTTTTAAGAGAAAATCCGGAAGCAGTAAAAGAAAATATCAGAAAGAAATTCCAGGATTCCAAACTTCCGTTAGTTGATGAAGTAATTGAGTTGGACAAAGAAAGCAGAAAGACACAGCAGGAGGCTGATGACCTGCGTGCCAATAGAAATAAAATTTCCAAGGAAATCGGCGGACTGATGAAGGCCGGTAAGAAGGAAGAAGCGGAAGCAAAGAAAGCTGAAGTGGCTGCCGGAGCAAAGAAGCTGGAAGAACTGGAAGCGAAAGAAGCTCAGCTGCAGGAAAAGATCCTGAAAAATATGATGGTAATTCCTAATATTATTGATCCGACTGTTCCCATTGGTAAGGATGATACGGAAAATGTGGAAATCACAAAATATGGCAAACCTGTTGTTCCTGATTTCGAAATTCCTTATCATACGGAAATTATGGAAAAGTTCAATGGAATTGATCTTGACAGTGCCAGAAAGGTAGCAGGTAACGGATTCTATTATCTGATGGGCGATATCGCCAGACTGCATTCCGCAGTTATTTCTTATGCAAGAGATTTTATGATTAACAGAGGTTTTACCTATTGTGTACCTCCCTTTATGATCAGAAGCAATGTGGTAACAGGCGTAATGAGCTTTGCAGAAATGGATGCCATGATGTATAAGATTGAAGGAGAGGATTTATACCTTATCGGTACAAGCGAACACTCCATGATAGGTAAATTTATTGATACTATCATACAGGAAGAAGAGCTTCCCAAGACACTTACCAGCTATTCACCCTGCTTCCGTAAGGAGAAGGGTGCTCATGGTCTGGAGGAAAGAGGCGTATACCGCATTCATCAGTTTGAAAAGCAGGAAATGATCGTTGTATGTAAACCGGAGGATTCTGCTATGTGGTTTGAGAAGCTGTGGCAGAATACGGTTGATCTTTTCCGGTCCATGGATATTCCTGTAAGAACCATTGAATGCTGCTCCGGTGATCTGGCAGATCTTAAAGTGAAGTCTTATGATGTAGAAGCATGGTCACCCAGACAGAAAAAATATTTTGAGGTAGGAAGCTGCTCCAATTTGGGAGATGCACAGGCAAGAAGACTTAAAATACGTGTAAATGGGGAAAATGGGAAATACTTTGCGCATACACTAAATAATACGGTAGTTGCTCCGCCGAGAATGCTGATTGCTTTCCTTGAAAATAATCTTCAGGCAGACGGCTCCGTCAGGATTCCTGCAGTGCTTCAGCCTTACATGGGCGGCATGACTGAAATCAAATAAGACAGGATTGAGTTACTGATCAATATTGATCAGTAACTCAATTGCACAATAATCAAAAAGTGAGGTGAGATTCTTGCATAAATTTTTAAAATCAGTGGGGTTTAGTGAGTATACATCAACTAAGAAAATTCAGGAGCTGGTAAAGGATGTGATCCTGAATGCGGAAACCAGAAACTATACCACTCTTGATGGAAAAGAAGATACGGTCCTGGTAGAGTTTTGCAAGGATTTCGCAGAGAACATGGGAATTGCAGTTTGCGGGGAATTTGATGAAAGTGATAATTTCATTTTCTACTATTATTATCCCTACCTGCGAGGAACCGGCATCAGTTCCATGGAGGATGTGAGCGTGGAACGTCATGCGGCAGTGGAATCCTATGCAGGTGTGTGTGATGATATTAAGGTAGGAGTAACTTTGATCTTTTACCTGCAGAACATGATCCCCTATATAAAATACAAAAATGCAGATAAGCTTCCGGTCAGAGGTACCAGCCTGACCTTGTCTGCCCTAGCAAGTCAGGGATCAATTATGATGCCTATCATAAAAAGTGAAAACCAGAAGAAAAAGATCAAGCAGTCCACAATTACAAGGAATCAGCTTATTGAGGCCGCCAGACGGGGAGATGAAGACGCTATTGAAAGCCTGACGCTGGAGGATATGGATACCTACACAACTATCTCCAAAAGAATTCAGAAGGAAGACGTATTCAGCCTTGTTGACACGTATTTTATGCCTTATGGTGTGGAGTGCGATCAATATTCTGTATTAGGAGAAATTTCAGAATACCATACGGTAATGAATAAGCTGACAAAAGAAAAGATCTGCTTTATGACGATTAACTGCAATGAATTAACCTTTGATGTATGTATTAATGAAAAAGATCTTTATGGCGAACCTAAAATCGGCCGAAGATTCAAAGGGGTAGTCTGGCTCCAGGGAGCAGTAAATTATCCTGAATAATTCAAAAAAAGGCAGAAAAATAAAATATGTTTTGTGCGTTTCAATAATTTGAAAAACAGAGAACCCTGGAATAAAGATACCTGGAAAAGAGATATCTGAAACGGAGATGCCTCCTGCAACTGAAATCCCAAGAAAAAAAGGATTATCAATGAAAAGGAGCCAAAATCAGTTGATGAAACGCACAATAACCATATATTATAAAACCGTGAAAAAAAATATAATAATTAATATTATAAAAAGAGTAGACTTTTTCTTTAAAATATAGTATTATACTAGATGTGTTTCCTTAGTTAAATGGATATAACAGCCCCCTCCTAAGGTTGCGTTACAACGGCCACCTCAAAAAAAACTAAATAAGGGATTGCAGTTCGACTTTGATCGGGCTATAATCATATATCAGACACGTCCATATAGCTCAGCTGGATAGAGCACACGCCTCCTAAGAGAACGAGGAGCGGACACCTTTTGGGGAGGACCCCACCTTAAAATTTCATATACGTCTCCGTAGCTCAGCAGGATAGAGCATCCGCCTCCTAAGCGGAAGGCCGCGCGTTCGAATCGCGCCGGGGACGCCAGGAATCACGCCGAAAGCCTTGATTTATCAGGGTTTTCGGCTTTCTTTTACTTTTCCGGTTTGTTCACCTTTGCGGATTTGCTAATAAAACCTGCTAATAAACGGCTGGAAATTCGCTGCCGCTAATAGAAAGCGCATGGTCTGCATCAGTAGCCGGAAGAATCTTTTCTGCTAATAGAAGCCGGATTTTCCGACCCGAAAAGCCGGTTTTGAGAAGCCCTTTGCTAATAGGCGTTTTTGACCTCCCAGCGTGACTGCTAATAAAATCATCCATTATTAGCCGTCTGGATAGACTGAAGAACTTTTGTTAGCAGTTCCGGGTTGCTGGTCAGCAGCGCAGCCAGGGCATTTGCGTCCATCGCGGACGCTTTCTCTGTTGCTGCTGGCTGTATGGTTGCGCCGCCCTGCTGATAGAACTGCTGCTCCATCTCAGAAGCCAGCATTCTCCGATCCTCATCCAGAATATGCGCATAGCGTTTCGTGACCATATCCGGTGTACTCCAACCACCATCGCCCTGTACCGCCTTCAGATCACCGCCGGACAAGCGGAGCTTTACACCCGCGCTGGTATGGCGGATACTGTGAAAGACGATCTCGCTGGGATCAATGGTGGGATCACCCATTGCTTCGAGGACTTCCTTAAAGCGTTTGTTCAGGTGTTCCGTCATGATTGGCCTGCCGTTTGCCTGACAGATGATAAGCCCGTAATCCATATACCCATCATCACCCAACTCGACCTTGAGCTTGTCCTGCATTTGCTTCAGGACCTTCAGCTTTTGAGCAACTGTCTCCGGAATGTAAACATTTCGGACGCTGCCCTCAGTCTTGGGCTGTTTCAGGACGATCAGGGTTCTGGTTCCGGGATACAGGTTCGGAAACCGGAACATGATGTCCATTTTGGTAAGGGTATCTGCCAGCTTTTTGTCTACACGGTCAATCACCCTGTCGATATAGAGCATCCGGTTCGCGGGGTCGTATCTGTCCCACTGTGCGCCGCCGACCTCGCCGCCGCGCATACTGCAGGCAAAGGCCAGATGAATCGCACAGTGGATCAGATAATAGTCATAGATATCCGGTCTGTCCGTAAACTCCATGACCTTCTGGAGCTGCTCCGGCGTCAATGCGGCACGCTTTTTCTCTTTGTGTTCCGGGAGTGTCGCGTTCAAGAACGGGTTCTTCGCGATGTACTCCCACTTCACAGCCTGATTAAAGGCGCAGCGCAAAACCTTGTGAATATCATGGATAATCGAAGTCGTGAGATGCTCACGCTTTGGTTTTCCAGGGTTGGTCACAGGTTCTGCTTCAAAGAGCAGGAAGTGATAGTAGTCATCCACGGTCTTGGTGCGGATGCTGCGGAGCTTTTTGTCTCCAAGGTACGGGTACACATAGTTCTCCAGCAGGCCAACATTCCCGTCATAGGTAGATGCTACCCACCGCTTCTCTCCGTATTTCTGAACGAATTCATGGAGAAATTCGCTGACGGTCATATCATTCTGTTCGATATGGATATTCTGAGATACCTCATACTCCAACTGAGCTTTTCTGGACTTTGCTGCGTTATAGCTGAGGCCGGATTCCCATACCTGATGTTTGTTTTTGCCTTCGCCTTCGTAATACACCACGGCGTAGGCTTTTCCTCTTTTTACGATAGATGCCATGTTTATTGCCCTCCGATCTGATTGAAATTATCCAACCAGTTGTCGAAAGAGACTTTGGAGATCCGCAGGACCCTGCCCACGCGAACCACCTTGAAGCAGTCAGAATTACACAGCTCATAAGCCTTCCTCCTGCTGATACCGAGGATTTCTCGTACCTCATCCACGGAATATGTTCTTTTGCCAACTGATGATGTTGTAGTTACAGCTCCGATTGCAAAGACCTCCTTTCACCGCAATCGGATTGATCGGATGCATCACAACGTACTTGTATTATATCTGCTGCGGAACATCCAAGCAATCTTGCGGCCTATGTAGTATTTGACGCCTTTCTCATGATGGCGTTTGATTGTCTCGATCCATGTGGGATGAAACACCATGCGCCGCAAACAAGTCTGCTTGTGGCGACAGGTCTTGCATCTCACAAGACAGCCGCACCGAACAGATTGAAGCCGTCATAACATAACGGTAAAGTTTCGGTGCGGCTGTATTAGTTGTTGCAAGATATTTTTATTCGCCACTTTTGCCACGCGCCCCTGACGATAGGGATATTACAGGTCGCCCCTGGCAGGGCTGTCATAACTCCGCAGGCGTCGTTTTACTCGTGCGCCGCAGGGTTCCCCCTCAGTCTTTGGGAGGTCGTGAGAAAGTATCGTTAGCCCCCGCGCTGTCATCGCGCCCGGATTGCCACATCCGGGTCTAAGACTTCCGTTCATCGCTCTGGAGCTTGTCTGCTTCACCTCCTTGCAAGCTGCCGTCATCGCGCCGGGTCTTATGCCGCTACTCACGCGGGTTTCGTACCTGTAATACCGTATATTCAATTTTCAAAGAGCTTCAGGTCACGAGGATAGCGTGTCCTTCTAATCACCATGAGGCTTTGAGCCTTTGTTTCAGGGGTGTTACAGGCGATTTTTCAGGAAAGTCTCCATGTTCCGAAGACCGCGCTGGATGGATTCGCTGACCGATGCAACGCTCACTCCTTCACTCTTGGCAATCGCTGATTCTGTCAGCTCCAGGAAGTAATGAGCGTAGATGCGCTTGGCCTGCTTGTCCGGCAGAGCGGCAATCGCAGCGTGAAGCTGCTCCATCGTCACTTTGCGCTCATACAGCTCACAAGGGGTCATGGAAACGAAAAGGGCATCATACTCAATGCCGTCTCCGCGATCCAGAGAATAATACGCCTTGTGGTAATATGTACGGCGGCGGTATGCGGCCTCCAGGCGGTCATGCTCTTTCATAACAGCGGCTACTTCATCAGGAACCTCAATAATGTAATCGGTCTTATAAAAATCGGGATACTGTTCCCGCAGATTGATCTTGGTCATAATTTACCTCCATTTCAGTTGTCAGGGACAAAGGGAAACCGAAATGGAAGCGGCGGGGAACGACACCCACAGGAGCCGACATGAACTCCCTGTTTTCGACAATGAAAAGCGCCGGACACTCGTATAGAGCATCCGGCGTAAAAACACCTGTCAGACGGATTGTTCTGTTTTACATACGCTAATCGTTCTGGTTCATAGGCATAAAGGGGTGGAGCGCAGCCTGGGATTTTTTTCGCAGTTCACCAAAAAGGTGAGCTATGAGAACGATGAAGATATGGGGTAAAAAGATCATAGCCGCCTCCAACGGCGGCTACTTGAATTTGAGCGCACAAAATCGTCCCAGATAGCTGCCGTTTTTTTTAACGGCTGTCTGGGATGATTTTTAGAATATCATCCACTCAAAACCGGAATAATAATGCTGGTTTACCCGTCTGATAGGGTGATTAAATTCCTCCTTCCAGAACGATATAATACTATTGAGGTGAACGATTATGCCGGAAAGTGATTTTACAAGACTTGGCAATGCTATGAGAAATGCCCGGAAAAGCCGGGGCTTTACTCAAGAGCGATTGTCTGATGTGTCCGGCGTTTCTGTCCGTCATATCGCCAAAATTGAAAAAGGGGATGTCAATCCGTCCTTTGATATAATGGAAAAGCTAATTACAGCCCTTGGAACATCCTTTGATGCTTTCTACAATCCAGCGTCTGACAAGGAAACCAAAGATCTTCAGGAAATCATAGGGCTATATAAGGCTTGTCCGTCCAGCGGGAAGCGGCTGATCGCAGCTACCGCGCGGGCCTTGGCAAATGAATTGATGGACACAAACCTGGAAACAGAATCTAACAAGTGAAGCCAGCCGGTGAGGAATAACCTTGCCCGCTGGCTTCGCTTTTTCTGTGTTAAACGGGCATATCTTTTCTCAAGCAATCCAATTAAGAACTTCTTGCTTTATCAGCTCCAATATGTATTGTCCTGCTTTTTCTCCATCAGCAGATCCCTGCAACGTACAATTCAAAGTACATCTATTCTTGAACGTACTGATCGTTAACTGAAAATCAGGTGGTAGCCGGTATGTTCCTGTCAAAAAGCAGTTTTGAATGGTACAGTCTGTGAAGCAGAGCTTCTCATGGCTGATAATTCCAAAATTCGTATATGATACAGGTGTTAATCGGTAGGTGGCTTTTACGGCTTGTCCCAACAGGAGCCGCGGGGCTTTATGAAAAATTCTATCTAAGGCTTTTATGCCTACAAAACAACGATACCGGGATTTTTGAAGTGCCAGTTCAATATGCACTTGTTGCAAGGTCATACCAAATGAACATCCAGGGGGAATTTCAACTGTTATCCTCCGATATATCCCGGTCATATTTGCAATAGTCAAAGTGTCTAATTCTGGATAAAATCTCCGCAGATCAGCAGGACATGGAAGAATTACCGTATTTATATTTTGAAGTTGGGCAATCACACGGGCATAAGCTGTCATAAAAACATCATTCATAGTTGTGCCGGATGCCCTTGCTTTTTGGTGAATAAGCTCCATATCACAGGATGATATTTGGCTGGTTAAGCACAAAAATTGATTGCCCGTTTCTGCTGGCCGTAATGGAGAAATGGACAGGTGTTTATGACGTTTGGCCTGCTCCGTTGGAGCAAGAACATGGATGTTCTTCAACAGAGGGGAAATGTCGCGGTGATTTTCGATGTTCTTATTCAGTCGTTTCCCATTGTAAAGCGCCGCCAGCAAATAAAGGTATTGTAAAAATCCCTCCCCATCAGCAAGAATATGGCTCATTACAGCAATTACAAGTTCATGGTTCCTTTGAGAGATAATAAAAATCTGGAATTGTGGGTGACTATCTAAATCCTGCTGCAATACAGAAGTCATATTCTCTGCTGTGTATCGTACTACGTCATTAGCCGTATATCCTAAATCGACAAAGCAGTTCTTTTTGAAATCATAAGCGCACAGAATTTCTGGCACAATTTCACTTGAAAGGGAAACAGACTGTTTCAAACGCTCAATGTCAAGATGGCCTATGATCTCCATGTGGCAATACATGAGAGGATATACACGGTGACGGTGGGATGCTTCTACAAAATCCAAACTTTCGCAAGGTATTCTATTCGGTTGTTTCTCCATACGCTTGATCTCCATTATCGGGGTTAGCCTTATCAAAAGTTATCTCTGTTACATATTCAAGGTTCCTGTAATAGTCCAATTCAATAAAATCTGTTGGTTGAACATGGGTTGCTGCTTTTTCAAAATAGTTCAAGCCCGCCAGCTCCAACATGGTATAAGTAAATTGAGAGCAAAACATAATGTTCGGCTGGTATGACGCTTTGAAAAGCAGACCCAACAGGTTATAGGCGCTGCCCTCGCTGTTGATTTCATGTACCTTATTCAATATTATCTTCTTTTGAGCGGGGGTAGCCGAAAGTCGGTAAAGCAGAACCGTTGAACCGTTTCGCCTTGTTAATCCTTTTACAATTTCTGAATTAAGGCCGGGAGGTTCCAGCTTATCGCCTCCGTTGTAGCTGATAATTGTTTGCAGCTCACGATCAAAAGAAATGGAAACGTGATTGTATGCTCTGTTTGTAAAAAGGCCGATTACTTCACTGGACGGGCTTTTGGATTTTGTGATTACCAAATAGAGGTAGCCATTGTCCAGAGATGCTTTTGCGGTATTGAAATATTCGTTTGTCAGAGTTCCGTCATTGGTATAGGCAAATGAATTATAGCGCGGTAAATCTTCGATAATTTCCCGCAGGCATCCTTTCGATAAGATTTTTCTGGCCTGCTTTGCCTTTGCAATCTTTTCCGTGATAAGTTCCTGATCTTGAAGTAGCTGTGAATAGGACAGCACAGCCCAATCATTTACCGAGGGGGCAATACAGTTGTCCGTATGATGGAAGAAACATATTTGCCGGGTAAGAAAGGGAGCAAGAACAATCAGAACCCCCAGCAAGCGGTATAAATGAAAATGTAATTCCGTACTGTCGGCAGGGCGTATAACCAAAACTGCAAACAAAATTTGTGCCGCTAAAACGAGAGCGTATATAATTACCTGAACGATCTTTTCTAATATGATAGACGCTGCAAAAATCGCATAGCAGAGCAGGAACACAAAGGAAAAAATGTATGCGAGTATATAAACCACATAATTTCCGTTCCAATACAGTACGACACCAATTAGAGTGATCATTGCCAGCATCAGGCTCATGGGAAAAATGCGATGTTTCATTGCGCTACCTCCTGACTGGCTGCTTTGTTCTTCGCTGTTACAGGAATATAAACAAATCTCCCATACAGAGATTTTCCCAGCTTGTTTTTACAAAAACTATCAATGAGCAGGCTAATATAAAATATAGCAATCCCCGCTATGGCCACGATTATATCCATCATGGTGTCGTAAACAGGCGTGTGACCCATTGCAATAGATTCCATTACTCGCTGTGCATCAATATTCAATATCTGATCGCAGGTAAATTCAAAGATTTCCCATATTGCGGCACACCCCATCGTTGAGAGAAAAATGAGTACAAAGAAACCGAAGCGCTTTAGATTTCTCCCATTCCATTTCAGAAGCAAAATATAGAAACTCATGCTTGCAATTAAACCGAAACAGCCATGCATCAGCATATCCCACCAATAAAACCGATCATAAAATGACATAGCACATCCCAGGTCAACAGCAAGGACAATATGTATGGAAAACAATAAATTCAAGACCAAAGGAAAAATCTCTTTCGTGGCATAAGACACTATCGGCAATATTGCAGGAATCAATGCCGCAGAAATCACCTGTAAAAAAACAACATAATCGTTCTGGCCTACGCAGAATATATAGATCAACAACGTGACGGCTGCACAACACAGTGTTATGAGCAATGGCAACCACTGTAAATTTTTCTCGTTATCCATACAGACCGCCGCTTTTTTATCTGCTTGCTTCATTGTGTTACCTCTATATCCCCGTTATTTGTTTCCACTTTGACTGTTACCGTTGGATGTTCGCCCACAGTTCCGCTTGTTGTCCTGCCATCCATAGAAATGCTTTCTTGAAAATTGGTTGAAACAGACCCATTCTTTGTTGTGGCCTGGAACTCAAATTCCAAATCGACGGGCAACGTAACATGGATGCTATCATTTTTGTTATAGAATGAGAGGTCGCCGGTCACTTCGGTATAGACCACATTCAATTCGCCTGAATTGTTCGCCTTATAGTTACCTGAGCCAATGGCGGACTGAATGTTTGCATTGCCGCTGGTGCTGGTATAGGCCACATTTCCATTCAGCGTATGACAAGAGAAGCTGCCGCTGGTTGTATCAACCCTGATCGTGTCGGCTTCCAGCCGGTTCACATCTAAAACGCCGCTGGTGGTGGACAGATGGATATTTTGCGCCGCCACGATGTTGAGCTTGACTGCTCCGGCGGTGCTGTCAATGCGGAGCGCATTTAAGGTCATTTCAAGAGCTGAAATATTAATATCCCCGTCAGTAGTTGTAACTGTCAGGCTCTCATGGTAGGACGCTGGTAAATAAACCTCAACATAGCGGGAAAAATCATCTTTGAAAAAAGGCTTGCCGCCCTCGCTGATTTGAATACTGTTGCTGCTTTGGTTTACCTTTGCATAATAGCTGCTCTTGTTTTCTGTCATGTACTCTTTGATTGTCAGCTCATTATTTTCGCTTTCATAAAATGTCACTTTTTCCTCGTCATACGATATAGTCACTTCCGATATATCATCTAAGGAAAAAGTAAGCTCATTCGCCAGCGTGGATGATTGCTTATTGGAACAGCCGGTTAAAATCAGCAGCCCCACAGCGGCAACGAAACACGCCTTCAGAAGTTTTTTCATTTTCATAATGTTGTCCTCGCTTTCTCAAAATAGCTAAATGAACAATTCATTCATATTAAGGGGAAAAATTAGAGGGCGCAAGGCCCTGCTAATTTATCGCTTGTATGCGGCCACGATATTATCCATGCAGATCTGTTTCGCCAAATCCATAGGAATATCTTTCGTTTCAAAAGACGTATAACGAATATCCATTGCCCACCATGAGAGTATTTCAATGATCAATGTCGTGGATAACTCAAGATGCTCCAGCGGGCGAACCGTTCCCTGTTCAATAAACGCGCGAATATAACCCATCATGGTATCCAGGAATTTTCTTCTGTATGTCATGTAATGCTGTGCCAGATTCTTAAAATCAAACTGGTTTTTTTCAATGAACAGGCAGCCAACCGCATACCGGGCGAGAATATCAAAGGCGTCACTAATTAGGGTTTCAAAATCATAATCAGCAATGCCATTTTGAAGATGTGCAGCAAATTCATTTCCCGATTTTTCAAAGAGAGCTATAATCTCATCTTCTAATCCTGTAAATAGGTCGTCTGTTATAGGCCGCTCAAACTCACGCTCCATAAAGCCGGGGTCAACGGTGCATTTCAGAATAAAGTGCATGATCTCCTTTTTCCCCGTGAAATCGAGATAAATCGTACCGACAGAAACACCTACCGCTTTTGCAATATGGCTGATTTGTGTTTTCGCATAACCTTGTTGCAGGAATAGCCGAGTGGCAGCGTCTGCTATGTCCTTAATCCGTTGATTCAAATTTATCGCCCCTCTCCATTGAATGAACTGTTCATTTATATTATAGGCATCTTCGTGTGAAAAGTCAATTATATTTCGCCACCAAGGGAATTTTCTCCGTACAACAAAACTGGCAAGCAATGCAGAGTGGTACACACTCTGCATTTTTGCTCTGCAAAATTGCTTGTTGGGGAGGTCCCCAATCCCCCAAAACAGCTCCTTGGCGGAGCTGGCTGCGCGTTCCGTTGGAACGCTTTTCCGGGCAGAAGCCCGATAGGTTGCCGGAGAAAAAACCAGGTGCTTTTCTCTGGGCAACCATAGGCAAGAAGGTCAGCGTTGTTCTTTGCGCTGAGCCTCTTTTTCTTTCTCCGAATCTTTTTCATCATACCCAAGCAGCCGGGCAACATTGGCCTTTGCCATCTGCAAATCGCGCATTTCCTGGCGAATGCCGGAGTATACAGGGTAGAGTTTTTTCTTCTCGGTCAACAGACCGGCATATTCGGCCTGGAGGCTTTTGATGGTGGGCATTTTCTTGATTCCCATTTCGTCAAAAGCCTTTTTTGCTGCCTTGTGAAGCAGAATCTCCGCCTCATGTTCGGCCAGAAACTTTTTGGAGTATCCGGCTTTCCGATAGGCCACATATACCTCACGGGTCTTGGCATAGTTGATGATGTGCTTACGGAGTTCGGTGATCTCTGCCATGCGCGTCTCCACAGCCTTGATCTGATCGGACAGCTCATGGTATCGGACGGTAACTTCATCCGTTTTCTTACAGAGCGTTCCGTAGTCCAGCAGCTTTCGCTCAGTCAGGAAATTCAGCGTTTGCGCCATCTGCTTCAGGTTGAAGCTCTGCGCCCACCGCGCATATCCGGCACCTTTACCCTCGGCCAGTTTGGCCTGGATGTCCACCAGCAGATTGACGCGCTGGGACTGGATTTTCTTTGCGTTCTTCCGGACCGGGGAAAGCTCCTTTTCTCCAACAATGATTGAGAGAATATCTCCCTCGGAGTAACCGTCCTTCAGAGAGCGGAGCCGGGTAAACTTCTTCTGGCCCGGGCCTCGAAAAGCAGGCTGCTTTCCAGGCTTATACTCATAACCGGCCTCCCGCATCAGCTTCAGGAACGCATCAAAGTCCTTCGGCTTTTCAGCAAGAGCCGCGTCAATCGCCTGCCGGAGCTTATCCTGAAAGGACAGTTTCTTTTGGTCGCCCAGCCACTTGCCGTAATGCGTATTGCCGGACTTCGGATTTTCAATGACAGAGAGACCGTTTTCCAGACACAGACGGTCACTGGCCCGGCGTAGAGCGAAGCTGGAGCCGAGGAAGTTCCGGTACTTGTGCTGCCCATCCATCCGGGTGGAATTGAAGATGATATGCGTATGGATATGCGCGTGGTCGATGTGCGTGGCCACAACGAATTGATGCTTGCCTTTTGTCCAGCTCATGGCTAACTCGTAGCCGATCTGCTGGGCCTGCTCCGGCGTCACTTCGCCGGGCTTGAAGGACTGCCGGATCTGATACAGCAGCACATCCGACTGTGAAATTTCTTTTCCAGTAAAGTCCGCATAGGCCCGCTTGGTCAGCAGCATTTCATTGGCGGCGGTGGCAGGGTCGCAGCCAAAGGCTGTTACCAGCTCTCCTCCCAGGGTCTTGTTCGGATTGATGGCATAGTCAATCCGCTCATGGACTGTATAAGAAATGGATTGATTTTTGATTTTGTGCATGGGGATCAGGCGTGTTGTTGCCACAGTAAAAACCTCCTTCCCTGATGGCATGAGAAAGGCCAGCCCTTTCGAGCTGGCCCCATGTTGTTATGCTTTTATAAAATCCCGCAGTGTGTAATTGGCGTCCTGCAAGAAACCCAGCAGCCGGACGGCCAGCATGGGAAGTCCGAATGGACTGACCAGAAACGCAATCACCAGCAGAATGATACCGTTCTGAACCGAGTAAGTAACCAGCACCGCCAGTCCTAAAAAGCCCACTACCATTCCGGCAAGGCCGAACACAAACGCAGAGAGATTTATGAGCAGAGCGCACAGCCAAACAAATACCGTCAGCAGCACAACGATTGGCGCTGCCAACACCTTCAGAAGTAATCTCATTTTGTTTCTGCCTCCTTTCGTTTCTCCAGATATGGCAGGCACATTTCCTGAATTTGCGCCCTTTCCGCTTCGCTGATTTCACCCTTACTGTCGCTCTTGTCCCGGATCATCAGAAACTCCTGATACAAGGCATAGGAACCCAGCAGCTTATCAAACAGGGCCTCCGGGGTTTGGCAGCACACCACATCCGACCAGTCCCGATGGGCAAAGTCCCAAAGCATCACCGCATATCCCCGTCTTGTGGAGAGAATATCCAGGGCTTCATCTGCATCTATATAGTCCTTAAAAATTTCCAATACCTTTTCGTTTGTCAGCACGATTGTTCAGCTCCTTGCCATTTAACTTTTGCTGTTCTTATTGTACCCAGACATCCCATAGAAACGCAAGGATGCGGACATAAAAGAAAAGCGGAGGGAGCGCAGCCTGTTTCTGGCCGTTCTCCCTCTGCAATCAGGGGAACAGTCCCCATTCACGAAACCTCATTCAGCCGGGCCAATATCTCATTCACCCCGGCCCAGATTGCTTCCTGTTTTTGGAGAATATCCTCCAAATCCGTATCGTAAACATTCCCGGTCTGATGCACCCGGCGGGCCACCTGATTGATGTTGTTGCTGGTACGCCGCAGAAGGGAAAGCAATTCACGCAGCTCCGGCAAATCCAGCTTGACAATATAGCCGTCCACCGCCATCTTGCGGAGATAAACACCCAGGTTGTTGGTGCCGAGCTGTTCCATCTTCTGACGAATCAGCTCCCGCTCGTGTTCCGTCACCATGAAGTGGAGCTGAACCGTCCGTTTCCGGTGCGCCATCACCGGGCCTCCCGTTCCTGCTTATGCTTTTTAGAAGCCGCAGGGGCTGACTTAGCGGAGGTTTTCTGGAGGTCCTTCCGCACAGAACGGCGGAGCTTTCTGAGCGGCTGGCTCCGGTCCTCGTCTTTGGTAATCAGGACAAAATACCCCTTGCGGTCATTCAGGCCGGAGAAGGTGGTGGAGCGAAACGGCAGCGTTGCCATGAGCCGGTCCGTATCCTTGGTGGAAGCCCGTGCCAGAAAGTCCGGTGAAACCTGCGCCATGAAGTGTGTGCCATTGGGGCTGTTGGGTTCCTTTGGCGCTCGAAGCACCGTAATCAGCCGTTGGGCCTCCCTCTGGATTTCTTCATCGGTCAGCGGCGTCCGCAGAAGCTGTTCCCGGCGCGCCTGATCTACAAAGAGGTCCGTCAGACCAGGATGCGATTTGTCAACCACAAATTCCGTGTTGCGGTCATGGCCCCACGAATCAGTATCCTCAAAAACCGGAATCGTCATGGCCCACCTCTTATTGCCTTGGGAGATTCGCCCATCCCAGTCCTTATGCCGAACAGTATTGGCCAGAACATACATGGTGCGCTCCATGCCAAAGGCTTCGATCACCTTCAGCGCAGCCTCCTTGCCCAACCGGTTATCGCTGTAATGGGCGGAAATCGCTGCTTCGATGGCCTCCTTGCAAGCCACATTTGCTTTGTGAGAGGCCCGGTATTGTTCCAGTTCATCATGCTCACGGGCATAGCTCGCGGGATAACGATAAACCGGTGTCTCCCGCAGGATGCGCCGCTGTTTTTTCTCCGCCTCCAGTACATCGTCTGCCCATTCCTCCATCGCATAGAAAATCTGATCCATGTGATCAGTTTCCCTATGGTCAAATTCCTTGAACACATCTGCCAGCGGAGAGGGCAATTTCAAAAGCGCAGCAGCCTGAGCGTCCGTCAGGTCATGGTATTCCAGCGACAGCAGAATGTCCTCCCGGATGGTGTATTCATAGGTGTGATTCAATATTTCTTCCGGGGGCTGCGTGAGCAGCCACTTCCGGTAGGCTTCCTGCTCGGCAAACATCTTCTCATAGAGCGCCGTATTCAGTTCCTGATTGTTCATCTTATCTTACCTCCATTTCTTTTTTGTGTGGCCGGTCTGGTGTTCCGTGAACCGGCGGCGTTTTCAGCCTGTCCAGAACCGAGGGTCGTTCACTTTTGGCAATGGCAGACGGTTCCGGCTGTGAACGTCCTCTGCCGTCTATGTTCAGTGCCATATCCAAAGCCGCCAGCCTTGCGGATTTTTCCTGAAGCTCCTGTTCGTGGGGAAACGGCTTGCCAACTTCGGCTCTGGCCGCCTCCTGTTGCTGGTACAGGTTGTCCATCTGAGCCTGCACACTGGCCATACGCCCAGGCATCTGTGCCAGTGCGTTGTCGATACGGATCAGATTTCCGCGCGGGTCAGATCCCAGGGTCGTTTTATGGCTCATTTCTCCGCGCAGCGTCAGCTCATACTGCTTCTCGAAAGCGTTGAAGCTGACGAACATGGTAAAGCCCCGATAGCTGCCAATCTGCACCGGCTCGGAGCTTTTTACTTCTTTACAGGCATCCAAGAGCGCGGCACCGGCATTTTCTTTGTCAACCAGCGTATCACCCCGGATTTCCATTCCGGCAAATCCGTCCTCTGGGTGCGGATGAGCAGCGAGAGTTTGCATATCTGCCTGAAGCCCGGCGATGAAGCCCTTGTCCTTTTCGATCTGTTCCGGGAAGTATTTCAGCAGATTGTCCTCCAGACGGAACTGCTTGCTTTGGTGGTCAGCCTTCATCAGCTTCAGACGGGATACATCCACTTCCAAATCCATACGCTCTTTGATGCGGGGATCACCGGCACACAGGGCCTTGATTTCTGCAAAGGACAGCGCCGTTTCATCCACATCGTCACAGGAGCGCACCGGGGATTTGCTGGTCATGATCTGTGAAATGAACTTCTGTTTGTTCTCCACGGTCTGCCAGAGATAGGCATCAAATGTACCCTCTGTCACATAACGGAACACATGGACACGCTCATTCTGGTTGCCCTGGCGCTCAATACGGCCTTTACGCTGTTCCAGGTCGCCGGGCCGCCAAGGACAATCCAGGTCATGGAGTGCCACAAGGCGATCCTGCACGTTGGTTCCGGCTCCCATTTTGGATGTGCTGCCGATCAGAACACGCACTTGGCCGGTGCGTACTTTGCTGAACAGCTCCTTTTTCCGCACCTCGGTGTTGGCCTCATGGATAAAAGCAATCTGCTCTGGTGGTACACCCCCGGCAATCAGCTTTTGGCGGATGTCCTCATAGACGGAAAATTCCGGTTCCGGCTCCGGCATGGGGATGGCAGTTTCTAAAGCGTGAATCTCCGGGCTATCCAGATTTCCGCTGACGGCTTTAGCAACCTTTTTGGATGGTGCCGGTTTCGGTGTGGAAATGTCGCAGAATACCAGCTGGGTCAGCTTCTCAGCCTGCCCGTCCCGCCAAATCTGCATAATGTTTGCAACACACTGGTTGACTTTCGTCCCTGTTTCATCGGGCAGCAGCGGGTTTATGATTCGCTGGTCAAGGCCCAGTTTTCGGCCATCCGAGGTGATTTTGAGCATATTATCGGTGGAAGGGTCTACTGATCCTCCATGTACCAGGGCAGCGCGTTCAGACAGGGCCTGCACCATTTCCTGCTGATGCTCTGTGGGTTTTGCCACAACCGTGTGATACTCCACCTCCGGTGTCGGCAGATGCAGCTGATCGGAGGTTTTAATATCCGCGACTTCTTTGAACAAGGTCATTAACTCCGGCAGGTTAAAGAACTTGGAGAAGCGGGTTCTTGCCCGGTAGCCCGTGCCTTCCGGGGCCAGCTCCAGGGCGGTGACGGTTTCTCCAAACCGGGAAGCCCAGCAGTCAAAGTGTGTCATGCCCAGCTCTTGCAGCCGGTCATACTGTAAATACCGCTGCATGGTATATAGCTCGGTCATAGAATTGCTAACCGGGGTGCCGGTAGCAAAGACCACGCCACGGCTCCCGGTGATCTCATCCATGTAGCGGCATTTGGCGAACATATCGGAGGATTTCTGGGCATCCGTGGTGGATAGGCCAGCCACATTTCTCATCTTTGTGTAGAGGAACAAATTCTTGTAATTGTGCGCCTCATCTACAAACAGCCGGTCAACGCCCAGCTGTTCAAAAGTAATCACATCATCCTTTCTGTGATCGGCTTGCAGCTTTTCAAGCCGTGCTTCCAGCCCGCGCTTGGTACGCTCCAACTGCTTGACGGTAAACCGTTCGCCGCCGCTGGATTCCACCTCGGAAATGCCCTCGGTGATTTCTGCAATCTGCTCCTGCAACAGCCGCTCCTGACGCTCCTTGCTGATAGGAATACGCTCAAACTGGGAGTGGCCAATGATGATTGCATCATAGTCGCCGGTGGCGATCCTGGCGCAGAACTTCTTGCGCCGGTGGGCCTCAAAGTCCTTTTTAGTGGTGACGAGAATATTTGCAGATGGGTACAGCCGCAGGAACTCTGAGGCCCATTGCTCGGTCAGATGGTTCGGCACCACAAAGATGGATTTCTGGCACAGGCCCAGCCGCTTGGATTCCATGGCAGCGGCAACCATTTCAAAGGTTTTGCCCGCGCCTACTTCATGGGCCAGCAGCGTATTCCCGCCGTACAGCACATGGGCGATAGCACTTTTCTGATGCTCCCGCAGGGTGATTTCCGGGTTCATACCGGAGAAAACGATATGGCTTCCGTCATACTCGCGGGGGCGGGTGCTGTTCATTTCCTCGTTGTACTGGCGTACCAGGGCCTGCCGCCGTTCCGGGTCTCTCCAAATCCAGTCCTTGAAGGCATCCCGAATGGCCTGCTGTTTCTGTGCGGCCAGGGTGGTTTCCTTGGCATTCAGCACCCGGCGCTCCCTGCCGTCTGCGTCCTCCACAGTGTCATAAATGCGAACATCCCGGAGATTCAGAGAATCCTCCAGGATACGGTAAGCGTTGGCGCGGTCTGTGCCATAGGTGGTATAGGCCGCGATGTTGTTGTAGGGTATCTGCGTCTTGCCGGTGATCTGCCACTCGGCGGTGTAAGCGGAATAGTTCACATCAATGGAGCCGCGTAGATACCGGGGCGTGTCAAAGGTTTCGTACATGAACTGACGGATATATTCCTTATCAATCCAGGTAGCACCCAGGCGAACTTCGATCTCCGATGCGTCCAGGTCCTTGGGCTGAGCGGCTTTCAGGGCTTCCACATTGACGGCAAAAGCCGGATCGCGTTCAGCTGCCCGCTGTGCGGCCCGGAGCTTCTGTCGGACATTGCCGGACAGATATTCGTCTGCGGTCTGCCAGCCGGAAAGCGGATCGCTGCCATAGGCCGGGTCTTTGAAGATTACGCCGGTCAGCTCGGCCGCAATTTCCTCGGTGGGTTTACCGGTCAGCTGGGACATATACTCCATATCCACCCTGGCTTTTTCCGCAATGGAAACGGCAAGGGCTTCGCTGGCGGTGTCCACCGTGGTCACAGCCTTGTGGGGCTTGATAGTACGTTTGGTGAACATATCCGCCTTGCGCTCCAGCTTCCCGTCCTCGTCCAGCACTTCCAGCGCACACAGGAGATAGTAAGAAGAATCGTCCGAAAAGGCCAGCCGGTTTCCTCGGTCATTGATAAGCCCATATTTGGCGGAAAACGCATCATAAAGCCGTTTCAATTCCTCCTGCTTTTCCCGAATGGACGAATCCGGCGTGTACTCGTCCATCTGAAGGTCAATAAGCTGATGCACACAGTCGCGGAGAGCAACCATTCCTTTGACGCGGGCCTCGGCGGTGGCGTTCAGGTCCGGTTTTACCATGCGGCTGTTTTCCCGGAAGTACACCTCCCCATCCACCACAGCATAGGAGTAGTTTTTCACGTTGGGGTCTGCTGGGATGGAGGTGTCGATTTCTTCACCCTCGCCCAGCTCCGGCAGCTCAGCTTCCTGATAGGTGCCGCGAATGTATTTCACAGCGTCATGGAGCTGATCGGCCAGCTCCAGCCCCTCAATCGGTGCAACCGTGAAGTCCTGCCTGCCATATTGGGTGCTTTCGGAGGTCTGTCTGCCTAAGATCATCTCCGGGTGGTCCACAAAGTAGCTGTTGATCGCAAAGCCATCCTCGTTTTGCCCCAAATGCACCCAGTCCGGCTCAATGTCGATGGGCCGGTCACGCTTTTGCAGAAAGATAATATCGGAGACCACATCCGTACCGGCATTGGCCCTGAACGCATTGTTGGGCAGTCGGATGGCTCCCAGCAGCTCGGCACGCTGTGCAATGTACCGGCGTACCTCCGGGGACTGCTTATCCATGGTGTAACGGGAGGTCACGAAAGCGATCACGCCGCCCGGTCGCACCTGATCCAGCGCCTTGGCAAAGAAGTAGTCATGGATGGAAAACCCCAGCTTGTCATAGGCCCGGTCAGATACTTTGTACTGTCCAAACGGCACGTTGCCGATGGCAAGATCGTAGAAATCTCGCCGGTCCGTGGTTTCAAAACCGGCTACCGTAATATCCGCTTTGGGGTAGAGCTGCTTTGCGATGCGTCCGCTGACGGAATCCAGCTCTACACCGTACAGCCGGGAGCCGGTCATTTCCTCCGGCAGCATACCGAAGAAGTTGCCGACACCGCAGGCTGGTTCCAGAATATTGCCAGCGGTAAAACCCATGTTGCCGACAGCTTCATAAATGGCGCGGATGACCGTGGGGCTGGTGTAGTGGGCGTTCAGGGTAGACGCTCTGGCTGAGGCGTATTCCTCCGGGGTCAGAAGGGTAAGAAGCTCCTGGTACTCATTGGCCCAACCCGGCTTGCTTTCATCAAAGGCATCGGCAAGGCCGCCCCAGCCCACATACCGGGACAAGACCTCCTGCTCGGCAGGGGTAGCGCTGCGTCCTTGTGCTTCAATTTCTTGTAAGGTGCGGATAGCGTCCACATTCATACGGAACTTCGCTTTTGAGCCGCCCTCACCCAGATGATCGTCTGTGATACGGAAGTTTTCTGTGGGAACCTGGCTTGGTGGGTCATGCTCAGGTTCCTCTACATGAAGCCGTTCAATGACCACATCATAGGGCAGGCCGTTCTTGTATCCCGGATAAACCGTAACAGTTTCAGAGGAAAATTCCATTCTTTCATCTTTTGCTGGTTCTGGTGCAAACAATCTGGCGTTGCGCTCGTCCTGACGCAGCCGTTCCTCGAAGATTTCCCGATTGAAGGTTTCATGGCTCCAGGAATAGGGGCCGGTGTCAATGCGGACATCCATATCCCCGATGTAACCGATGGTACCGGAGATCTCCCGGTCTGCGAAAGGCAGCTTGACGGTATCGCCCACCTTATAAGTTGGAACACCCTCTAAATGGGCGGGTGCCGGGAGCTTTGTTTCAGGAGAAAGGCCGTCAAGTCCCTGCTGATACAGGGCGCGGAGCAGCCGCGCAGTCTCATCCCAGGAGATGCCCAGCTTGGTATCGTACTTGTCCTGTATTTCTACCTCCATGCCGGTGGTGGAAGTGGAAAAGTCAGCCGTGTCGCCGGTGACAAGTTCCATTGTCTCGGTCCGGCCCGCAAAGGTTTCGGAAAGTCGCTGAGAAATACGCTTATTGCCCTCACCGGAGCGCAGCCAGCCGGAAATATAGGCTTTATCCCGGTCTGTTAACAACCCAGAGGTAAGCACCTCCCGCAGATCATCGTTTGCTTTGGACGAATCCGCAGAGAGAAATTCCGTGATGGAGCCGTTTCGGAGGTCTTTCTGCAAGAGCTGCTCAAACCGTTCCTTGCTTTCTGCCCGGAAAATGGGGATAGAGAGCGCCGGGTCACGGAGCTGCACATCAAACAGACCAATGCTGGTAATCTCAAATGCGGTATCATCCAGATAGACAGTATCGCCTACATGGTAGGGCGGGACTTGCTGGCTGCGACCTGCTGTGTCGGGAAGCGCATCCTGAATCTGCTGCCATTCCTCATCGGATACGGTTATATCAACCTCATGGGTGGTTTCGCCGTCCCCGATGGTAATGGTATCGCCTTGACGGGTAATGGGCTGGCCGGACAGATCGGGAGCCTGGGCCTGTTCCTCTTGAGCAACGCGCTCCACATCTGCGGTCACTTGCTGGATGAACGGGTCCTGATCCAACTTTTCGGGGTCAACTACCTGACCGCCCACGATCCCGCGCTGTTCCAGGGCTTCCCGGATAGCAATAGGGTCAATATCATCAAAGCGGTTCTGTTCTTCTTCTGTAAAAAACCGATCCTCCTTGATGAGCTGGGCAATCCGGCGCTGTACCTTTGCCCACGGCAAATCCGTGGCAGCAGCCGGAACCGGAAAGGCCGGAAGATCATCGCCATACTCTTGCTTCAGCCATGCCGCCGTATCCTTATCGCGGGCATGATTTTTCATATAACGGACAACGGCCTGCTTGCTTCTGATGTCGCCATTCCATTCCTGGAGTGCTGCATCAATAGCGGCCTGGGTATCCACGGGCCGCGCCAGTTCCGGGGCCGGTTTTGCAGGCTCCGGTTGGGGCATAGAAAAAGCGGAGGGCTGTCGGCTCTCCGCTTGCTGGATATTCTGGATTTGCCCCTGCTCAGACAGGAACAGGTTTAATGTCAGTTGTTGATAAGCTCCGTCAGGATAATCTCCTCCGCCTGGGCCTTGCAGTTGTTCATCAGGCCCACCCAGCGCATCGGGTGGCTGTATTTCAGGCTCTCCGTTGCGCCCGCCGCTTTCGCCAGCTCTGGGATCATCTGCTCCAGACGGCTGTTCGCTGCCTCGTCTATCTCCTGCAGGTGCGCTGTCAGCTTCCCGGTCAGAAGAAGGTTGTTGTAAAGCACCGTCCGATGTTCCTTCAGATAGGTTTTCCGCATCCTGCCATACTTGCCCAGAGGCTTCTGCGGAGGCTGTTCCTCCAAGATAAGTGTGGGAATCTGATAATCCCCGTTCTGGATATAATGCAGTTCGTTCATTTGCCTGGCTCCTTTCATATTCGTAGTGTTTGATGGTTGCGCCAATCTGCCGCAGCACTTCCTGGCTGGACTGGCTGACCGCTGTACCCAAAGCTGTGACCACGGCGGGGGTATTGAAATCAAAAATACTCAGGAAATCCTCATGCTCGAAATAGGCTTCCGGCTCCAGTCCGCAGCGGGACATCAGCGCGTAAGTGATGCTGACGGTGGCGGCACTTCGGAAGGCTACTCCGATGTTGAAATCATCATATTCCTCCAGGAAGGAACCGTCAACGATGTGGAGAATGTCACGCTGGTTCTCTGACCAATATTCATCAGCAAGCTGGGCAGCCACCTTTTCCAGTTGGTCGGCAAGGCCGTGTTCTGCTGGAATATCATAGGCTTTTTCCAGCGTCTCCGTCACCGGGGCTTCATGTTCCGGGCGATACTGCCAGAGATAAAGTTGACGGGCGTTTTCACGCCCGCCGGTATCGGAAACATCAAACACATAGCGCAGTTTCGGTCGGTCGCCGCTGTCATCCAGGAGAGCAATTCCCTTGGAACCACGCCGCACATAACGGCCCATTGTATTGTTCCAGAGGTCATATTCTGCACAGGCGGTAGCATCGGGCCGCTGGGCAAAAATCATCATCTGCTCCGGGAACGGATACTTATAAAGCCGGGCTGCGGTGGTAAGAAAAGCCGTCCATCGCTGGAAGCTGCCGGTCAGCCCGGCGGCTACCTGTTCGGCCATCTGTGCATAGCTTTGCAGTTTACTCGGCATCCGCGTCCTCCTTGTCATCGAAGTCCGGGTACAGCTCCAGTGCCGCAAAGTCCGCATCCGTCATGGCAGAGAGCTTTTCCAGCGTGGAATCGGTGATAGCTGTCAGCTCCATTTCGTCCGGTTCCAGGTATTCCCGCATCTCCTTTAAGGCGTCCATCAGGCCCTGGCGCGTACCGGTGTTGTAAATGCACATCAGATTGATCTCGTCAAAAGTAAAGTTTCCCATATCAAATCTCCCTTTCCGCGCTCTTTTTGGGCGCTGTCTTTTTGTGTTCCTGTTTCGGCTGGCTGTGAAGCTGCTCCATCACGGACTTTTTCTTTTCCCGGTCCTCCCGGTGGACAGCCTCGGCCAAATCCATCAGTGAAATAGGCTGCCCGGAACGGGCCTGCTGTTCCAGCTCGGCCACGGTCTGCCGGGGACCGTTATTGATGATGCCGTCAATCATGCCGTAATCGTCCTCCACAGACATCTCTGCATTTTTTAACGGATTATCTTGGGGCAGAAAGCCAGGAAGCTCCTGAAATCCAACGCTGTCGCAGTAGTGACAAGATACCACGCCGTTTTGCTTGACGGCAACGATGTCGCTGACGCTAAGAGAGGCGCTGTGATAGTCTGCCGGATGATGGAGATTGAATGTCTCATAAAGCATTTCCAGTTTTTGTTCCGTAGTTCCTTTTTCCGTAAGCTGTCCGGTATAGATCAGATCGTAATTACCGCGCTCAATGGCCAATCCGTGAGACTGCATCCAGTCCACATTCATAAACCGCACGTTGTTCGGGTCCTCACGGCTTACCTGATAAATAGCAAAACAGTCGCCTGTGTGGGCCAGGAAAGCGGCTTCCCGTTCTTCCTGATGCTGCTGACGCTCCATGATTTTTTCATGGAACATGGAGCTTTGCTCCCATTCCTCGCGGGAAATAGCAAAGACGGTGCCTGGAGCCTGGGTTTCAAATTCCTCCTGGTCAAACAGCATTTCCGCGCTACCTCCGCTCACTATGGCATAGACAGTCAAATCCATATCGTACAGCTCCAAGGCCCTTTCTTTAGAGAGGGGAAGCATATCACCGTCCATGTAGCCGCAGGCTTCCAGATCGGCCGCTTGCAGGACTTCATCCGGCATGGGATATTCGTCCAGCGCCTGCTCCGGTGCATCCGGCAACATGGAGGTAGGCGGAACCTGGCTTTCCGGGAAGGGTGTTTTCTGCTCAATGGAAGCTTCAACTGTCTGGACGGAAACGGAAACATCCTGCACTTGATCTTCCTCGCACGGAGCCACCTCACTTTGCATCTGCTGGCTGGCAGGCTGCGGCTCGGCAGCCTCCGCCGTCAGGTCAATGCCACGTTCCTTGCAAATCTCTGCAAAATGGCGGTCAATGTCCGTAATCAGACCATTGGCCGTCTTATTGATGGTTTCCAGACTGGCCCGGAGTTCCGACAGTTCCTTGCCCTTGCTCCAGGAGGCGATATAGCCGAAGCTGTTCTCGCCGGTCTGGATGCCATAATACTGGCAGACGGCGTAGGAGACGCTTTCGGCCTCCACTTCCTCGGTATTCCGGCTTTTGATTGCGTCCTGTACCACAGAGGTATCTTCCTCAACTTCAAGCCGCCATTCAAACTGGTTCTCATCCACATACCGCCAACCGGCGTCAGCCGCAAAAGCCTCCGCAGCAGCTCCCGTTTCAAAGCCCTGGCTGTAATCGTGCCGGGTGCTGCCCTCACTCACCATAACCACTTTCCATGATGGAACAGCCTCAGTTTTCTCCGGGTTGTGGAGCTTCGCGTGGGTGATCTCATGAATTGCAGCTGAGATTGTCTGAACCTCGCTCATGCCTGTGCGGATGGCAATGCGCTGGTTTTCCGTATCAAAATAGCCGTCCATATTGGCGGCCATCGGCTCCATTTCTATCGGAACCGGGGAAGAACGGCGCAGGGCCTCCATGAAAATCTCATAGTGCTGCACATTTCCGGTCAGGTCGCTGGCAAGCTGGGGCAACGGCCTGCCCTCCGTCTGTGATACATCAAATACGGACACCACCTTGAACATGGGTATCTGGACTTCTTTTTCCTCCACAATGGCATTGCCGTCCTTGTCCAGAAGCGGGGCCTTGGTGTCGGGATCGCGCTTGATTTCCTCCACCTTTTTCTTATAGGGCGTGGGCGCAATAATCTTGATACCCTTTTCACCGCGTTTCACATGGCGGCCAAACTGATCGCGCCACTTGTTGAAACCGGCCACTTGAGTGGCGTCCGGTTTTTGCATATGAATGAGCATTACGTTGTTGACGGAATAATGATGGAATCGGGACATGACGCGGAGGTACTGCATATATTTGTCGCTCTGAAACAGGTCTTTGATGCCCTGCTCAATGCCCTCGGTGATCTCCCGTAATCGTTCTTTATTGGTAACTTTCTGCTCTGGCATAGTTAGTCAGCTCCTTCCTGAATCAAGTTTTAGGCAAAAAAGGAGCAACCGCTTCCGGTTGCTCCTTTGAGTGTTTTACCACTTATATTAATAATAATATCTTTGATGATTAAATCGAACGCTATCTAAAGCCTTTTGTAATTCAGAAGAAATCCGCCCTTTTTCGTCACATAGCCCATAGGATCTGGCTAAGCGGTATGTTTTGTGCGAACTTTGAATGCGACCACCACATCGTAATAAGTAGCTAACATCTTTTTCGTTGAGTTTTGCAAAGAAACTTAACACCCGATCCGAAAAGTTGTTAGGCAATAAAGACTGGATTGTCTTAATATAGTGAGATGTTTCTTGTGCCTCTTGGCGCATCTCTTGAAGGTTTTCGACTAGGAGATTGTATTCCGAGCTTTTTTCAGCTAATTCAGAACGATATTTTTGAAGCTCTGCTAATAACTCTTCCGTTTTTCCTGACTTCGCATGCGCATCAAGGGTTGTTATTAAATTTTCTATAATATCAGAAATTTCATCTGTTTTTCCATGAAGTTCAGTCTCTTTTTCTGCCTGTCCAGAATCCAAATGATCTATACGAGAAAAAAGATTTTCAAATTTTTCGCCAAAGCGTTCTTCAATCCGTCCCAGTAGAACAGACTGATCTTTCATAAAATCATATGAACTGTCATAAAACTTGCTGCTTGTCTCATCTGCCTTGAAGTAGAAAAAGATAGAGATAAAAATTGAAAAAAACGCAAGTAACGTTGAGAGTATGCTATCTACAGTAAAGCCTGTACGATAAATTGAAAAACAGATGAGAACGGTAAAAATGATAGAAATAAGCGCAATTGTGACGGATATAATAATTTTCACGATATCCTTAACAGTGCATTTTTTACCGCAGCCTGATTCATTATCTTTATTTTCTTGTTGACTCACAAGCACCCCTCCATTCATGGCATATTATAGCATAAATTGTCATAATCAGATAGAATGATTTTTTATTTTTTGAAGTTTCTTGGCGGTGCACATCCAGCCATTTTAGCACGTGCACTAGCTGCTTTGCGGCGTTCTTCGCTGTACGGCTCCCGGACCAGCACACAGCCCTTGGGAACAATGTAACGGTTCGGGCCGTCCGGCTGGATCTGCTGCGGATATTTCTCAGACAGCCGGGCCAGCTTCTCCAGCAGCTTGGGGTCATGGGTATAAACGCTGGCTGTCAGTTCGGCCTGATTGTAGAGGATAATGGTTTCCTGTTCGTATTTGGACAGCTTCATAGACTATTACCTCTGCTTCGGACCGGCTGCGTCAAACTCCAGCTTGAAGCTCACATATTTGCCGCCGGTATCATCCAGCACCACCGTAGCGTCATAGGTCTTTCCGGTTTTTTCAGAGTAGCAGCCGGTGAGCCTTGCCCGTCCGTTGGACAGCAGCTCCGTCACCAGTGCCTTGGTCGGCTTCTTTCTCTTGGCCGTGAAAAACTTGTTTTCTTTCCAGATAGCAAAGCCGCAGTCCCGGTTTTCACAGACGAATCCCTTGCTGATCTCCACCACGGAGGCCCCGCAGCGGGGACATTTACCCAGACTCTCTTTATCGCTGGGAAACAGTGCAGCAGCATCTTTTACCGCCTCATAGCGGCCGGTTAATTCTGTGAGCATAGCAGAGATCTCAGAAAGAAACGCATCAGGCTCCGCACCGCCGCGCTCGATCTCTTTCAGGCGATGCTCCCACTCGGCAGTCATGGAGGGGGACTGTATCTGGTCCGGCAGTACCGTGATCAAGGCCACGCCCTCATGGGTAGGCATCAGATGGGTAGCCTTTTTGACCTTTTTTCGCTCTACAAAGCCCACCTTAATGAGCTTTTCCAGAATCCCGGCACGGGTGGCCGGTGTTCCCAGTCCTTTTCGCTCCGCATCCTCCGGCATTTCTCCGGCACCGGCAGTCTCCATCGCAGAAAGCAGCGTGTCCTCCGTAAAATGGGCCGGTGGAGAGGTTTTTCCCTCTTTCACGGCAGCAGTTACCACAGAGAGGGTGTCACCTTCAGAAAGAATCGGCAAAGCCTTGGCCTCCTTTTCCGGATCCGGCTTGTTTTTCAGAGTGTCTTTGTAATGCCCGTCCAGCTCCCGCCATCCGGGATTTAAGATAGCACGGCCTTTGGCCTTAAATTCCTGACCGGCACATTCTACCACAACAGAAGTTTCTGCATAGGCATGGGGCTGGCCCACAGCACACAGCAGCCGGGCAGAAATGAGCTGTAAAAGGGCCAGCTCTCCGGCAGGCAGGGCCGAAAGATCCGTTTCCCGGATACCCTGCGTGGGAATGATTGCGTGATGGTCGCTGACCTTGGAATCGTCAACAACCTGGGCGGAATTACAGCGAATGGTCAACTTCTCCGCAAACGGCATGGTTTCGGCAGTGTTATTGACCAGCATCGGCAGGCTTCCGGCCATATCCGAAGTCAGATACCGGCTGTCGGTACGGGGGTAGGTTGCCAGCTTCTTTTCATAGAGGCTCTGTAAATAGTCCAGCGTCTGCTGGGCGGTGAATCCCAACAGCCGGTTGGCTTCTCGCTGAAGGGTCGTCAAATCATAGAGGGCAGGCGGCTTTTCTGCCTTTTCTTTGCGCTCCACGGATTTGACCGTGGCATGAGCTGCCGTGAGGCAAGCCGCTTGAAGGGCCTCCGCCTGGGTCTTGTCCGTGATCCGCTCCGATGCAGCCGTAAAATCAGGGAACGCCACTGTCACTGTATAAAACGGGGTCGGCTTGAAAGCGTCAATGGCCGCTTCCCGCTGAACGATCAGCGCAAGGGTTGGGGTCATCACTCGTCCAATGTTCAAGGTGCGGTGATACAAGGTGGAAAAAAGACGGGTGGCATTGATACCTACCAGCCAGTCTGCCCGCGCCCGGCACAGGGCCGCCTCATAAAGCCGGTCATAGTCCGCCGAGGGTTTCAAGTGGGCAAAACCGTCCCGAATGGCACTATCCTCCATTGAAGAAATCCAGAGCCGTTCCACCGGCTTTTTACAATTCGCCTGTTCATAGACCAGCCGGAAGATCAGCTCACCTTCGCGCCCGGCATCAGTGGCGCACACCAGAGAGGCCACATCCGGACGTTCCATGAGCTTTTTCAGGGTATCAAACTGTTTTCTGCTGTCCGGGAGAATGGTGTAGGCCCAATGCTCCGGCAGAATCGGCAGGTCGGCCAGCGTCCATTTGGCGTAGTTTTCTCCGTAGGCGGAGGCATCGGCCAATTCCACCAGATGGCCCACGCACCAGGAGACAAGAAAACCGCCGCCCTCCAGATAGCCCTCCTTCCGGATATTCGCGCCGAGAACCGCAGCGATGGATTTTGCCACAGAGGGCTTTTCCGCAATGACCAGCTTCATTTCGTGGTTCCTCCTTCCTTGGGTTTGGGCTTGATGATAAGGTCACGATGACACAGGCCGAAACAAGCCCGTCCATAGCTGGAGCAGCCATAGCAGCGGTGGTTTTTCGGCAGCGCCGAAGGGCAGGTTTCCCGCCCGCCCATCGGCTTCTGCTGCATCATGCGTTCAAAGGGACTGTTGGTGAAGTAGGTCATTTACCCTCACTTCCCGCGCCGTCCTCCTCATCGTCCAGTTCATCCTCCGGCACTTCCGCATCATCCTCCTCGTCCTCAAAGTCATAATCATCCAGATCAGGGGAGGTCTTGGTTTTCGACTTGTTTTTGATGAACTTGATGTAGGCAAAGGCACCGCCGCCACCCAGGGCTGCAATCAGCAGCAATGCCAGCAGACCGGCAGCCGAATTGCTCTTTTCCGGCTCCGGCTCTGGTTCCGTAGTGGGTTCCGGCTCCGGTTCAGCAGGCTTGGTTTCCTTACCGGCGCACTCGGTCATATTGGTGGCGCAGACGGGGCAGCTCGTATTGACTGCGCCTGCCGCGCATTTTTCTGAACAGGTGCAGACCACGGGCGATGTTTCTTCTTCCTCGGCCAGCGCCGCCAGATCGTCCGTATCCACCGGATTCAGAAAGTAGGTCTTGAACTGTTCCTCGTCCTCATTTACCGGCGCATCATAGTCGATCACCAGATAGAAGATATTGCCGTCCCGGTCCTCAATGGTGATGAATTGCTTATTGGTGGCCTTGTCATAAAGCAGGTCGCGGGTCACGATGTCCGTTCCCTCGGACAGTGGTTCGCCGCATTCCGGCTCCGACACAGTTTCAATGGGTTCCGTTTCCTCAAATTCCGGGCCGCCGCCCGCAAAGGCCGTGACAGAAAAGGCGCTCATGCAGAGAACACATACAGCCAGACAGGTCAGGAAACGCAGCTTAGATTTCTTCATGGTCAGATTCCTCCATTTCTCCCCGCATGACAGCGGCAGGGTCGGTTTTCATGGTCTGGATCAGCGCGGCAAGCTGGGTAATATCCAGACTGTGCGCGTGAATCAGCTCCAGAATGTCGTTGTTCTCCAGCTCTGTAATCTGCCGCTCAATTTCCCGGTTGCGGCTCTGAAGCTCGGAGATTTTGTTCTTGTTTTTATCCAGCTCACTGCGGAGCTTGTTGATCTTGGCGTTCATGGTAAAATCCCTCCTTTACGGCAAACGGCCAAAGGTGTAAAAGTGTTGCTGCCAGTACGATGTATTGATGCTGGCGTAAGAGATGGGATTTCCGCAGTGGATCATCATCCCATCGCCCACATAGATACCCACATGGCTGACGCCCGGCGTATCATAGGTCCCCTTGAAGAAAATCAGATCGCCGGGGCGTGCGTTGGAGGAGGACACCGGGGTACAGATGTCGCAAAGTCCCTGTGCGCCCAGCCTGCCCATGTTCCAGCCGGAGTGGTTGATGACCCAGCTCACAAAACCGGAGCAGTCAAAAGAAGTGCTGGGGTTGGAACCGCCCCACACATAGGGGTAGCCCAGGTATTTCTCCGCTTCCTTTAACATGGCGGCAAAGACTTCATCCTCCAGCGCCTCCGGCGGTACATCGTAATCCAGATAGTCCTCTCTGGTGGAGGCATTGGGATTGCCTGCGAACAAGTCCGGCCGGTTGCCCAGGGTCGCCATATACACGGCGTACATACTGACCTGTTCCTCACCCATGATATAGACTGGCAGATGGGACAGATCGAAGTTTTCCAGGGTTACATAGCAGATGTAATAGTCATAGGGGACTTCTTCACTGGTTTCTTCTCCGGTTTCCGGGTCCGTGGAGGTTTCGGTGCGGTAGCGGGTTTCCACCACCACATTTTCAGTGAGCATGTACTGACGGTCAAAAAGCATGGCAAGCGTTCCCTGTACCTCAGAAAGCGTCCATTCTCCCTGATGGTAGGCGGTGAGAATGGAAATCAGCACATAGGGGTCGTGCTTGATCTCATCCAGGTCATAGTGATACTCGTCATATCCGCTGTGCAGGCTCTCATAATGGTCGATCTCATACTGAAGTTCAGCCTCCATCTGTGCATAGGCAGCTTCCGCACCCAGCATATCCTCATCACGGGAGGGATAGGTGGAACCAGCGAGGCCGGACATTCCGCCCTCCAGCAGAATCGAACAGGAGGAAAGGCTGTTCAGGAAAAAGCACAGAATGAGAAACAGCGCGATGGCAATACCGAATCCGCGCCGGTGCCGCCAGACAAAGCTGCCTGCCTTTTTTGTCTCCTCGGCAGTCTTTTTGGCGGCCTTGGCCGTATTGTCCGCAGCTTTTGCCGCAGTACCGGCAGTCTGTCCAGTACGTTTGGCGGCGGCATACTGCTTTTTGATAGCCTGCTTTTGCTGCCAACGGGAAAGCGGGTTGCTGAAGCTGGCCGGATCGTCCTGCATAGCTTTCTGATACAAGGCATTGACATTGGCCTTTTCCAGCTTTTTCTCTGCCCTCGCCGCAGCCCGGTAGGGCCGCAGCTTTTGGGAACGGTGGGCAGAAGCGGCCAGATGTGCGCCGCCCTCGGCAGTTTCCTCCAGACGGTGGGCGCTTTCCACGCCCACATTGTCCTCCTCGGTCTCTCCGATTTTGCGATGCATCTGAACGACAAGCGCCTGACCGGGTGCCGCTGTAACAGCATGGGTCAGTTTAGAGGCCGGTGCAGGCTGATCCACTTCCTCAAAACGAAGGCGCGCCGTTTTCTTCCCGGTGGCCGGGTCAACAGTGCGCTTTTTGACTTTCTTCTTTTTCTTGGGAATTTTGGCCCGCGCCTCCTCCGCTTTGTCAGCGGCCTTATCTGCCTTGCGGATATGTTCTTTCAGCCGGGAATCCTCGCGCTCGGCATCGGTAAACTGGAGGCGGGGATTGTTCTGCTTACTCAAACCACTCACCGTCAGCGATTTCTTCCAGCATGGACTCCAGCTCGCCATAGACAGCCAGATCGCCGGGAACGCTGGACACATTCAGCATCAGCTCCGTCAGAAGGGAGCAGAGAATGAACAGTGCCTTTCCGTCAAAGTGGTTCTTGTCCCAATCCGGGACAAGCTGGGATTGCAGCTCGGCCAGACGCAGAATCCCGGCAAGTCCGCGCTCATTGAGCCTTGCGCCCACGCGCTGGGCCTGAACAAAGGTGGACAGAGCCTGCGTGGTATCTGCCAGCACCGACACTTTTTTCTTTGCCAGTGCGTCCTGTTTGAAGATAGAAGTATCCATAAATTTACGCCTCCTTTTTGATTTCGTTGGGTTTGGTGGTCATTACGGCGTACAGCTCGGTATCCTTCGGGAACCGGTCAATGAACGGCAGAATGACATTTCCGTAAAACAAAAGCCCCTCGCCCTCGCCGGAATGGGTCACATAGGAGAGCTGGTGGGGGCTGATGTTGAGCTGCTTGGCCAGAATCTGCCGGTCACCGCCAGCCTGGTTGAGCATATACACAAAGTCGCTGTTCTATAGTGATAGGTAAGCCCCTGATATCATCTCAGGCTTTTCCCCCACTTCACACCGTGCATGCGACTTTCACCGCACACGGCGTTCCATCGGTTAGTAGATTTCGTTGTCTAAAC
>NZ_VUMI01000056.1 GCF_009696275.1 Eisenbergiella porci
TGAATTACATTTTAAAATCCCATGGCAATGGGTTTATTAAGGTTACCCTTTTTTACATCAGCTGCTTGAAAAAAACTTTGTAAACATTTTTCATTTTACCTATTGACATTTCTTAGCTGGACTTTTTCTCTGGTATAGTTTTGCTGTAACTGTATTGCTGCCTCACAATTACGTTTTGCCTGCGTATATTTGAAAAAACTTCCCGGCGCTCTGCCGTGGTGGCAGAAATGGCTAAAATCCGCCGCTGAAGTTTGTTAATTAGTATTCCTGTAAATGCTTGAAAATATTTAAAAATACGGTACAATATTATTATAAATAAAATTTATAAATTTAGTGAGGGGAAGAATCGTGGCAATTAAATCTAAAGAACTGGCCGGAATGCTTGGCGTTTCCACTGCGACGATGTCACTGGTACTGAATCATAAGCCCGGAATCAGTGATGAACTGCGCAGCTCTCTTCTGGCGAGAATTCAGGAGATGGGATACGGGTATATGATCAAGGAGGAACCGCAGGAGCTGCAGGAAGGAAGCCCGGCTCCTATGAAGAATATCGCTTATCTTGTCATGTCCGATTATCAGGATGAGGGGGATGAGGCGGCTTTTTTCCCTCCCGTTATTGAGGGGGCGGAGAGGGAAGCGAGACATCTGGGCTATCATTTTTCCATTATCCATATGTATGATGAAAAGGGCAGCCGGCTCCGGGACAGCATAAGAAGGGAAGAATATGCGGGAATGCTCGTATATGCCGACGTGATGAGCCAGGAGTTGAAGAAAGAGCTGGATGCCATGGATATTCCCTATGTGATGCTGGACTGCTATGATCCGTTTGTGAAAGCCAGCTCCGTGACGGTAAACAGCCAGCAGGGCATTTATACCGCCGTACGTTACCTTCAGGAGAAGGGCCACCGGGAAATCGGCTATGTGGCCACCGGAACTGCGCGCAGCTCGCTGCTGGAGAGACGGCGTTATTTTCATTATGCCATGGAGGATCTGGGACTGCAGCTGAACAGGGAGCATGATATTGTCACAAACTGCCGGGGAGCGAAGGCGCAGGAGTATCTGGAGCTGCTGTGGAAGGGCGGGGTGAAGCCGCCCACAGCGCTGCTTGTGGAAAATGATGTGCTGGCGATTCCCGTATACCGCGCCCTGAAAAGTGCCGGCTACCGGGTGCCGGAGGATGTGTCGGTCATCGGCTTTGACGGGCGGAGCATATGCAGCATCATGGAACCCACGCTTACCACCATGCGGATTCCGCGCAGGCTGCTGGGCAGGAGCCTGATCATGCTGCTTCATAATAAAATCGATATGAAGGCCCGTTCCATGGAGGATATTCCCGTCCGTCTGGAAATCAACGCGGAGCTGGTGGAAATGGAAAGCGTGTGTCCGGTGACATGGAAATAATGGGAAGGCCTGTGTCCGGTGCGGCGGCAGTTGAAGCATCATAAAGAAATATATGGGTTTAATTTGTAAATTAAATTTAGATAATTTATATTTTATATAAAAATTTATAAAAAATGTTTGACAAATTTATAAATATGTATTATGATATACCTAAGTTGAAAAGTCATCAACCCACAAAATTCGCTGGTGCGGCTTCGGCTGCGCCAGCACCCCCCCCTTAAAGATTTATAAGTAAATACCTTCGGTATTCCATGCCGGGTTTTTGATAGCCGCAGTGTCAGGCATATAATCCATGGAATTCAGATGAAGACGTTTATACCATTGAGTGGTGTAAGCGCCTTTTTTGCTTTGCGGAAAAGTCCGGCATGATCCTCCTGCGAAAGCTTTTTTTCCTGTCGCTGTCCATCCATGATGAGAAAATGTGCGGGCGGACAGTAACGTTTTGTGAAATGGGTAAAAAAATGACAGTTACCGTAATCTTTGGTAAGCTGTCATTTTTACAGGCCGCGCAGAGCCTGATTATGTTTACAGGCAGACGGCATTTTGAAATCTTTTATACTTAATAAGCGGGACGGTCAATGGCGTGACAGTCCGGCCGCAGGCTGAATTGTTACGCCATTGTTATTTAATTACAGATTTTTTCAAGAGAAGCGGAAAGCTCTGCAAGCCAGGGCGCGTCCACCGCTTCGATTTCCCCTTTGTCACAGGCGGAGGCAATTGCAGGGTCGATGGGCAGCTTGGATACGGAGACAATTCCGTGTCTTGCGGCGATTTCATCGATATGGCTTTCGCCGAAAATACTGTGCCTGCTCTTGCAGTCGGGACATTCAAAATAGGACATGTTTTCCACAATGCCGAGAACGGGGATATTCATCATTTCAGCCATTTTAACAGCCTTTTCAACGATGACGGAAACAAGCTCCTGAGGGGAGGTCACCACGATGATGCCCTTTAAGGGGAGGGACTGGAATACGGTCAGAGGAACGTCACCGGTTCCGGGAGGCATGTCCACAAACATATAATCCACATTTTCCCAGATAACGTCGGTCCAGAACTGGCTGACTGCACCCGCAATGATGGGGCCGCGCCACAGCACGGGATCCGTATCATTGTCCAGCAGCAGGTTGATGGACATGACATCAATTCCACCGCGGGATTTCACAGGGATAAGCCCCATTTCGTTGGCGTATGCTTTTTCGTGGATGCCGAAGGCTTTGGGGATGGAGGGGCCTGTGATATCCGCATCAATGACTGCGGAATGGTATCCCTTCTTCTGCATGGAAGAAGCCAGCAGGGAAGTCACCAGGGATTTTCCCACGCCGCCCTTGCCGCTGACTACGGCGATTACATTTTTGATGCTGGACATTTCGTGAGGGGCCTGAAGCATGCTTTTCGGGTCCCTGTCCTTGCAGGTTTCCCCGCAGGACGAACAATCGTGATTGCAGTTTTCACTCATTTTTAATGATTCCTTTCACATGTACTTGTCTATTTTACCATGAGCCTGAGCGGCTTACGATATCGGATGGGAAACCACCATAAAGCTCACAAAGCATAAAGCGTTGTGAGCTTATGAATAGAAGGCTGATTAAGGTATAAGCTTAAGGGTATGTTATAATTCGGTTTTCCACAGGCCGTGCAGATTGCAGTATGCATATACGGCCACGGGCTTAACGCCGGCGGTATGGAAGACTGCTTCGGGAGCTTCGCCGGGAGAGAGTGCCTTACGGCTGCCGCCGTTTTCCAGCTCCAGGTAAATCCATTCAATGTGATGTTCTTCCAGCATGGGGTGAACGGCGCTGCCTACCTGTATTTTTACGGTGTCGCCTTCAACGGTAACGGCAGGAACGTGCTTTTCCAGGCTGGCGTCAACAGTGTTGGCCTTAAGCTCTTCCATGGGTTCTCCGCAGCAGATAACGGGAACGCCCGCATCATGAATCATTTCCACCTGGTTGCCGCAGTGTCTGCAGATAAAAAATTTTACATTACTCATAATTATGTTCTCCCTGTTTCTCCGTTATACAACGGAATCCTTTGGTTATGCCGGTATCGGGCTGTGTATCGTTCCGGCGCCGGCCGGGCGGGTCAAATGTTTACGGTATTCAGTTGGTTTGCTTACGCGGCGGCATTTGACCGGCACTGGTTACTTGTTTCTGAGAATCTTTATTCGGGGAATTCTGGCTGCAGCCTTTGCGCCTCCGGCATTCAGCGGCGGGGCAGCAGCCGTTTCCGTCACAGAGCCGGAAGGTGCCTCCTTGGATATGGAGCAGCTTTCCGTTCACGAGGGAATCCGCCATCTTCCTGCGTGCTTCATTATAAATCATCTGAACGGTGGAGCGGGCGATGGTCATCCGTTCCGCGCATTCCTCCTGGGTACAGCCCTTCAAATCTATCAGGCGGATACATTCATATTCGTCAACAGTCATAAATATGACTTCTGTTTCCGTGCTGTTCAGGGGCCCGAAGGTACATGACTTGGGCAGGCAGCAGACGTTTCGTTCCTTGATGGGACGCGGCATAACTTCACCTCATGTTTCCGGCTTGTGTAATTGGCATATGCTGTTTACATGTTTCATTATACATGTTTTCAGGAAGATGTCAATAGGGAAATAATAATTGTTACTATTTCTGGTTTGTACAATGGGGGTGGTTGCCTGCCGCTGTGGGTATTGCGCCCGGGGAGGGGCCGGTCCTGTGTTCTGAGGGGAGGGGGGAGCCACAGGGGTATTCCTGAATCCAGTTTCAAAAACGGGGTGTTTCTAACCGTCCGGGTGCACCGGTATTTTGCCAGCGTGGCTGAACTCCTCGATCAGCGACTTCGTCGGCTGCTCTCGTCCAGCGACTTTAGTCGCTTGCGCCACTAAGGGCGGCAGAATACCGCTCCTCCGGGGCGGTAAGAAATATCACCGTTTTTTCGGATGGATTCGGGAATATCCCCTGCGGCTCCCCCTCCCCTCAGAACGCAGGACCGGCCTCTCCCCGGGCGCAATACCCACAGCGGCAGGCGGCGTAGGTTGTGGATAAAAAGAGAAAGGGAAAAATATAAAAAATTAAAAAGTGGGGTATTGAAAGCGGGAGGGGTATCATTTATAGTGGGGGTGACGGGTATTTTTTTAACCGTATATATGAATAAAATAAGAAGGATTGAGGAGAGGAACGGGTATGTATAAGCATCATGAGGAGTCACTGAAGATACTGGAGGATATGTTCCGGGGGAGGGATGAGGTGATTGCGTTGGTTTTCGGCGGTTCTGTGGCTAAGGGGGTGGAACGGGTTGATTCGGATCTGGATGCCATGGTTATTGTGACGCCGGAGTATTTTGAGGAGTGTATGAGAAAGAACCGGACGGCGGAGTGTCTTTTTGGGTGTACGTATGAGGGCGGTTATTTCGATATTAAGTATATGACGAAGGAGTATCTGGTGCAGGCGGCGGAGAAGGGCAGTGAGCCTACGAGGAATTCTTTTGTGAAGTCGAGGGTGCTTTTTTCCAGTGATCCGGAGATTGAGGGGATTGTGGCAAGGATTCCTGTATTTCAGGAAAGGGAGCGGGAGGAGAAGCTGCTTTCTTTTTACAGTGATCTGCAGCTGAATTATAATTATTTCTGGAAGTGTTGTAAGCCGGATGGGTATATGAAGATCCGGACGGCGAGTGAGATTGTTTATGCGTTGTATCGGCTGGTGCTGCAGGAGAACAGGGTGTTGTTCCCGTCTAACCGCAGGCTGGAGGATACGGTGGCGGGTGTGGAGAACAAGCCGGAGGGATTGGTGGAGAACTGCAGGGAGTTCTGTGAGACTATGGATTCTGAGCTTCTGGACAGGATCGTGGAGAGCTATCATGAGTGGACGGGCTATGATTATCCCAGGGATAATAATATCTGCTGTTCTCAGTATTGTTTGGACTTTGAAAAATGGTGGCTTTATCCCAGGCCGTTGGTTGGGGAATGGTAAGCCGGGGCGGTATGTCCTGCTGTGGTGTAAAAGCTGGGGATAAACTATTATTTTTGATATGTAAAATGAGGTTTGTGTGATAGGATAAGCTTTTGGTTTGTGGTAATATGGCAGTGTTGTGCCGGCGCCCGGGCTTGAGAAGCGAGAGGCTGAAGGGGCGGCGGTATTGGAGCAGAGGGCCGGGGAACCGGCGCAAAGAAGGAGGAAGCCAGGATGGAGAAGATGCTGCCTGAAGCATTGCTTAAACTGATTAAGAGGGTGGAGGAGAATTTCCCGGAGGATCCGAAGATGGTGCAGCTGTTTGTGAACTGTTTTACCAATACGCTGGATACTACGGTGAAGAGGCTGCCTGACAAAACTACATATATTATTACGGGGGATATTCCGGCCATGTGGCTGCGTGACAGCGTGGCGCAGATACGGCCTTATCTGATGGCTGCCGGCGAGGAAGGCGATATCGCGGATATGCTGGTGGGGCTGGTGAAAAAGCAGTTTTTCTATGTAAATCTGGATCCGTATGCGAATGCGTTTAACCAGGAGGCCAACGGGAACTGCTGGGAGCATGATGAGACGGATATGGGGCCCTGGATCTGGGAGAGGAAATATGAGCTGGATTCTCTGTGTTATCCCATCCAGCTTTCTTATCTGGTATGGAAAAATACGGGGCGGACGGATCAGTTTGACGAGACGTTTGTAAAGGGTGTGCGAAGGATCCTCAAGGTGTGGCGTACGGAGCAGCATCATGAGGAAGAATCGCCCTACAGGTTTGTGAGGAAGGGCTGTTATTTTACGGACACGCTTTCCAGGAACGGGAAGGGCGCGTTGGTGAAGTCCGGGACTGGGCTGATCTGGTCGGGTTTCCGTCCCAGCGATGATGCCTGTACATATGGTTATCTGATTCCTTCCAATATGTTTGCATCGGTGGTGCTTGGTTATCTGGCAGAAATTGCCGGGGAGGTCCTGAAGGATGAGGAGCTGGCGGCAGAGGCTGAGAGCTTCCGGCAGGAGGTCAGGAATGCCATAGAGACGCTCGCCGTGATTAAAAATGAGTATTACGGAAGAATTTATGCGTATGAAACGGATGGCTACGGGCAGTATCTGCTGATGGATGATGCCAATGTGCCGAGTCTCCTGGCCATGGAGTATCTGGGCTATGAGGGCGACAGGGAAGTGATGGAGAACACGAGGCGTTTTATCCTGAGTGAGGGAAATCCTTATTATTTCAAGGGAAAAGCGGCGGCCGGAATCGGCAGTCCACATGTGCCTCCTTATTATATCTGGCATATAGGGCTGGCAATCCAGGGGCTGACGGAGGCGTCGAGGGAAGAAAAGCTGCGTCTGCTGCAGCTGATGCGTGATACGGACGGCGGCAAGGGAATGATGCACGAGGGCTTCCATGTGGATGATCCTTCCAAATATACGAGAGAATGGTTTTCCTGGGCCAATGCGGTATTCTGCGAGCTTGTGCTGGATTACTGTCAGATCAGGGTGAAAAAATAGCCGGTAAGGGCGGAAAAAAGGAGTGCAGGGCATGGGAACATTTTATTTATTGCCGGAAAAGGGAAATTTTTACAAAGCGAATCTGCATTGCCATACGGTGGTTTCGGATGGGGCGCTGACGCCGGAGCAGGTGAAGGAGGCGTATCAGAAGGAAGGGTATTCTATTGTGGCCTTTACGGATCACAGGCAGTACTGTAAGCATGAGGAGCTGGATGATGACAGGTTTTTGAGTATCGCCGCTTTTGAGGCGGATATCAATCAGTTCAGCGCCCATGAGAACGCCTGGCCCACGCTTAAGGTGTATCATTTTAATTTTTATGATAAGTACCCGGAGCGGCGGGAGAAGGAAGAAAATATTGCGCTTCCTTTAAAACGTTATAGTGATACGGAGTACATCAACGGCTATATTGAGCTGATGAAGGCAGAGGGCTTCCTTTGCTGCTATAATCATCCTTACTGGTCGCTGCAGACCTATGAGGATTATAAGGATTTACGCGGGCTGTGGGCGATGGAAATCTATAATCACGGCTGTGAGCATGACGGGCTGTATGGCTTCAACCCTCAGTCCTATGATGAAATGCTGCGCACAGGCCAGCGAATTTATACGGTGGCGACCGATGATAACCATAACAGCTTTCCCTTTGATTCGCCGCTGTGTGATTCCTTCGGCGGCTTTACTATGGTGAAGGCGGAGAAGCTGGAATACGGCGCGGTGATGGAAGCCCTGGAAAAGGGAGATTTCTATTTTTCCATGGGGCCGGAGATTAAGGAGGCTTATATCCGTGACAGGAAGCTGGTGGTAAAGACCTCTCCTGTGGAAAAAATCTTCGTTATCCAGGAAGGGCGGAATTGTTATAAGAAGCTGGCCGGCAGAGGTGAGACAATTACGGAAGCGGAATTTGAGTTATCCGGAAGGGAAGGCTATATCCGTGTGGAGATCCGTGATGGAAAGGGTATGTACGCGGGCACGAGCGCTTACTGGATGGACGAAATACCCGCCGGCGCGATGACGGAATCAAAGACCTCGCTGCAAGCAACGAGGTATCAAACTTGCAACGCTGCAGAGCAGCGGGGTATTTGACCCTCGCGGCAGTCGCCAAATATCCATGCAAGCATGGATAGCTCGTTGCTCGCGGGAATAAACGGGCGGATGCAGTGCGGCGAACGGCAGCCGCCGGATATAAGCCCGGACAAATATGCAACTGAACTTCAGACAGAAAAAACGACAGCTAAGTAAGGCAGATATAACCGTCCGGCAGGTATTTGTACCCGCCGGGACGGTATTTAATGTGCGCCGGACGCACAAAAAAAGTCTCCGGCCGCTTCCCCTGCTGACGGAGGAAGGGCCGGAGGCTTTTTTTTACAACGGAAATGTCCGGGAGCTGCCTGCAAAATGGAGAAGGCGGCAGGCCGGAAGCGTGCCGGCCGGATGGCTGGTTTAGTTCAGTGAAAGGTATCCACCGAGTAATCATGGTAGTGGAAGCCGAACCAGCGTCCAGGCATATCACCGGGGAAGCGGGGCGGCCGGGTGGTATGGAAGCGCAGGGCGGACGGATCGCAGCAGGCATTGTCCGCATTTTTTTCCAGAACTTCAGGGGTGGTTTCGGCGGTATGCTTCAACAGGAGCCGCTACAGTTCATTCTTTTTTTCCTGCCATGCAGGATCTGCGGAGAGGTCGTTGCGCTCCATAGGGTCTGAATTCAGATCGAAGAGCAGGGTATGGTCCCCGCAGGTGGTGTATACCAGCTTGATCCGGTCCTTCATGACGCAGAAGTTGGTGTGCAGGCTGTCTCCATAAAAAACACGGTCCTTTGGCAGCTTTTCCGGCGCCAGGAGGCTGCGGCCGGTGATGCCCTCCGGAGGCGTGACGCCCGCCAGCTCAAGGATGGTGGGCTATATATCGGCAATTTCCGTCAGGCTGTCCACAGTCAGGTTGTGGGGGATGCCGTTTCCTGCGGGCGGGACAATGAGCAGCGGCACATGGGCCGAGCCTTCAAAGAACAGGTTTTTCTGGGACATGTGGTGATCCCCCAGCATTTCCCCATGATCGGAGGTGAAAATGATCCAGGTGTTCCGGAACAGATCGTTTTCCCGCATGGTGCCGAAAAGGCGGCCCAAGGCATAGTCGATTTGGGTGATGCAGGCATAATAGGCCCGTCTTGATGCTTCCAGCTGCCTGGGACCGAACAGATGCATGTTCGTATTTTCATAAGCGCCTGCCAGGAAGCCCTGGGGCGTCCCGGCAAGGTCGCGGGACCAGCCGCCGTAAACAGGCTCGGGCATGGGAATATTTTCATAAAGGCTCCAGAAGTCCCGGCAGGAATCCAAGTGGAGGGGGCAGCAACAAATTCCCGGGGAAGGCCGCGTTTCTTATAATCAGTATAGGCGGGCGGGGAGGAGAATGTCTATATCAGAAACGTTAGATAGGGTACTAAAAAAGTTACACAAATTAAAGATAAGGAAAATAGGGGATTATTCTATAATCATTGTGCAATGTGTATAAAAATGTGAAGGCAAATTTTAAATTTGACATATTGTTTTTAGACTGCTATATAAGAAATGTTAGATAGTAATGGCGAAATGCATAGTTTATAATTAATTCATAAAGCGGCCGGAAGTAAGGAACTTAATAGTTCCCCAGCAGAAGAATGAGGCGTACGCGTTTCCGGCGGCTGTTTTCCGGCAGGCCGGCTGACGGGAAACGGGAGGACGGCGGACTTTCGGTCAGACCCCTTTGAACGCCGTCAAGCAAATAGAAAGGGAGGTTTCACATGGCTGCAAAGGATGTAACGAAAAAAAAGAAAAGACGCTGGACACGTGATGATACGGAGCTTACTGTACTGGCGCTCCCCACGACTATCTGGTATTTCCTGTTCGCATTTATGCCGATGTTCGGTATTATTATTGCATTTAAGGATTACAAGATTAAGGGAGGGTTCCTGCAAAGTATTATTCAGAGCGACTGGATTGGTTTTCAAAATTTTAAATTCCTGTTTTCCGCAGGAGACATCTGGATTATCCTTCGAAACACAATTCTGTATAATATCGCGTTTATCATACTCAATATTGTTGTTCCCGTAACGATGGCACTGCTCATCGGGCAGCTGCATAACAAGAAAATGGCCAAGGTTTATCAGACGGCAATGTTCATGCCCTATTTCCTTTCCTGGGTTGTTGTAACCGCGCTGATTTGGGCGTTCTTAAGCTTTGACAAGGGACTGCTTAACAGCCTTCTGGAGTCTATGGGCAAGGATCCGCATCAGTGGTATATGGAACCGAAGCTGTGGCCGCCGTTTTTGATTTTCATGTATATGTGGAAGAATCTGGGCTACAGCATGGTAGTTTATCTTGCCACAATTACGGGGATTGACAAGACCTATTATGAAGCGGCCGGCATAGACGGCGCTACCGTGTGGCAGCAGATGAGATATGTAACGCTTCCGCTGATGAAGACAGTTATTATCATGATGTTCATCATGGCGGTGGGACGTATTTTCTACTCCGATTTCGGCCTGTTCTATCAGGTGCCCCGTGATTCCAATTCTCTGTATAATGTTTCCTATACATTGGATGTATTCGTATTCAAGCAGCTGAAATCATCTACCACGGGCATGGCCTCCGCAGCCGCGTTTGTGCAGTCGGTGGCGGGCTGTATCACCATTCTGGCAGCCAATGCCATTGTGCGTAAGGTTGACCGCGAAAGCGCTATGATTTAAGGAGGTGCCTCATGGCTGAAACTATCAAAAAGAAAAGAAAAAATGAGCCGGACGGATTCGACCGCTTCAACAGGGTGTCCAATACGGCCAATGTTCTGCTGAATCTAATGTTCCTCCTGATGGCGCTGGTATGTATTATTCCCGTTTTGCTTGTTATTGCCATCTCTCTGTCCGCAGAGGCTTCCATTACGGATTACGGATACCATCTTATTCCGAAGATCGTATCCTTTGAAGGATATTCCTATCTGGCAACACAGAGCACGCTGATCATCAGGGCGCTGAGCGTTTCCCTTTTCGTCACCATATTCGGTACGGTGCTGGGAATCCTGCTCACCACGCTGATGGGATATGTGCTTTCCCGTCCCGGCTATAAGCTGAACGGTTTTCTCACAATGGTGGTGTTTATCCCCATGGTATTCAACGGAGGCCTGGTATCCACCTACTTTATCACCTCCCAGCTGCTGGGTCTGAAGGATACGGTGTGGGCGCTGATACTGCCGCTGGCCGTCTCTTCTTTCAATGTAGTTATCTGCAGGACCTTTTTCAAAACCACGGTTCCTGAGGAGCTGATTGAATCGGCCAAGATGGACGGGGCAAGGCAGTTTACCATATTTTTCAAAATTGTCCTTCCCATTTCCCTGCCGGTGCTTGCAACAATCGGGCTGTTCCTCTGCTTTGCATACTGGAATGACTGGTACCAGTCCATGCTGTATATCGATGACCAGCGTCTGTATTCCCTGCAGGCTCTGCTGAACGCTATCATGACGAATGTGAATATGCTGGCCCAGAATGCGGCAACTCTGGGGGCGAGCATGGCGGATACAGTGGCGAACATGCCCAAGGAAGCGGCCCGTATGGCTATTGTGGTGGTTATCGTATTGCCCATCGCATGTGCCTACCCGTTCTTCCAGAAGTATTTCATTTCCGGTCTTACGGTCGGCGCGGTAAAAGGCTGATCACAGATAATTTTATGTTATCATCCCGGCGGCAAGGGCCGCCGGCTGATATAAATCAAACTTTAAGGAGGTTACTATGAAAAAGAACACGATTCAGAAACTATTGGCTATCGGTCTTTCCTGTATACTCAGTGTTGGTATGCTGGCAGGCTGCGGTTCCAAAACAGAATCCGGCGCCGGTGCGGCAACGGGGGAAGCAGGCGGGGCTGAGTCTACACCTGCGGCAGAGAGCACTGCGGATACAAGCGCTTCCACAGATAAAGCAAGCGGCGATATCCCCACCCTGATCTGGTGGACGGTGGGCGGCACTACTCCCAGCGACTATCAGGACAGTCTGGTGAAGATTAATGAATATCTGGTGGAAAAGCTGGGGGTTAAAATTGATATTAAGGTGGCAGGCTGGGGCGATTATGACCAGAAGATGAATACCATTGTCAATTCCGGGGAGTATTTCGACCTGATGTTTACCAATAATACCAACTACAGTAAATTCGTTAACCTGGGCGCATTTGAAAACCTGACCGATATGGTGCAGACCGCAGCTCCGGATCTTTACAGCTTTATTCCCGAGGAACTGTGGAACGGCGTGAAAATTGGCGGAAACGTATATGGTGTGCCCAGCTACAAGGATTCCTCCATTACCCAGTTTTGGTATTTTGATGACCAGTATGTACAGAAATACAACATCGACCTGGATTCCATCAAGACCATGCAGGATCTGGACGCTCCCTTCCGTGCGATGAAGGAAGGCGAAGGAAAGAGCTTCTATCCTTTACAGATGGCACAGGGCAGTCCGTTCAACGGATTTTTCAATGAATATGACGGACTTACCGCAGGCCTTCAGCCCATCGGCGTTAAAATCGATGATGAAACCCGTACCGTAGTCTGCACGCTGGAACAGCAGGATATCATGGATAACCTGAAGCTGCTGCATCAGTGGTATATGGATGGAATCGTGAATCCCGATGCAAACGTACTGACAGAGGTTCCCAAGAAGCTTCCGTTCTCCTCCGCACAGGGCTGGCCGAGCGCGGCAGCTACCTGGCAGACACTCAACGGCGTGGAGAAATATGATGTATTTAAGGTATTCGGACCTCTGTATTCCACAGAAACCATCCAGGGTTCCATGAACGCTGTTTCCGTGAACTCCAAATACAAGGAAGAATGTCTGAAGGTTCTTGAACTGGTGAACAGCGATCCTAAATTCCGCGATATGCTGGCTTACGGCGTGGAAGGCGATACCTTTGAATATGTGAGCGACGGCGTGATTAAGAAACTCAGGGACGATTGGCCGCTGGCTGCGTACACACAGGGCACCTTCTTTAATATGTCCATTACGGAGGATGCGGATCCTCAGCAGTGGGAGCAGGTAAGAAAGCAGAACGAGGAAGCAGCTTCCTCCGTATGTCTTGGTTTTGCACTGGATATCACAAATATCCAGAACGAAGTTTCAAACTGTCAGGCAGTTTGGGACAAATATAAATATGATATGCTGACAGGCGCCTCAGATCCGGAAACAACCGTTCCGAAATGTCTGGAAGAATTAAAGAATTCCGGTCTGGACACCATCATCGGAGAAGCACAGAAGCAGATTAATGAGTTCTTTAAATAAAGTGAAATCGTGCACTTGCGGTGATCTTTAGAAACAAGCCTCCCCGGCGTGAAGTTCGGACTCCCAACGTTCACGGCGGGGAGGTTTGTTTTGATTCAGCCCCGGAGGCGGTGATTTGTTTTCCGCAGATGTTGGGCAAGATGCCGGATTTGCATGCGGGCATTGAAGCCTGCCGGGGAAAATGTGACAAAACGTTTGAAAGTATAACCTTTTCTTGTGGGCGGAAGTTTTTGACAGTATAATGGTAGTGGCGGTAAAGAAAAGAACTGTAAGCGGAAAGAAGCAAATCAGGGAGAGCGGGAAGAAAAGGGAGCCGGGATGAGGAAGCATAGTATTTCTTTTTTAAAGATAAAGGTATACAGGCGGAAATTTTTGGGGAATGCGGTGGCGATTCTCGTATTGTGTATGCTGTGTTTCCTGGGCGTTTCGGTTTTTTTCACCACGATTTGGGCGGCGCAGCAGCGGCAGGAGGCACAGGATACTTTTTCTGTGGTGGAGAAGAAAATCGGCACGGTGAAGGATCAGCTCAATGAATATATTGAGAGCTGCTATGCCAGCCGGAAGATGATGCAGGATGCGAGGGCTTTGTTTACGGCGGAGACGGAGGCCGGATATGTGCATAAGAGGCTGGGGAACAGTAAGTCCTCTTCCGCGCAGATAGCTTATATGCCGGGAGATATGAAGAAGCTGTTTGTTAACAGAAGGATTCAGGTGAGAGGCGTTACCTTTGTTTCCGGGGAGGGGACCAAGGCGGTATGGCTGGATCGGGTTTCCGGGGATATCCATGTTACCTTTGGCCTGAAATCGGAAGAGGAGGCAATGAAAATTCCGGGATTCGGCAATATGATGCTGTCTTCTTTTGAAATACGGGATCCGGATTCCATCAGCAGGCAGCTGGGTACCATTACCTTCTGGGTGGATCGGGAGGAGCTGCTTCGGGGAGTGAGCCTTTCGGGGGCCTGGGCTGTTATGCAGGGGGAAAAGGTGCTTCATGCGGATTACGGGCAGGGAAAGGAGATGAAGTGGCTCAGGGCTGCGGCGAATATGGAGGAAAGCCAGGGCTGGTTCTATGGGAACAGGTATGAGCGTATTTTTTATACGGTGTTTCCTTCCAGCCAGTATGATTTTTCCTATATTTCGGTGATTAACAGTAATACGATCTGGGATTTGAACAGAAGGACCCTGATTGCAACAAGCCTTGTTCTCGTTATCCTGGCGGGGGGCGCCCTGCTGGTTTCCTTCCTTGGCATACGCAATGACGCCCGGTTCCTTTCCAATATCATGCAGATGCTGGGGGCTATGGAAAATGGTGATTTTTCTGTGGCGAAGAATCTGGATATCCACGAGGAGAATAAAAATGAATACGGAAGGATCGCGATTGCCCTTAAGGATGTGAGCCAGAAGCTGGAGGGCTATATCAGGACGGAATACATACTGAAGCTGAAGCAGCAGGAGGCGGCCATGCGCGCCCTGAAGCATCAGATCAACCCGCATTTTTTGTATAATACGCTGGAAAGCATACGCTCCAAGGCGCTGATGTGGGGGGATGAGGAGACTGCGGAGGCGATTACCCAGCTGGGGACGCTTTACCGTATGATAGTCCACTGTCCGGATGTGATCAGCATGAAGGAGGAAGTGGAGCTGCTGGAGATGTATCTGCGGATTATGTCGCTTCGGTTTGCGGGAAATTTCGTTTACCAGCTGGAGGTGGAAAAGGAGGCGGAAGAGGTACGTACGCTGAGCTTCTGGCTGCAGCCTCTGGCGGAGAATTTTTTTACCCACGGCTTTGACAGGGACTCGGAATTCAATCTGCTGATCCTGGAGATAAAGCCTGAGGGCGGGGGCGTCAGGGTGCTGATGGCGGACAACGGCCTGGGAATTGTCCCGGAACGGCTGGAGGCCACAAGGAAAAATATGTATGAGGGAAGCGATGATCCGGATGCGGATATCGGGCTTCGGAACGTATATATGAGGCTGAAATATTTTTATGGAGAGAATTTTACTATGGAAATCGGGAATAACCCGGAGGGAGGGGCGCGTATTTCCGTCTTTATTCCGACACAGGCAGGAAAGGAGGGGAACTGTTGTATACATTAGTGATTGTGGATGATGAACCGAATATTCTGGAAGGCATCAAGCGTCTTCTGGACTGGAAAAGCCTGGGCTTCGGCAGGATTGAGACGGCCCGGAGTTCCATGGAGGTGATGTCGCACATCCTTGACTGGAGGCCGGATATCTGCCTGATGGATGTGTGTATCGGAAACGATAAGGGATATGAGGTGATCAACTGCCTGAATAACCTGGGGGTGCATTCCAATTATGTGATGATGAGCGGCTATGATGAATTCAGCTATGCCTGCGAGGCCATCCGCTGCGGCGCGCTGGACTACCTGCTCAAGCCGGTGGAAAAAAAGAAGCTTCTTGAGGTTGTGAAAAAAATAATCGTGGAGAGGCTTCACGGAACGCTTCCGGAAGAGGATGAAAAAAAGAACTGTGATCCGGTGCTGAATATGGACTATGGCGCCATGTCGCCGCTAATCCACAAAATTGTCATGATGGTGAGGGTTGAATATGGCGGCCGCATTTCACTGAAAAGCATTGCTGACAAATTCAAGATGAATTCCACCTATCTGGGTCAGATTTTTATTAAGGAAACGGGGATGAAATTTTCGGAATATCTCATGTGCTACCGCCTCTATGTGGCGAAGGAAAGAATCCTGAATTCCGATGAAAAAATCGCGGTGATTGCGGCGGATGTGGGTTATTCCAACATGAATTATTTTTACCAGCATTTTCACAGCTATTATAATACCACGCCCTCGGATATGCGGGCGAAACGGTAGGCCGTACTGTGAAGGGACAAACAGCTGGAAATTAACCTGATTATTCGAAGACACAATGAGAAAAGGGAGAAAATGCAATGAGAGTAATAATGTTTGATATTGATACCCTGCGGGCGGATCATATGGGCTGTTACGGGTACGGCAGGGATACCACGCCGGTGATGGACAGCGTGGCGGAGGAGGGCGTCTGCTTTGACCGCTATTATTGTCCCAACGCGCCCTGCCTGCCTTCCCGGGCATCGCTGATTTCCGGGCAGTACGGCATCCATAACGGAATCGTGGGACACGGCGGCACAGCGGCGGATATGCGTCTGCAGGGGGAAAGCAGGGGCTTTACGGATCTGATGTCGGAGAACGGGCTGTTCATGCAGTTTCGGCGGGCAGGCTTTCATACGGCGTCCTTTTCCACCTTTGCGGAGCGCCATTCGGCCTGGTGGTTCAACGCTGGCTTTCATGAATGCTTCAATGTGGGGAACCGGGGAGGGGAATCCGCGGAAATGGTGACGCCCCATGTGCTGGACTGGCTGGAAAGAAATGGGGAGGAGGATAACTGGATGCTGCATGTGCATTACTGGGATCCCCATACTCCTTACCGCACGCCTGCGGATTATGAGAGCCATTTCCAGGGGACGCCGCTGCCGGACGACTGGATTACCGATGATATTTTCAGGGAGCACCTGCTTCATATCGGTCCTCACTGCGCCAATGAAATCAATATGTGGAATGACGATACCTTCCCTCAGTGGCCCAAGCATCCGGGCAGGCTGGAGGACAGGGAGGCGGCGAAGCATCTGATTGATCTGTATGACGACGGGGTTCGCTATACGGACGACAATATCGGAATGGTTCTGGATTTTCTGAAGTCCCATGGGCTTTATGATGAAAATCTGGCAATCATTATCACGGCGGATCACGGAGAGGATCTGGGCGAGTTCGGCGTATACGGAGAACATGGCATGGCGGACGAGCCGGTATGCCGGATTCCCATGATCATCCGCTGGCCCGGCGTGGAGGGCGGAAAACGGGTGACGGGCTTCCATGATAATGTGGATCTGCTGCCTACCATACAGGAGCTTCTGGGGACACAGACCTTTGGAAATTACCGTTATGACGGCGTTTCCTTTGCGGCCGCGCTGCGGGAGGGGAAGGACTGCTCCAGGCCCTGTGAGGTGCTGACCCAGTGCGCCCATGTGTGCCAGAGAAGCGTGCGCTTTGACAACTATATTTATATCCGTACGGTGCACGGCGGTTATCATCTGCTTCCGGATGAAATGCTCTTTGATCTTGAGACGGATCCCCATGAGCAGCATAACCTGGCAGAGGAGCGTCCTGATCTGTGTGCCCGCGGGGCCAGGATGATACTGGACTGGAATGATGAAATGATGAAAACCTCAGCCTATGATGCGGATCCCATGTGGACCGTCATGCGCGAGGGAGGGCCGGAGCACTGCCGGGGCCATCTGGAGGCTTATCTGGACCGTCTGGCAGGCACGCCGAGGGAATACGGCATTCCTTTGCTGAAAGAAAAATATAGTTACTGGTCACGGAGTGAACAGTAACAAAATATAAGGAGCTGAGACCCGGCGGTTTGGCCGCGTTTACAAAGCTTTCCGAAAACAATACAAAAATCATACGAGCAAAAGGAGAGGGAACATGTATCTGATACCGCAACCCAAAAACATCGAATTTGGAGAACCGGACAGCCATTTTACGCTGTCCTATGAAAGCTATGTGGTGCTGGAGCCGTCCTGCGGCGAAAAGCTGACCGCCCAGGCAAAGCTGGCTGTGGAGGCGCTGAAGGAGGAGCTGGGCTTTGCCCCTGCGCTGACCAGAGGGACGGGCCGCCCGGGCGATGTGATTCTGTCGCAGTCGGAGGCGATGGCGCCTCAAAGCTACCGGCTCACTGTAGATGAAAAAAATGTGTGTATTACAGGCGGGGAGGCCGGCGTATGGTATGGCTGCCAGACCCTGCTGCAGATGGCTGCGCAGTGCGGGGCCGTGCTTCCTGCCATTACCATTGAGGACGAGCCGGACATCCCCAACAGAGGGTTTTACCATGACATTACCAGAGGACGGGTGCCGAAGATGTCCTTCCTGAAAAAAATGGCCGATAAAATGGCGTATTATAAAATGAACCAGCTGCAGCTGTATATTGAGCACACCTTCCTGTTCCGTGATTTCAGTGAAATCTGGCGGGATGATACGCCGCTGACCGCCGCTGAAATCCTGGAGCTGGATCGGTACTGCGCCGAGAGGGGGATAGAGCTGGTGCCTTCCCTTTCCTGCTTCGGCCATCTGTACAAGGTGCTCAGCTCCCAGGGCTACTCCTATCTGTGCGAGCTGGAGGATTCGGAGAAAATGCCTTTTTCCCTGCGGGGGAGGATGCACCATCACACCATTAATGTGACGGATCCGGAAAGCCTGGAATTTATCAAGGGCAAAATCGCGGAGTTCATGCCTCTTTTTACTTCAAAGCAGTTTAACATCTGTGCGGACGAAACCTTTGATCTGGGAAAAGGAAAGAGCAGGGAAGCGGCCCGGGAAAAGGGCGTGGATCGGATCTACATTGATTTCGTAAAGGCGCTCTGCGAATTCCTGGTGGAGAACGGCAGGCGTCCCATGTTCTGGGGCGATGTCATCTGCGGTTTTCCTGAGATGATAAAGGAGCTTCCCGAAGAAACCGTGTGCCTGAACTGGGGCTATGCAAAGTATCAGCGCGAGGAGGAAACGAAATGGCTGGCTGATGCGGGAGCGGTGCAGTATTCCTGTCCGGGCGCCTGCGGCTGGAACCAGTTTGTTTATCTGATTGAAAATTCCTATGAAAATATTAAGCGGATGTGCACCTATGCCGTAAAATACCATTCCATCGGCTTGCTGAATACGGACTGGGGCGATTTCCTGCATGTGAACCATCCGGAATTCGGCATTGTGGGCATGATATACGGCGCGGCTTTTTCCTGGAATACACAGATCCCTGAATTTGAGCAGATCAACCGTCAGATTTCCCTGCTGGAATTCCGTGACCGGGAAGAAAAATTCGTGGGTATTATCGCGTCGGCCGCAAACCAGAGCGCTTTTGGCTGGGAGACGGCAATCCGTTTCCGGGAGCTGGGTGTGGCTGAATTTGCAGAGGATCACAAAGCCTATATTGCGCAGCAGCTGGATCTGCTTGACAATGCGGAGGAAAAGAACCGGAACCTGGAGGAAATCAAGGGGGCGGTCTATGAAAGCATTGCCCGCATGGACAGCCGTACCAAAGGGCTGGTGAAGCCTTATCTGACTGCCATGGACGCCATCCGGCTGTTCAATGAGCTGGGCAGGGTGATAGCGTCCAGGGCTTATGGCAAAAACTATGACAGCCTTCCCGATGCCTGGAAGCTGGCGGAGGAGCTGGAAAACTGGCTGTATCACTATAAGGAAGTTTACCGCAGCGTAAGCCGGGAATCCGAGCTGTCCCGCATTCAGGAGATTATCGTCTGGTACGCAGATTATCTGCGCGGAAAGGAGAATCTGGGATGTTAGAACAGACGTTACATACAGGCTGGACTATGCGCCGTGCGGGAGAACAGGAATGGCTGCCTGCCTCCGTGCCCGGAAGCGTATATGGGGACCTGCTGGCAAACGGCAGGATGGAGGATCCGTTCTGGAAGGACAATGAGGACAAGGCCCTTTCCCTGATGGAATATGATTATGAGTATGTCACACAGTTTGACTGCCCGGAAGAAATCCGGGAGTCAGACCGGGCGCTTCTGCATTTTGACGGCCTGGACACCATTGCCGATGTATACCTGAACGGGGAACACCTGGGGAATGCGTACAGTATGCACCGCATCTGGGAATATGATGTGAAGGGAAAAGTCAGGCCCGCAGATAATGAGCTGAAGGTGGTTCTGCATTCCCCCACAAAATTCATCCGCCAGGCCTTCCGGGAATGCCGTACTCTGGGAAATGACGATACGCTGGAAGGATTTGTCCATATCAGGAAGGCACATTATATGTTCGGCTGGGACTGGGGCGCACATCTGCCGGATGCGGGAATTTTCCGGCCTGTCATCCTGCTTGGCTTAGACAGGGGAAGAATTGACAATGTACTGATCCTGCAGGAGCATGAACGCGTGCCGGAAGCGGACAGCGATGCCGCCATTGCGGCGCTTGGCAACCGTTCCGTCAGCGGGGTGGTCCTGAAGCTTCAGGTGACGGAGGAAACTGCGGGCGTCACTGATGGGGTACCGAAGCTGATGGATGTGACCGGGGGCCGGTTATTCTGCGGCTGCGGCCAGCATATGAGCTATACGGTGGAAATCACGGCGCCTGACGGGACAAAACGCGTTATCGAAAATTCGCCCTCCGAAATCCGGATTGAAAATCCGCGTCTGTGGTGGCCGAACGGCTACGGCGCGCAGGATCTGTATACCGTAAAGGTGATCCTGTATTCCGACGGCCGGGAAATCGACAGCTGGGAAAAACGCATCGGCCTGCGTACCATGGCCATGCGCAGAAAGAAGGACGAATGGGGCGAGTGCTTTGCCCATGAGGTGAACGGCGTGGCGGTGTTTGCCATGGGAGGCGATTATATCCCGGAGGATAACCTGTTAGGCAGGGTGACGCCGGAAACCACCGCGAAGCTGCTTAAAAAAGCCCGGTTTGCCAACTACAACGCCATCCGCGTATGGGGAGGCGGCTATTATCCCAGCGACTGGTTCTACGACCTCTGTGATGAAATGGGACTGATGGTCTGGCAGGATTTCATGTTCGCCTGCGCCGTATATGAGCTGACGCCCGCCTTTGAGGCCAACATCCGTCAGGAATTTATTGAAAACGTAAAAAGGATCCGCCATCATGCCTCCCTGGGGCTGTGGTGCGGAAACAATGAAATGGAGCAGTTCGTGTTTGAGAAAAACAGCTGGCTGACCAAGGCCAGCGAGGTGCGTGACTACTTCCTCATGTTTGAGCGCATTATTCCGGAGATTGTCCATACCTATGATCCCCAGGCCTTTTACTGGCCCGCCAGCCCTTCCTCCGGCGGCTGCCTGGACGAGCCCAACGATCCGAACAGAGGGGACGTGCATTACTGGGCGGTATGGCACGGCAACCGGCCGTTTTCCGAGTACCGGAAATATTTCTTCCGTTATGCCTCGGAGTTTGGCTTCCAGGCGTTCCCGTCCCTGAAAACCATCGAAACCTTCACGGACGATCCTGAGGATTACAACGCTTTTTCATACATCTGTGAAAAACACCAGCGGCAGTATGGGGCCAACGGTAAAATCATGGGCTATATGCAGCAGACCTATAAATATCCTTCGGATTTCGACACCTTTATTTATGCTTCACAGCTTCTCCAGGCGGATGCCATCCGTTACGGCGTGGAGCATTTCCGCCGTTACCGGGGCCGCTGTATGGGCGCGATTTACTGGCAGCTCAACGACTGCTGGCCGGTGGTGTCCTGGTCCAGCGTGGACTATACGGGAAGGCTGAAGGCGCTGCATTATTATGCCAGACGCTTTTTCGCCCCCGTCCTCCTTTCCTGTGAGGAACAGGGCATGATGAGCGCCGAAGCCAACATGAACCGGGAGCATTTTGAGTTTGAGAAATCCATCCGCCTGAACGTGGCCAACGAGACGATGCAGGAGGCGCAGGTCACGGTAAGGTGGGCTTTGCGTAATCCCAAAGCCGAAATCCTTGAGGGAGGCGAAGAAAACCTTTCGGTGCCTGCCCTTACAAGCGTATGGCTGGATAAGGTGCTTTATCCGCAAGCGGAGCTTCGCACCAATTACGTAAGCTATGAAATGGAAATGGACGGACAGATCGTTTCCGACGGCACGGTTAATTTCTCATATCCCAAGTATTTTTGCTATGAGAATCCGCAGCTGTCCTGTGCGATAGCAGGGGATGAAATCACCGTTACGGCGCAGGCGTACGCGAAGAGCGTGGAAATCCGCAATGAAGAGGATAATCTGGTGCTTTCGGACAACTTCTTCGACATGAATGCGGGAACGAAGACCGTGAAGATTCTGGAAGGAAATACGGAGGGTATCCGGCTGAGAAGTGTATATGACATCAGATAAAAATGAGAACTGATGCCCGGGGACAATTTTCAGACATGTTCCAGGGGCAAAGAGAGGGACGGATGCGGCGGCGCGTCCGTCCTTTTCTTACTTTGCCGGAATGCAGAGAGCACAGTTCCTATTATGGCCGGACGATGGCGGTGAGCTGTTCGTCCAATGATTTATAGCAGCCAAAGGGCAGAGGCGGCTCAATGCAAATCAATGCGAATAAATTCAAGAAAAAAATGTTCAGAAAAAATGGGTGAAAAATGAGCAAAAAGAGTCCGCGGCGTACTGGCCGCGGGATTTTTTTGCCTTTTTTCTTTTTGCCGGGGGAGTGTACTTTGGTAGAGAGAATAATGAAGGAAGGGAGCCGTAGGGATGAAATATATCCCTTAAAATGGAAGGGAGCCGCAGGTATGAAAAACACCCTATAAAAAGGGAGGAAGCCAGTACCCTGCTGGTACTGGCTTGAGTTATGAAAAAGAGTATCTATATTGAAAAAGCGTTATTGGCTTTCCATGGTTATAGGATACCCTATAATTGTGACCTTTTTGTGTTAAACAATTGAAGAAATTGTGAAGTAAAACGAAATAATTTTGGATCATTTCAGGACGGATGAGGAAATGGATTTCATTCGCGCATATTGTGAGGCATTCAGGGCAACCTTGCCCAGGACCTGAATGCGGTCAGGAGAAAACCTTGAAATATGCAGCGTCGGATATTCGGAATTAAATGGATAAAGTTCTACTTTATCGACAAAAAGTTTTATTTTCCTGCATACCGTCTCCTCCTGCACCAAAAAAATACCGATTTCCTCAGAAACCAGCTCTGTAAAGGGGATGATATCAATTAATTCGTGCATACGGATAACCGGTTCCATACTGTCGTCATCAGCATACAGCGTATAGGCTACTGATCTGTTGTATACGATATGGAAATCAGGTATGGCAGCTTCTTCATGGGAAATCGGGAAATTTTTAACGGAACTGACGACAGGAATGTTACATGGCACTTTTTCCCCGTTTTGAGACGTTTTTTTGTAACGGTAAATTTCCGGATTTTCTGTACGACCCAAAAGATAATCAACAGAACAGGATAGGAAATCGGCTATTTTTGCAAGTGTGTCTGCTTTAACCATGGAACCTCGGGAAAGCATGGAGGATATAGTGTTTTTGTTCAGCCCTGATTCCATAAGCATGTCTTTCTGCTGCAGATTTTTTTCTTTCAAAAGTTTATTAATTCGTTCGGCTACATTGGCGGGTTCGTACATGAGATGCTCCTTTAATAGTTTTATTTATCCAACAAATGTAATACCAAATATTTACAATCCACCAATTGTGGGATATACTATTATCGTGGTAATATATAAATATATTACCACAGTAATAAAGGGGAAAGAAGGGAAAATTATGTCTGTAGGTGAAAATATCAAGAAAAGGCGGGAGGCAAAGGGACTCAGCCAGGCCGAGCTTGCCGGAGCAATTGGGGTAGGGCAGTCTTATTTATCCCAGATTGAGAGAGGAACGAAGACAGCGTCAATACAGCTTGGAAAACAGATTGCGGAAATTCTGGAATGTACGCTGGATGAGCTGGCTTAAGGACAACTCTGATACCCACTGTCACATAAGAAGCGGATGCAAAAACGGCAGACGCAGGCTTGAAAGGAACTTTCAAATTACTGATTGATACAGTATCACAGGCAAGACTGCGATATGCAGGAGGTATGAGGATGAAAATAGCTGTAGCAAGTACCGGCAGCCATGTAGCCAGGCATTTTGCGCTATGCGAAAGCTTTCATATTTATATGGTTTACGGCGGAAAGATAATGAAGGAAACGGATATCCCGAATCCCGGCCTGCGTCCTGCCATGCTGCCGGAATTTCTTGAAAAGCAGAAGGTGAATGCAGTCATCTGCGGTGGGATGGGCGGCCGGACGGAAGAGCTTTGCCGGGAAAAAGGAATTGCCACACAGGCAGGGGTTATAGGTGACACACGCACTGCCGCGTTGGATTATTTGAAGAAGCTCCGTAATGACGGGGCGTTAGAAGAGAACATAAATACTGCCTGTATCCAGGATGAGCTGATTTAAAAAAAAAATTGCTGCGTTTGAAACGGACAGATTGTAATATAACCTTCTTTTTGTTATAATAATTTATATTGTGGTTAAAATATTATAACTAAGAAAGGAACAGGTGATTAAAATGAAAAAGTATGTTTGTGATGTATGTGGATATATCTATGATCCTGAACTTGGAGATCCGGACAACGGAATCAATCCCGGCACAGCTTTTGAAGATCTTCCCGAGGATTGGTTATGCCCGCTGTGCAGTGTCGGCAAGGATCAGTTTTCCGTAACCGAGTAATCTGGAGGAGGCCGGGAGAGGGGAACGTATTGCCCGGAGAATTGGGAGGTAAGGATATGGCAATTGTTTTTAATGATACGCTGAGAACGGGAAATGACCTGATTGACAGCCAGCACCAGGAACTGATTGCAAGGGTCAACAAGCTGACCGAAGATTGCAGGGTGGGAACGGAGAAGCTGGTTGCTGTTCAGACTTTGGGATTTTTGATGGATTATACCAATGTTCATTTTGCAGATGAGGAAAAGCTTCAGGCAGACAACGAGTATCCGCTGCTGGAAGCGCATAAGGTACAGCATGCTTCCTTTGTAAAGGCCGTGAACGAGCTGAAGGATATGCTGGACGAGGAGGAAGGCCCCAGCGAAGCTTTTGTAGAGGCTGTAAAGAAGAACATTGTGGAATGGCTGCTGAATCATATCTGTGTATGGGATAAGCAGGTGGCCCAGTTCATTAAAGAAAAATAAGAGAATAAGATGCGGCGTCAGCGCCGTGGTAAAAAGGCGGTATCCGGTGAATGGTATTTCACGGAGGCCGCCTTTTTGTCGTGATGCGCTTCTTTGGATAATGCAGGCTACTCTTCCTGATAATATTTCTTTTCAAATTCCTCCCAGGACCTGCTGAATTCATGGTTCATGAAGGCTTCCTTCAGCCCGGTGATCTGTTTTAACCGGATGACCTCATCCAGATTCATGCCCAGCTCCCGGCAGATTCTTTCGTCGGGCCAGCCGGAGCGGGTGAGAACCATGACAATCGCGCTCATGGGGCGGATGCCGTGGGTCCCGCGGGCGCGGTTATGGCGGATGGTGGCGGCGATACGCTGGTCGAGGGGCTTGTTCAGGGTGGTGACGGGAAGGTAGCCGTGGACGCGCTGCTGGATGTCGGGATATTCCCGGGCCACCCGGTTGCGGTGGAAGCCGTCCACGATTTCACGGCTTCCGTTTCTCATGTCATAGGTTACGATGGGCATGGTGTAGCCGTCCTCCCGGATACTGGTGTGCAGAAGGGTCATTTCGGGAGAAGCCACGTGGTTGGGGTTGTATTCGTTGGCCTGCACATTTTCCTGCCTGACCCAGAGCACGCAGTCGGTAGGCTCTTCCTGAAAAGGGCTGACCTGGGAGATTCCCTTCCTGATTTTGTTGATCGCTTCCACCTTTTCGGAAAAATCATCAATGGAGGTGATGTATTCCTGCAGTTCGTTTATGAGTTGATTCAAATCCATTTGTGTTTCCTCTTTTGTTTCCTCTGTTGTATGTATGGGTAATCCGGGATCAGTTTTCCATGGTAATATAGCTGCCCCGGCGGGAAAGGCGGTGAAAACCTCTTTCGTCCAGCATGGCGATGAGCCTGGGGTTGGAGGTGACCATGCGCACGGTGGGGAAGGAGCGGAGCATGTCCTCCAGCATGAAGGGGCAGACGCCATACTGACGGAAGGCAGGAAGCACATATACGCCGGATATGGCCGTGTGCCGTTCCCTTTCCTCATGCGCATAAAAGCCTGCAAGCTTACCGTTTGCGAAAAACAGGCACCATTCCTTTTCCTCGGTATTTACCAGATAGGGCATCTCGTCCCGGTATTTTTTTTCGGCAAAGAACTCGCCCATAATGGAATAAAAGGCGGCTTTGTCATAGTCTTCTTTAAACTCCCTCTTTTGCAAATTCATCTTCAATCCTCCCGGCAGCCTCCCTGAGCTGCTTATTTGTGGACTGGATATCCCGCCGGATGATGCCGGCATATTTCTTTTTCAGCTCAAACAGGCGTTTTACATCACCCTTGGTTTCACTGAAGCTGAGCCCTGACATCCAGAAGTCATTTTTTTCTATGGCGCGGGCAACGCGTTTCCAGTAAGGAGCCTGGCGGAAGCCCTGGATATTCCATTTATCGTCGGGCATGGCATCTGCGGTGATGCCGGCTTCCTTTTCCCACCAGGCCAGGAATTTTTTGATTTTACGGTAGTAGTGATCTCTTACCTCAGGAGCGTAGAGGCCCAGGCTTTCCAGGAGGAATACGGCGTACTGCTCCCAGGTCATGCCGTCGGGCTTTTCCGATTTAATATTCCCAAGAAGGCTGGTGCGGCAGTAGATGTTGCCAAAATTCACGCCCTCTACCCGGTAGAGCACTTTTTCCCAGGTATCCGGCTCCAGGGAGCGGAACTGATCCAGTCCCTTGCGCTGGTCGTCGCCGTAAGGTTGGCAGAGCCGCTGCTCGCTGATGGGCACGCCATTTTTGTACATCAGTTCATAGATGTAGTTGAATTTCAGGTCAAACCGGGCTACGGCGGTCCAGTCATCGGCGGCGGACCAGTCGTAGAGCGGGTAAAAATTATAGCAGTCAATCGGCTTGTCATGGATTTTGACCCGCGTGGTCCAGGGGTAATCCTGGAAACGTTCCTTGGAGGAGCTGATAATAGTACGGAACCGGTTCAGGCTTTCGTCGGAGCGGATGCCGATGCCGGCGGCTGCAGTGCCTTTGCGGGCGGTGCAGAACCATTGGGCGAAAAAGAGGATGAACTCTTCAAATTCCATGCCTCTTCGGAACCAGGTCCATTCTTCTGGGTAGCTGTCCTCCGTTACCATAATCACGTCCTCCCTGTCGGGGAGGGAGCGCACCCATTTTTCCTTCTGTTTCTTATCCCAGCAGATCCATTTGGGGCGGATGGCGGAGGCGGCGTTTCGCAGGGAAAGCGGCATGGCCACCCAGTACCAGGCGTCCACCACATCCGCCGTACAGCGAATGAGCTCGTCCACATGGTCGATGGTTGCCTGGTACTGGGCCTCCAGATCGATGTAAAGGATTGAGAATTTTTTCCCGGTCCGGCGGGCGGCGCCGGCGGCAAGCTGCAGCATGATGGAGCTGTCTTTTCCTCCGGAAACGCTGAAATAAATGTGATCGAAATTTTTATAAATGATATCGTACCGCTCCATAGCGGCTTCATATACGTTTTTGTCCCGGTATATTTTAGGCATGGCGGGGTTCCTCCAAATCATCGCAGTCCATTAGGCTCCGGCTTGGCTGCCGGTAAAATACCCATTCCGCGATTCCATTTTTGTTTTCCATGTTTTTAATGTCGTTTCTGAAGGCTTCCAGAAGCTTTTCCTTCCTGTACAGGCAGCTGAGGATTCTTTCGTCCAGGGTGTTATAGGCACAGATATCCCGGATGCGGATGTCCTGATCCTGGCCGATCCGGTGGATACGATCCTCGCTTTGCAGGCGGGTGGCCAGATCCCAGCCGTTGGAATAGTAGATGATATTATGGCAGAACTGCAGGTTAAGGCTGTAGCCCGCGCAGTCCCGGTTGGCAATGAGGAAGGTGGCGGATTCCCTGAATTCCTCCAGGTTACGGAGCCTTTTTTTCATAGGAAGGGAACCGTCAAAGCGCGCCACGTTTTCCGGGCCGTATTTTCTGGAAAGGATTTCACACAGCACATCGATTTCATAGGTATAGTTGCAGAAAATGATGTATTTGTTCCGGTTGTCAAGTACAGTAAGCAGGCGCTGCAGCCGGGGATTATCCGTAGGCTCCGCAAAAAAGGGCGAGGTTACGATATGTTCGTAGCCGGAAACTGCGCTTTTGCGGAAGTTCACACGGAAGCCGCTGGTTACGGCCTGCAGACCTGAAAACAGCCGGTATATGGTCTCAGGATGCATTTCGTTGAGGTGAAACAGCAGGGTGTCGGCCACGCTGTTGTAATGGGCGTTCTGTTCCGGGGTGAGCGGAAAGTAGTTAATGGTATATCTTTTATCAGGAAGCACGAGGCAGTCCTTTTTGGTAACCTGCACGGTGTAGGGGGATATTTTTCTGGCAAGATAATCCGTATTCAGACAACGGATGATTTTCTGCGGAATTTCCGGATCAAATTCAATGTGGTTGGCGGCGAAGGACCAGTAGGTTTTATAGCCCAGGATCCTCCAGTCAAGCACATGGAACTGCGCATACAGGTCGGCCTGGTTTTTGGAAATGGGCATACCGTTGAGAATCAGCTTGTATTCGCACCGTGAGGACAGCCGGTCTATGTTCTGTGTCCTGTAGGCGTAGGGATTTTTTATAAGAAGGCTTTCATCCACCACGAGGTAGCAGGCTTCCCGTTCGGTGAGCAGCTGGAGATAGCTGTTGGCATGAAGGCTTCGGGAAAGTGTCTCAATGCCGCATATGGTAATTTTCTCAAGCATTTCCCGGGGGGACTGCTTGATGAGCTCATCCTTCAGGTTCTGCTTGGTGGAACAGGGGCAGAGCCACAGGATGTGGGTGACCTTTCCGGCCTCCAGCCGGAGCCGGCAAAGCTCCAGCGCAGTGATGGTTTTGCCTGTGCCCTGTTCCATGAACAGGGCGCCCACCTTGACCTTTTTCAATTTTTCTACCGCATTCTCCTGGTAGTCCAGGAGCTTGTTTGTCAAATGCATAATCAGTCACTATCCGCCAGATCATCCAGAATGGCTCCGGAGGATTCCAGTATTTTGTGCAGGTTGTTGATATCTTCCGTCGGTTTTGGAGGCGCCGGGGATACGCGGGGCGCGCTGTCCAGAGTCAATCTGTAGGACTCGAGAAGCTCCCTGGCCTCCGGATCAAAGCGGAATCCGTACATTTCCGCAAAATCCTCCAGTTCCTCATAATGCGACGGCTCCAGGAAGATGCCGCCGGAGTGGAAGTTGGAGGTGGGTATTTTTTTCAGGTTCACAGAGATTTCCCTGGGCATATTGGGCGATATGGCAATGTAAAAGAAGCTGCCTTTTTTGCTTTTGCTGATCCAGCGTTTATGTTCAGGAAGAAAATTGCCGGTAATGGCCTGTTCACGGGCTTCGCGGTCCGCAATGGATACGGTGAAGCCGTTTTTGAGCAGAAGATTGCCAAGTTCGGCGGCACGGTCGCAAAAACGGCCGCGGCAGGCATTCAGCCTGCGGTACCAGCAGCTTCCGTTCCATTCATAATCCATATCCCGGATAATTTCCCGGAATCGGTCGTTTTTCTCATAAATGGCCAGGATCTCACTATCATCCCCCCTGATTTCCACGATGCCGGCGTACTGCGGAGCATGGGGGGCAATAATGGAATCCTTGGAAATGAAGCCGGGATCGGCGCTGCTTTCCTCCGGGCGGCACCATTTCTTCCATTCCAGATATTCGGGAAGAAGCTGCTCCAGGTTGCACAGGTCCTTGTTGAAACGGTTGTTAATCCAGTAGACTGCCTTTGTTTTTTCATGAATGAGATATTGGACGATTTCCTGAAATATCACAGGAAGTTCCCCGGCATTTAATTCCATGGGAGTCAGCGCTTCGTAGGTCATGCGCCTGACGACCAGATCGACATTCCGCGGGTTATCGATAAAAGCCTGCAGACGGGTCAGCGCTTCCACGCGGAGAGTTTCCGCCCAGGTCACCTGCTTTCGGCTGCCCTCAAGCGGCGGCAGCTCCATGCGGGCTGCGGCCTTCCTGGCAGCGGCGTTCTGCTTGTTCCGGCTTTGCAGCAGCGCTTCTCTGCAGCATGCCGGGCAGAGGCCGGAAAACTTGTACTCTCTCATTTTTTCCCTGTTCTTCAGAGGCCCGATAATGTTTATGTAGCCTTCATGCCCACAATAAAAAGTACCGGAATACCATGCCATATAGAGTTCCCCCTTTTATCCGTTTACCAAAATCCTACTTGTTTTGCGAAGCAAAATGCGGGCTTTCTGCGGGCAGAGGATTTTTCTCCCTGCCCCGGACGGATAATCTTTGCTGTATTACTGGTTTGCCTACCCTTCCATGCACATAGTTACCAGAGTTTCTACTACCAATTATTGGTAAATCTATTTTAATCCATCCGAAAAATATAGTCAATTGAATTGTAAAATACTGGAAGAGTTATCCCATCGTTTATTTTTTTGCCGGTTATTGAAAATTTTTACCGATGTTTTACTAAAATTAAATATAAAAATATACGTAATAAAATAGAAGATGAAATAAAAACAGGGAGCTTCTGTCAGCCGGTTGGTTACGGCCGGCGGAAGCCCCCTGCAGATGTTCATTTTATGTGATTCAGCCAGGCGGAAATGAATGGTAAGATTATATTGGAAGGATTACGCACTTGTATATCCGGAACAGCTGGTTTCAGCTGATTTGCGGCGGCTCCGCTTTATAGGCCGCCGGAGCCATTCCCGTATACGCCTTAAAGGCTCTGGAAAAATAAAAGGGATCGGAAAAGCCGCAGGAAAGCGCCGTGTTTTTCACGGAGAAGCCCATCTCCAGAAGTTTTTTCCCCTGCTCTAGACGGTAATGAGAAATATACCCATTGGGAGACACACCCAGTTTCCCGGAAAAAAGACGGTAAAGCGTGACCCGGTTCACATGCATGGCAGTGCAGAGCCGCTCCACGTTAAAGTCCGCCTTATGATAATTACCCTGAATCAGCAGCAGCGCGGTGGACAGCCGATCATCCTCCTTACGGGCGGGAACCTGCGGCGCCGGAAAAATATCCCCGTAAACACCAAGAATCGCCAGCAAAAGCCCGTTTGCCTCCCCTTTTCCCCGGGAAAGAAAATCCAGCCGCCCAAGCCTGTCAAACAAAGGAAGAATATCCTCTGCACCAATAACAGGAGCAACCGGCCAGGAAAAAGAGAATCCGGTACGTGATAAAAACCGCCCGATCTCCTTCCCCGTAAAATCCGCCCACGTATACTCCCAGGGGTCCTCCGGGTCCGGATAATAAAAAAGCTCCGTATAAGGGTACAAAAGGAAGCTCTCCCCCGCCGCAATCCGAAACCGTTTTCCTCCGCACTCCAGAAACCCTGCGCCCCGGATCACATAATGAATAATATAAAAAGCCCTGACCCCTGGCCCCCAGGAATGAAGATCCGAACAATCCTCCCGGCCATACCCCACAAGCCGCACCGTTTCCTCCGAATACCCTTCCAAGGTCAACCCTCCCTTCCTCGTTTTTGAATCTTTCAAAATGAACGAAAAGTACATGCTTTTGCAACTAAATTATATGGAAAGGTTCTTAAAATCCATTCTATAATAAAAATGTCCGAAGCCTGCGGCGATGCCGTGCCTTCTGTCTGCGGCAGGGATCGGCGGGGCGGTTTTCCAGCGGCTCCCGATCCCCGCCGCAGACAGAAGGCATGGCATTTACACAGCCTTCCGCACAGCTACATAATAACCCAACAGGAATTTGGAGGTCAATAGTATGGTTAAATTAACGCCGCCCATGGGCTGGAATTCATGGAATACCTTTGGAGAGAACATCAATGAAAAACTGATTTTTGAGACAGCGGATGCGATGGTGGAAGCAGGGCTTCCCCGGATGGGCTATGAATATCTGGTCATTGACGACTGCTGGTCCTTGCGTGAGAGGGATGAAAATGAAAGGCTTGTGCCGGATCCTGTGAAATTCCCCAACGGCATGAAGGCTGTTGCGGATTATGTGCACAGCAAGGGGCTGAAATTCGGCATGTATTCCTGTGCCGGAAACCTGACCTGCGCCGGTTATCCGGGAAGCTTTGAACATGAGTTCATTGATGCGGAGACATTCGCGCAGTGGGGCGTGGATTTCCTGAAATATGATTACTGCTATCACAGCCCTATCATTCATGGGCAGTACCTGTACAGGCGCATGGGGCTTGCCCTGGAAAACTGCGGCCGTGATATCCTGTTCAGCGCCTGTTCCTGGGGAGCGGATCAGACCCATGAGTGGATCAAGACCTCCGCAGCCTCCATGTGGCGTTCTACCGGGGATATCTTCGATACCTGGGAGTCCGTAAAGGATCTGGTAAAGCAGCAGGAGAAGCTGCATCCTTATAATGGCGTGGGCTGCTTCAATGATATGGACATGCTGATCGTTGGCATGTACGGCAATGGAAATGTGGGCCTGAAGGGTTGCAGCGACGTGCAGTACAAGACACATTTTTCCATCTGGTCCCTGCTTGGCTCACCGCTGATGATCGGCTGCGATGTGCGCAGTATGACGGAGGAAACGAAGAAGATTCTGGGAAATGAAGAGCTGATCCGTATCAACCAGGACAGCGCCTGCCGTCAGGCCTACAAGCTGCAGGGAATCTGGGCCGGGGACGATATGCTCATTTATGCAAGGCAGCTGGAAAACGGGGATCTTGCGATTGGCCTGTTCAATATGAGTGAGGAAAAGGCGGTTGCCAGATTTAACCTGGATGAAGTGGGCCTGGGTTTTTCTACAGGGAAAACACTGGAAATGAAGGAAGTGTGGAGCGGCGAGAGCATTAAAGTGAAGAACGCCACTGTTTCCAGGGAGCTTGCACCGTTTGACTGCGAGGTATTCCGGGCAAAGGTGGTTGATCTATAATGTCCGCGTGCTTTCAATGCGGTAAAGAGCTTACTTACAATGAAATCGGCGCATATAAAAAGTTCGTGAACAGGGGCGCGGCGGAGTTTTTGTGTAAAAGGTGCCTGGCCGGACGGCTGGATGTGCCGGTGGAGCTGATTGATCAGAAAATAGAGCATTTCAAACAGCAGGGTTGTACACTCTTTATTTAAAATAAAAAACGGCAGGTTAGCTGCCGTTTTTTTGTTGCCAGAAAAACCTGGGAAAACGTCGTTTTTATGCGGCTTTTTTAATTACTCATCTTCTACGTGGCGGGGGACGCCTACGGAAGTGCCGATCTTAAGTGATGCGGAGAGCGTGATGGAAATAGGAACTTCATCAGGATCTTCCAGTCTGCTGAGAATGCGTCTGGCTGCATAAATACCAAGCTGTTCAAGAGGCTGTGCCACTATGGTTAAGGGGGGATGCGTCACCCTGGACAGCCCCATATCGTCGAAGCCGATGAAGGACATATCATCCGGAATCCGGATATTCTGTTCTTTAAGGGCAATAAAGGAGCCCAGTGTCATATCGTAATTCGTGGGAAAGACAGCCGTCATGTTGGGATTGCACTTTAACAGATGACATAAGCTCTCGTATCCGCCCTCAACAGTAAAATCACTGTAGGCTATAAGACTGTCGTTTACCGTTATCCCGGAGGAAGCCAATGCCTGCCGATAGCCCTCCAGACGTTCCCGCGAAGTGGAATAGTCAGTGGGGCCGATGATCAGGCCGATCTGGCGGTGTCCCTGGTCGATAAGGCTCTGGACAGCCCTGCGGGCAATACTGGCATTGTCAATCAGGATATTGTCGATCTGTCCTTCCAGCCCGGAGATCATCCGGTCCAGAACGAGTACGGGAACTTTCTTCGATAATGCGGGTTTTAAGTGTTCTCCTGTTGCACATACAGGCATATTGATGATGCCGTCTACCATTCTTCCCAACAGAAAATGGATTAGCTCACGCTCAAGCGCGGCATCTGTATGGCAGTCACAGATCATGATACTGTAATCATGCTCCCGGAGGAGAGTCTCCATTTGGACAAGAATGTTTGTTATAAAAAGATTATTCAGATCCGGAATGATAACCCCGATAATATGTGACCGGTTCAGCTTAAATCCCCGGGCATACTCATTCACAGTATAATCAAGCTTACGTATCGCCTGCTCGATGGCAATGCGGTTCTTCTCGCGGAGTTTTGCGCCGTTCAGATATTTCGATATGGTGGCGGTGCTCAGGCCGGTTTCTTTTGCAATATCCTTCAGCGTAGCAGGCATAGTAATACTCCTCATAAAAAATTAAACGATTTACTTTTTGTTAATAATATCATCCAAAGGTTTTGGTGTCAAGAATAGAAATCTATATTTGATTCTAATAGTTTGAGGACTAAAAATAAAAAATATTAGTGCAGATTGCATAAATAAACTACTTGACAAAGCACATGTAGGATGCTAATTATATATATAACAATTAACATTTGGTAAGGAGGAGGAAATATATATGGCGGTGAAAGCTACCAGGGTAAAGGGGACGGCTATGTTAAACCAGCCGAATGCCAAGAAAAGTTTGGGGAAAAGAATATCTACGGAGGTAAAAAGGCACTGGCAGTTATATGTGATGTTAATTTTGCCTGTTACCTATCTGATTATTTTTGCCTATCTCCCTATGGGCGGAGCAATTATCGCATTTAAGGATTATTCCATCCGGGGCGGAATCTGGGGGAGCGACTGGGTGGGATTAAAACACTTCAAAAATTTCTTTACCACGCCGGATTTTAAGGTTTTGATGAGAAATACGCTTGCACTCAGTTTGTACAGCCTTGTAATCAGTTTTCCCATGCCTATCCTCCTTGCGTTGGCAATCAATGAAATGCGGGGGCGGCATTATAAGAAAGTCGTTCAGATGGTTACATATCTCCCTTATTTCATTTCCACAGTAGTGTTGGTAGGTATCATGCAGAATATTTTTTCGATCAGGACAGGACTGGTCAATAATATAATTACGGCATTGGGAGGGACGGCAGTTGATTTCATGGGAAAGCCGGAGCTCTTCAGAAGCCTGTATGTATGGTCGGGTGTCTGGCAGGGAATGGGATACAGCGCTGTTATTTATATTGCGGCACTTGCGAGTGTGGATACTTCCCAGGTAGAGGCGGCGATTATTGATGGGGCGGGCCGTTTCGCAAGAGTGTGGAATGTAGATATTCCCGCGATTATGCCAACAATTGTAATTCAGCTGATTCTGGCTGTAGGCAGTATTATGAGCCTGGGATTTGAAAAGGTATATCTGATGCAGAATCCGGTGAATATGCAGTTTTCCGAGATTATTTCCACTTTTGTTTATAAGCGTGGTCTTATCAATTTCCAGTATTCATATGCGACGGCAGTAGGATTGTTTAATTCCGTATGTAATCTGGTTCTGATAGTACTTGCAAATATGTTTTCTAAAAAAGTAAACGAGACCAGCTTGTGGTAAGGAGGCGGCTATGGCAAAGACAATAAAAAAGAAAAATATGTCTGTCCGGTATTATACGAAACCGAAGGATTACATATACATGGTGCTTGTGCATATTTTGTGCGCCGTATCTGTAATCTGCATCTTGATTCCATTGATTTATGTTGTGGCGGCCTCTTTTTCGTCGCCGAAGGCACTTCTTTCGGGCAGGGTTTTCCTGCTGCCTGTGGATTTTACATTGCGTGGTTATAAAATGCTTTTAAAGCATGAACTGCTTGTAACCGGATTTTGCAACTCCCTTTTATATACGGTGGTGGGTACTGTGATTAACCTGGTTATGACAGTGCTGGCGGCTTATCCGCTGTCACGTAAGGATCTGGCGATCCGTAATCCGGTTATGCTTTTGTTCACTTTTACCATGCTTTTTAACGGCGGTATGATTCCCACCTATATTCTGATTAAAAACCTGGGAATGCTTGACACCATCTGGGCACTGGTAATACCGACCTCTATTTCGGTCTGGAACCTGATTATTACCCGTACCTATTTCCAGTCCACAATTCCCGGAGAAGTGCAGGAAAGCGCCAGCGTGGACGGCTGCGATGATTTTACCTTCCTGATTAAAATTGCAATTCCTCTTGCGAAGCCGATTCTGGCTGTGAATGTCCTGCTGTATGCGGTAAGCCACTGGAATTCTTATTTCAATGAAATGATGTATCTGAGTACGAATACCAAGTTCCCGCTGCAGCTTGTCCTGCGGGAGATCCTGGTTAATATGGGCACGGCAGGCATGACGCTTGATGTTACGAAACAGCTGGAGATGCAGGAAACGAAATACCTGCTGCAGTATTCAAGTATTATTGTGGGTTCTGTGCCGGTTATGCTGCTTTATCCTTTCGTTCAGAAATATTTTGTAAAAGGAATTATGGTAGGGGCGATTAAGGGGTGAGACTTGTTGGGCTGTGGTCTGAACATTTCATTTACCAGGAAAACAATGGAGTGTCAGAATAAATAAAAAGTCCAGCTAAGAAATGTCAATAGGTAAAATGAAAAATGTTTACAAAGTTTTTTTCAAGCAGCTGATGTAAAAAAGGGTAACCTTAATAAACCCATTGCCATGGGATTTTAAAATGTAATTCA
>NZ_VUMI01000057.1 GCF_009696275.1 Eisenbergiella porci
ACTCCTCCTCCCGTGCTTTGTAGTGTAGCTTCTCACAAACTATTTTACAACACAGCGTAGAGAGTTGGAACACTTTCATTACTATTTGTGCCGCCAGCCGAAGGCGGCGGAATGGGGATTTATATGCATAACATCAGCTTTTTACAAAATGAGAACTTGCCCTCTTTTGCCCAGTTCTGCATCAGCGACAGCCGATATGAGGATTTGCGTACCCATTTTACAAAAAAACTTACCGGGCCGGGGAATGTGTACAGTCGGAGGGAGATACCATCACCCACTTCGGCATTGTGGTATCCGGAATACTGAAAGCGGTCAGCTACTCCAGGGACGGCGAGGAGCTGTGCAACGCCTATTTTGAGGAAGAGGATGTTTTCCCTGAATTCCTGTATCTTACAGGCAACCGGCATTATACTTACCTGCTGTACGTGGAGAAAAGGGCGGAGGTACTGTGGATTTCCATTTTTCTTCTGGAGGAAATGCTGTCTGCGGATGCCGGACTGGTAAGCGCGCTTTTATACTATGTCTCCCAGCGGGGGCTGAAAAACCAGCTGTACTTAAACTGCCTGAATTACCAGACCGTCCGGGAGCGCATTGCTTACTGGATCATGGGCGTCCGGAAAATAGAAGCCAGACAGGAGCAGGAGGTTCATATGCCCCTCTCCCAGCGGATTTTCGCCAATATGCTCCATGTCAACCGTTCTTCCCTGAACCAGGAGCTAAAACAGATGGAACGGGACGGCTATTTCCGGCTGGATAAGGAAAGATTGCTCCATGTGGAGGGGGAACGGCTGAAGGAGCTGCTCTGATCGGGCAGCTATGTCAGACAATTCCTATTAAAAACGGTCCTCACCTGAAAATACTGCTGCCAGGGTCCCCTGGGCGGTCTTCCACTCAGCACTGTTTTCTATAATGTAAGCCATCATGCACCGGAGACAATAATCCACACAGCCAGGTTTTATGACGAAGGTTTTATCGGGAAGTTAACAACACGGGAAGTTAACCTTCCCTTGACACCTGCCGTAAATGGTGTTAGCATAACTTCGGATCAAAGTGCTGTACCATTGCTTTGGCCGGAAAAAAGGACAGATATAAATGTGTAGGAAAACAAAAAGGGCTGCGGCCCACAAAAATCCACAAATAAACAGACATGACCGGCGGCAGGCTTCCTGCCGTTTTTTTATTGGAAATTTTACTGTGGTAGAGTGAAAAAGGAGTAATGAAATGCAGAAAAAATGGATGAATGCGGCGGAAAAACTGGGTATGATTATCTTCGGCAACCTTCTGTACGCACTGGCGGTGACACTTTTTATCATGCCGAACCACCTGATTACAGGAGGCACTACCGGACTGGCGCTGTTCTTTTACCGGACGGCCGGGATTCCCGTCAGTGCCTTTGTATCGGTGTTCAATATCACTATGTTCCTGCTCGGCGCGTGGGTGCTTGGAAAACAGTTTGCACTGACTACAGTGCTCAGTACCGTAATCTATCCCCTCCTTTTAGGGCTGCTGGAGGGCGCCGGCATAACGGGCTTTGTGACTGAGGAACGGCTGGTGGCGGTTCTCTATGCCGGGCTTCTCATCGGCGCCGGAATCGGTGTGGTTATGCGGGCGGGAGCCTCCACGGTAGGGATGGATATTCCAGCACTGATACTGAAAAAGAAGAAAAATATCAATGTTTCGGCTGTCATTTATCTGTGCGACTGCATTATCCTGGCGCTCCAGATGTCTGCCTCCGACGCAGGATCCATCCTGTACGGTATCCTTTTGATCGCTGTTTACACCCTGGTGCTTGACAAGGTTCTGATGCTGGGCGGGGCCAGAATGCAGGTCAAAATCGTCAGCCGGGAACACGACGCCATCAACCGGCTGCTGGCGGAAAAAATTGACTGCGGAACTTCGCTGCTTCACATGGAAACCGGTTTTCTGCATCAGGAACAGAATATGGTGCTGGCCGTGATCTCCAACCGTGATCTGCCTAAAGTGAACCAGCTGGTTCTGGAGGTGGACCCGGAGGCTTTTATGATTGTCAGCCAAATCAATGAAGTGCGGGGAAGGGGCTTTACCCTGAGCAAGCTCTACCGCAAGGATACCCAGAACAAATAAACAGGGAAATTTCCGGCGTAATGAAATACCCGTGGATTCAGTAACTTCTAAGGCGCGGTAAAACCGGCCTTCTGCATATCGGGATCGTACAAAGAGTTGGCGGACATCCGGCAGTATGTCTGTATCAGAATGATCTGGCTTTCCGGAGAACCGTATCTTTTTGTCAGGATCTGGGAATCAATCCGGTTTATGCCGGTTTTAAGATGGCCGCCAGATGGCTGTACGCCTCTTCTGCGGTTTGGGGCCATAGCGGTTTATTACATCCTCCTGAGCATGATATGCGGGGTGTTAATCGGCAGAGATTAAGAGGTGCCGCAATAAACGGAATCAGACTCCAAAGCGGCCCGATCCCGAAAAGCCGTGCAATCACCGGTGAAACTGCCGCGATGCACAGCCCCGATGAAAGGCCGCAGGTCATTACTGAAATGATAAGCACCCTTTTCCTTGTTTGTTTGTAATTACTATACTATAATTCAGTCAAATCACCTGTTGCGCATGCAACAAATGAAGAAGAAGGAAGAGGTAAAGCAGTGAATGAATATTTGGAAGATTTAGCGCAGATGAACTTATTTCCCGGTATTGAGCCGGGGGAAATAGCGGAGCTTCTCAACTGCCTTCAGGCAAGGCGTGTCCAATATGCCAGCGGTGAAATGATCCTGGAGGAAGGCAGCCGGGTCCGCAAGTTCGGCATTATTTTATCCGGGCACGCCCGTTCCATAAAATGGGACACCTCAGGCCGGGTAATTATACTGACCCTGCTTGAAAAGGGGAGCGAAATCGGTGTACTTCTGGCTGCACAGCCGGAAAAGGAAAGCCCTGTTTCCATACAGGCGCAGGACGATGTTTCCGTGCTGATGATCCCGTATGACCGTGTCCTTGACCCTTGTATAAAGGCATGTCCAAAGCATGACAGACTGTTGAGAAATTACATTTCCATCGTCGCCCAAAAGGGACTTGTTCTACATGAACGTATTGACTGTCTTCTGAAGTCCACAGTCCGTGAAAAAATTCTGACCTATCTATTGCGCATATCACATGAACAAAAAAGTACCTCCTTTCAAATTCCGCTCAACCGAAATGCGATGTCCGAATATCTCAATATTGAACGCAGCGCACTTTCCAGGGAGTTGTCTAATATGAAACGAGATGGACTGATCGATTATCATCTGAACAATTTCAGGCTGAAATACAATAATTAATTTTTATAATTGTTCTTGTAAATAATTTTAAATTAAACTATTCTGGTTTCAGGAGGGTAAAAGGATGGATGATTTATGGTATCAGATGATATTTAAAAGAAAGTCGTTTCATATTTTTAAGGACAGGCAGACCATATCGGATATAGAGTTAAGAAATATTGAAGAAAATATTAAAAATTTTAAGTCATTGGATGAAGGTATAAAAACAGCTTTCCGGATTGTGCCCGCAGGGGAAACATCCTGTAAGCGTGGAGAGGAGTATTGTATCCTGCTTTACAGTGAAAAGAAAGGGGATTATCTCCGCAATATTGGTTATATCGGGGAGCAGCTTGATTTATACCTGGCCTCTCTTAACATCGGCGTCCTGTGGTTTGGGATCGGCAAAACAGATGCCGGGAATTACAACGGGCTGGATTTTGTTATTATGATAGCAATTGCCAGAGTGGAGGAAAGCAAATTCCGGAAGGATATGTTTAAGAGCAAAAGGAAACCCCTGGAACAGATATGGGAAGGAAACTGTTATCAGGAGATTGGCAATATTGTAAGATTTGCGCCAAGCGCCTGCAATACGCAGCCCTGGAAGGTTGTGGCAGAGGAAAACAAACTGACCGTATACCGGTATAAGCAGCCGGGAAAGCGGGGAATTATGCCTGCCGCCAAGGTGGCGTATTATAACAGGATTGATATGGGGATTTTCCTGTTGTTTCTTGAACTGTGCCTGGCGCATGAGGGGCTCAGATTTGAAAGGACTCTTTTTGCTGATGCAGATGATGACAGTGCGGAAATGACGTTGGCTGCGGTATATCTTATAGGCTGACAAAGGTATTAGCCGCCTGCGAAATGCAATTAACTGCAGTCATTGAACAGACATACCAATACAGGAAAAGGATGAAATATATTGCGGAAACCAATTTTTTCATAGAGAAAGATAACGACAGTCTTGTTTTTCCCGAAAAGTGAAACAATCCTATGGCTGGATAAAAGAATCCGCCACACAAGCGGGCGGAAGAAATTATTGAGGGCCTTATTGTGACCAGGGTAAATGCGCAAAACATCAATAATCATACTTAAAGACCAAAATATCAGGGAAGCAGCTTGGTTTCTGCTTCCCTGATACTTTTTACTATTCTGCTTTTGCAATTATTTCATCATACTGCTTCTTCAGTTCCGGATAGTTCTGATTGCCAAACTCCTCCAACCTGTCCATACCAATCTGCTCCGCCTGCTGAACCATTTCCCGGAATGCTTCTTCACAGGCCTCTTCGGTTTCCGCCATAAAAATATTGGTCTGCTGATTCTTTACCATCTCATCCAGCTTGGCATTGATATTTGCCTCATCGGAATCTGTTACAAACCGGATCATTCCGATAACGGGATTCCTCTTGACATATGCAGTCAGATTTTTTCTGTCCTGCGCTGTCTGTGATTCGGAGTTTGCTTCCGCAATACTGGTTACAATCGCATTGTGTACCAGCCATCCCCAGTATTTCAGACCTCTGGGCTGAAGAACCGTGTTGTCCCCCTGAAAATCATATGTAAAATCAGGATAACCTTCACTGTCAACAGTATAGTCTTCCCCTTCAATTCCCCACATTAACAGCTTCATTCCTTCTTCGCCATAGGCATAGGCCAATAATTTATATGCAGCCTCCACATCCTTGCAGGAACGAGTGATATAAAGACCGCGGCCGCCACAGCCCGTATCATAGGCCACACAATCATCACTCAGTTCCGAGGTAACCAGAGAAAATGTAAAATCATCTCCGTTGGCGGCAATTGCCGTATTGTAATTATCTGCATGGTTATCATATCCAAAATTAGCAAATACCTTACCGCCTACACAGATTTCCTTTGTTTCGTCTTCGGACTGATATGCAAAATTTTCCGCACTCAAATAACCTTTTCTGTACCACTCATTTACCTTTTTATAAAAGTCCAGCAGCTTATCCTGACGAAGCCACCATTTCAGGCTGCCGTCCTCCGCTTCATAGAAGCCGCCGTTTTTCACTCCCATCTGCTGCATCAGCCAGTTAAATTTATGTGCGCAGTTAAAAGAGCATACCGTATAATCGGGATAAGACTGCGCCACCTTTTCAAACGCCGCATCCAAATCGTCCAGTGTCTTGAATTCCAGTCCCAGTTCTTCTGCAATATCCGTCCTGTACATGAAACCAGGGCCTTCCGTCAAAATTTTATCATATTCCGAATAAGCGCCGCTGGGGGAAAAACCACATCCAATGGTATAATAATGGTCATCAGCCGCCTTATTTACAAACTGATATACCGGATCTACTTCAAATGCAACCTCAGGATAAGTTTCATGAAGCTCATCCAAAGGATAGCATACCTGGGAATCCGCAAGATACTGATACCGGCCGGAGCAGATAATGTCAGGCATATCTCCGGAAGCCGCCATCAATGACAGCTGATTGTTATCTGCCGCCCTGGTTACTTCAATATTTACCCCCAGTCTCTTTTCAAATTCTTCGGGCACCGCACCTTCCCACTTATCATAAGGCCACCATGTTTCGTCCACAAATAAGGTTAATGTGGGAACATCTCCGGCATCCGCCCGGCCATCCGTCTCCTGAACCGATGCTTCGGCCGCTGTGGTTTCCTTTCCTCCCCCCGTGGTACTCACCTCGTTTTGCGTCTCCTGTGAACCGCCGCATGCCGCCAAAGACATTGTCATGGCAGCAGTCAGCAGAACTGCTAATACTTTTTTACATTTCATACACTCATCCTCCTGCTACAATATATTTATGGTTAATTTTCCTGACATCCGGTCAGGATGCCACCCATCTTGTTTTACGGAGTAAAATACAAACTCTGTCTGCGCAGAGAATTTTCCTCCATGAAATTTCAAAAACTAACCAGTCTATTCCTTGACCGCCCCAATCATCATGCCCTGTACAAAATATTTCTGTAAAAACGGATATACACACATGATGGGAATCATTGATACCGCCATGGCCGTGGCCTGTACGGTAAATGACGTAGCTGTATTCGCCTGTGACATCTGTCCGGCCACATCTGCATTGGCCGCTGTTGCCAGCGTCTGGTTAATTGTGGTCATCATTTTAAAGGAAAGCGTCTGCAGACTTGCATCCCTCACATAGTACGCCGAGTCCAGCCAGCTGTTCCACTGGCCCACTGCGGCGAACAAAGCCAGCGTAGCCAGAAAGGGTTTGGAAACGGGAAGCACGATCTTCGTAAGCACCTTAATTTCCCTTGCCCCGTCAATCTTGGCCGCCTCAATCATAGATTCCGGAATGGATGCGAAAAAATTAATACCTGTCATGACAAAAAAAGTATTCACCATCCCGGGAACCACATATACCCAAAAGGTATTCAGAAGCCCCAGACTTCTGAGCAGCACATAATAAGGAATCAGTCCGCCGGAAAAATACATGGTGAATATGACAAGGAACCTGTACCCCTTTTTAAACATCAGATTATTTCTCGACAGCGCATAGCTGAACATACTGGTAAAGCCCGTACATAATACAGTTCCCACTACCGTCCTCGCCACGGAGATAAAAAAAGCATGCCTCCATCCTTCATCTCCGATAAACAGTTCATAATTGGACAGCGTAAATTTTCTGGGCCACAGGTAAACGCCGCCTTTCATTAAATCAAGCCCGTCATTAAAAGAGCATATGATTGTGTAATAAAAAGGATATAATGTAACAATCCCGATAAAAGCAAGAAGTATGTATACTATCACATTTACCACTTTATCTTCATTTATTTTGCCCTTCATACTCCCACCTCCTAAAACAGGCCTTCACCTGATACTTTTTTGGCTACCTGATTGCTGATGATCACCAGGATAATTGAAATAAGTGACTGTATCAGATCTACTGCTGTTGCATAAGAGAAGCGTCCCTGCGCCATTCCCATTTTAAAGGCATAGGTCTGGATAATTTCAGAGGCAGCGTTATTCACCGTATTCCCCATCAAAAATGACTGTTCAAAGTTGGATCCTACCATACCGCCTCCCAGGAAGCTTCCTATGGATAAAATCAGGACAGTGACAATCGCCCCCTTTATTCCCGGCAGGGTAATATGCCAAATCCGTTTCAGCCTTCCGGCCCCGTCAATTCTGGCAGCTTCATAAAGCGTACTGTCAATTCCCGAAATAGCCGCCAGAAAAATGATTGCCCACCAGCCGGAGCTTTTCCAGATTGAAAGAACCACCGTCATTCCCCAGAAATAATCCGGGTCCGTAAGAAGGGGAATCCCTTTGGATATGATACCTGCATTTACCAGAAGCTGGTTCAGGACTCCGTTATTCTGCGCAAACAGGGCACTGCTGATACCATATACAAGCACCCAGGATATAAAATTGGGCAGGTAGCTTACCGTCTGCACCGTTTTCTTAAAGAATTTATTATGACATTCAGATATCAAAATTGCCAGAATTATCGGAACCGGAAATGCAAACACCATCTTCAGCGTACTGATTGCTATGGTATTCCTCAGAAGCTCTCCAAAACGGTAATCTGTAAAGAATTCCTTAAAATATTTCAATCCCACCCATTCGCTGGTAAATATCCCTCCCGGAGTCTTCCGTTTACGTATTCCTGAACGGCCGCCCCATCTACCGGAGCAATGACGCGCCGAAAGCATCTGCGTGCCTGGAAGCCCATGAGCAGCAACTCCTTGCCCAGACGCAGGCCGATGCCCCTCAGGTCATCCTGGACGGGAAAAGCCGCAGCATCATCAGCGCGATTTCTTTGGATAACGGCATTTTCCACGTAATAAGGGTGACGCCGGAAACAGGAAATATTTTTTCCTATCAGCCGTTTTTGCTCAGCCTGGCCATATCGGTTCTGATTCTTGGCAGCGCCAGCATTATTATCTTCTGCCTCATATTCAAACCGCTGAAAAACATTGTAAGGCTTTCCGAACATATGAACCGTCAGAACAGCCACACCCTTTCCCTCTATCCCGGGAAAATTTCCAGGGATGAAACCGGGGATCTGATTCTTTCCTTCAACCGGATGTCCGAGAGGATCAATGAGCTGTCCGAAAGCCTGCTGAATAATGAAATACAGTTAAAAAATGCACAGATAGAGGCCCTGCAGAACCAACTCAATCCCCACTTCTTTTATGGCACGCTGGAAAGCATCCGCATGATAGCGGAAGCCAATCATCAGGAGCTGATATCCGATATCGCATATTCCTTCGGCAACCTGATGCGTTATTCCCTTTCCAGGGAGTATCTGGTCCCGGTGTCCAGGGAAATAGAAATGACGCGGCAGTATGTTTCCATCCAGGAAAAAAGGCTGGTAAACCGTTTCGAAATCAGCTGGGATATCTGCGAACTGGACGACAAATGGCGCTGTCCCAAATTTGCCCTTTTTAATATGGTGGAAAATGTATTTTTCCATAATGTGAGCAAATGCAGAAGCTTTATTCAGGCGGCCGTAATCCTGAAAAAAGACGGGGATGATCTTATCATCACCGTCAAAAATACCGGCCCCGGCATCCCTCCGGAAAGGCTCGCCCATCTTCGCTACCTGCTGGAGCATCCCAGGGAACGGGATACCATGACGAGTGAAAATAACGGCCGCGGTATTTTTAATATCAACGACCGTCTCAGGCTGTTTTACGGCGGGGACTACCGGCTGGACATTGACAGCGAGGAAAATGTCCTTACGGTATGCAGCGTGCGGATCTGTAAACATTATAATGGTTTTTAGGAAAATTCAGGCGCGGCACCTGCGCGCGGACAGGAGCGGAAATGCTGAAGCTATTGCTGGTTGATGATGAATATATTGTTTTAAAAGGTCTGGAAATCGTTCTGCGTGATCAGAAAGAGGTGTCACTTGAAATCAGAACCGCAATCGATGCGGTGGACGCCTATGAAAAGGCGGAGGGCTGGACGCCGGATGTTATTATCGCAGATATTAATATGCCCGAGATTGACGGTCTTACCATGCTGGAACGTCTTTCTGTTACGATTCCTTTATGCAGGTTTATCATCGTCAGCGGATATGAGGAAAATGAATATCTGAAACGTGCGCTGAAGCTTCATGTGGATGATTATCTTCTGAAGCCGGTGGATAAGCTTTATTTAATCCGGCGTCTCAAGCAAATAGACGAGGAAAAACAGGCCCGCATTAAAAATACCCTGATGAAATGCAGGCTGATGCTGTTTCGGGGTCATTTTTTCCATGATTCCGAATTTTCCGTACAGGAAACAGAGGAATTTCTCTATCTTCCTTATTTTTCACTGTTTGTTGCAGGGCTATCCCCTTCCGGGGCCAGGGAAGCTAAGAGCCGCCTGGCCGGCTATTTTGAACAGATATTCGTTTTTTCCCAGAATAACTGGAGTATCTTCCTCCTTAATTATTCCGTGAAGCTGCAGACGGAGGATATCCGGGCGCTCCTGACCCATGTGCTGGACGGCAGCATCTCCGGCATTGCCGATACGAAGCAGAATGGGGAAAAGCAGGCATTTCTTGAACAGATTGCCTTCCATTATCAGAATGCGTTGTGCGATATGCTTTTGTCAATTCTTCCGGTATCCGAGGCTGCGAAGGCGCGCGCTGCCGAAAGAATTGCAGCGCATACCCTCGCCAGTGCCGTCAGGGTCATCACCTTTGAATTAAACGCGGCGGCCTATGTAAATGAAATTTATGCTGCGGCAGAAGCTCCGGAAGATAATTTCCTGATGGTATTTACGGAAACCCTGTCCGCCTATATCATGATTGCCGATATCAATTTACCCGCCGCCTCCATACAGAAGCTTTACCAGACGCATGTAAAAGCGGTTGTCAACGAAAGGACGCTTGCCGCCTTTCTGGAAAAATCCCAGAACCTGGGGAACGATCTCCTCACTCCTGCGGAACAGGAGGCCTATTCCTCCAAAGTGGATGCTGCAAGAGCCTATATTGCCGAACATTATCAGGAGGATATCGCCCTGGAACAGGTTGCTGAATTTGTATCCGTGAATCCCAGCTATCTGAGCTATATTTTCAAAAAAGAGACCGGGATCACCTTTCTTCAGTATCTGACAAACGTGCGTATGCAGAAAGCTTGTCAGCTGATGACTGCGGATCCTGGCCTCTCTTTGGAGGAAATCGCTATAAGATGCGGTTATCATTCCGCCTCTTATTTTCATAAAATATTCCGCGGGAAATTCGGCGTAAGTCCGCGGCAGTGGCTGCAAAATTCGGGGAATTCCCCTCTATTCCTTGATTAATCCTACAAGCATTCTTCCAAGAGAATACATTTTCATTTCTTACCATAGCTGTCATCTTATGCAATTTATAATGATTGAAAAAATTCAATATATGCTTCCACTGCATAACCATTGTTCCTATATTGCGCGCCAATAAAATAGGTATACCTATTTTTGCAAAATAACGCATTGACAAATATCAATATGATGCATATAATAAAAACGAACCCAAAAAGAAGGGAGCGCAGACTATGACGGAAAATGAAAAAAACGCAAGGATTTTCAAAGCTTTTTGCGATGCAAACCGATGGAAAATTTTAGGTCTGCTGCAAAGCGGAGAAAAGTGTGCGTGCAAATTACTGGAAGAACTTAATATCGGACAGCCAACGTTGTCCCATCATATGAAAATATTATGCGATGCAGAAATAGTTGTAGGGCGCAAAGAGGGAAAATGGACGTACTATTCCTTCAATCCGGAAGGGATTGAGCGTGCAAAGGAATTGCTGAATCAAATTACAACGGTAACAGACAGTATCCCGCGTAGCTGCAATGAATGATAAGCCGCCAGGAATAAGGCGGCTTAAATAACAGTCATTACATCGATAGATTGCAATATATATATATAATGGAGGGATTTCTTGCAGATGTTCAAAATTTTCTGGGACTTTTTTCAAAATCAAGTGTTGGGCATGAAATGGCTGAATAAAGTGATAGGCGGCGGATTATCCGCTGCCGGGCTTAACCTTGAAAGCAAAACCGGCGCAAGCATTCAGTTTTTCCTTTATGATACAATTAAAATCACCGTTCTGCTTTGCGTGCTTATTTACTTGATTTCCTATATCCAAAGCTATTTCCCGCCAGAAAGAAGCAAACGGATATTAGGACGTTTTCATGGCGTGGGGGCAAATATTATTGCTGCCCTGCTCGGGACAGTGACACCGTTTTGTTCCTGTTCCTCCATACCGCTTTTCATCGGTTTTACAAGCGCGGGGCTTCCGTTGGGCGTAACCTTTTCTTTTCTGATATCCTCCCCTATGGTTGACCTTGGTTCCCTCGTTCTGCTGATGAATATCTTCGGTACAAAAATTGCTGTCATTTATGTTCTTGTCGGTTTAGTTATCGCTGTTGCAGGCGGTATCATCATTGAAAAACTGCACATGGAAAAATACGTTGAGCAGTATATCAAAACCGCCGGAAGCGTGGATATAGAAGCTCCGGATTTAACGAAAAGGGATAGGCTGAAATATGCGTGGGAGCAGGTTGCGGCTACTTTTAAAAAAGTATTTCCCTATATTCTTGTTGGCGTGGGCATCGGCGCCTTTATTCATAACTGGATACCGCAGTCCTGGATTGAAACCGCACTGGGCAGCAGCAATCCCTTTTCGGTGATTTTAGCAACACTTGTCGGCATCCCCATGTATGCGGACATTTTTGGCACAATCCCCGTTGCTGAAGCTTTATTTGCCAAAGGCGCGCAGCTTGGTGCAATCTTATCTTTTATGATGGCGATTACTACATTGTCTCTGCCGTCCCTCATAATGCTGCGAAAGGCGGTAAAACCTAAACTGCTTTCCCTCTTTATCGGTATCTGCACAGGCGGCATTATTCTTGTTGGTTATTTATTTAACCTGCTCCACTTATATTTGGTCTGATTGAAAGGAGATTATCATTATGGCACTGTTTGGAAGAAAAAACAAAAAAGAAGGAAACGTCCCTTGCTGCTGCGGCGGTAATTTCAATGCGGAAAGCATGGCGCAGGCGGAACAAGCAAAAACAGAGGGCGCAGACGTTAAAATCTTAGGAAGCGGCTGTGCGAAATGCAATCAGCTTGAAGCGGCTGTAAAGGCAGCTTTAGAGCAGCTGAATATGGACGCCTCCATCGATCATATTACCGCTTTTACACAGATCGCAGCTTATGGCGTAATGACTACCCCCGCCCTTGTCGTTGACGGAAAAGTGGTATCCTATGGAAAGGTGCTCAAGATCGGTGAGGTGAAAAAAATTCTGGAAAAAGCCAGGGGATAATTTTACTGAAAATCCATGGTGCAGAAATTAAGGGAAGCCGCATAAATCCAATATTTATGCGGCTCCCCGGTGTTATTGCAACAGAAAATCCTCAATCGTTATAAATTATGACCTTTATCGTCTCATTAGGATGCGCCAGCGCCCAGTCAAACCCTTCCTGAATCCGGCTCAGCGGGAACCTGTGGGTTATCATCCTCTCTGAAACTATACGGCCGTTCTTCAGCCAGGCAAGCGCCGTCTCAAAGGCATTAGCATACCGGTTCACTCCCATGTAGTCCAGTTCCTTTTCCATCAGCTTTGCCACATCCACAGGAACGATGTTGCTGCCGGGCCACCCCACCTGCACGCATCTGCCGCCGGGGCGGGCCATGGTAAAGAGCAGGGCCGTGGAAGCGTTGTTCCCGGCGGTTTCAAATACAATATCCCCTTTATTTTCAAGCGCAGGGATCTGTTCCGAGGGGATGAAAATTTCATCCGCTCCCAGCTGCTTCGCGCATTCCAGACGTTCCGGAACCTTGTCCACACATACGGCATAGCTGCCGTCGGCCGGCCGCGGCACAGTCCGCGTATAAAAACTCCTTCATCCCTTCCCTGTTTTTATCTCCGCAGACGATAATTGCACAGGCCGCAGTTTCCAGCATCGCCGCGTTGGGATTGCTGCGGGACAGTCCGGTAAAGATCTGTCTCTCCCTCACCACAATAAAATGGCAGGGACGCTTGTTTTTGGCCGAGGGCGCATACATCCCGGCGCACAGAATGGTATCCAGCATTTCCCCTGCGATCGCGATCGGTTCCGCAGTAAAACTGCGTATGCTCTGCCTTGTTCTGACTGCTGTGAGGGTATCCATACCGCAGGGAATTAACGAAGGCTCCGCAGACATTTCCACAGAATTTTCCCCTCCCGTCTCTTTCCCTGCTTCCTCAACGGCCATGGTCACATGGACCTTCATTGTCCCGCCGTCATAGCCCAAGGCCTTCTGCAACGCTTTATCCACCGTCATGGCAAACCTGCCGTTTCCGCGTGCCAGCAGCTTGCACCGGTATTCTATATGATTGATCGTGCCGCTCACATAAAGCGTTCCCTTCGGCCTTTTGAAAACCTCCCTTGTAAAAAGGGCAGTTCTATCACTGTGAGCCTTCCGCCCTCGTCCTTTTTAATATCCGCATCAAATACTTCCATTTTTTCTCCCACAATAAATTTTACCGCAACGCTCAGCCCCCCACAAAGAAAGTACAAAAAATGATCCGGCCAACAGTTACATTGTACCATATTATTCATAAAAAAGTGTCACTGAGATGTCACTTTTATTTGCTATAATAAGCTTACATCGATGTACAGTGAAAACAAAGGCTGTCAAAGCCCCGCTGCTGGCAACAGGCTATCAAACTTGCAGCGCTGCAGGGCTGCGGGATATTGGACTTTCGCGGCAACCGCCAAATATCCATGCAAGCATGGCTGCCTGGCTCGTTGTCCGCGGCAATAAAGTTAGAATACGAGGAGCAATCATTATGGAAATTCTTAAATGCGAAGGTGTCAGAAAGCTGTACGGCACCGGAAATAATCAGGTAACAGCCCTGGACCGGATAGATTTGTCCGTGGAGCAGGGAGAATTCGTGGCAATTGTGGGAGCCTCCGGTTCCGGCAAATCCACACTTTTACATATTCTGGGAAGCGTGGATTCCCCTACCGAAGGGAAGGTGCTCGTGGAGGGTACGGATATCTCCTCCATGAACAGAACGCAGGCGGCCATCTTCCGGCGCAGGAAGGTGGGCCTTGTCTATCAGTTTTATAACCTCATCCCCACACTTACCGTACGCAAAAATATTCTCATGCCGCTTCTGTTAGACAAGAGGAAGCCGAATCCGGAATATTTTGACAAGGTGATAACTACGCTTGGGATCGCGGATAAGCTGGATTTTCTGCCAAGCCAGCTGTCCGGCGGTCAACAGCAGCGCGCGGCTATCGCCAGGTCGCTGATTTACCGTCCGGCCCTGCTGCTGGCCGACGAGCCTACCGGTAACCTGGATCAGAAAAATTCCAGGGAAATCATCGATTTGCTGAAGCTTTCCAACCGCAGCCTGAACCAGACTATCCTGCTGATAACCCACGACGAAAAAATCGCCCTGGAAGCAGATCGTATCATCGTAATAGAAGACGGCCGCATCATCAGCGATCAGAAACGGGGGAAATAATATGTGGAAGGACTATTCATCAGGCTTTATCAAGAGTAACAAGGCGTCCAGCCTGTCCATCATGGCTGCGGCCCTCATTGCCGCCCTGTTCCTGTCTTTTCTGTGCACCCTTTTTTACAACTTCTGGATGGATGAAACGGCGCGCATCATCCTGGAGGATGGGGACTGGGACGGACGGATCACCGGAGAAATCAGTGAACTGCAGCTAAGTACCATAAAAAGCTTTGCCAACGTGGAAAAGGCCGTCATCAACAACGCCCTTTCCGGCGCAAAAGGAACCGTTGTGGATATTTATTTTTACAACAGAAGGGTTGCATATCAGGATATGCCCCTGATAGCGGAAAGGCTGGGGCTGGAGGATAATGCGGTCAGTTATAATACGCTGCTTCTGTCCCAGTATCTGATTCACGATCCCAACGCGAAACAGCCGCCCATGCTGCTGAGCCTTTATCTTGTGGTGCTGGTTTTGGTATCCTTTTCCCTGATTTTAATCATCCACAATTCCTTCGCCGTATCCATGAACGCACGAATCCACCAGTTCGGTATTTTTTCCAGTATCGGCGCCACGCCGGGGCAGATCCGGTTCTGCCTGATGCAGGAGGCCGCCGTACTCAGTCTGGTTCCGATTCTGGCCGGCTGGCTGCTTGGAATCGCACTCGGCTTTGGGGTAATGAAGGCGGCGAATCTGCTTGTGTCACAGCTGCCGCAGCGGGACAATATGCTCCTACAATTTTACTATCATCCCGCGATTTTTGCGGTTACCATCCTCGCCTCACTTTTTACGGTGCTCTTTTCCGCCTGGCTGCCAGCGATTAAACTCAGCCGCATGACGCCCCTTGAGGCCATCCGGAATGCGGGAGGGCTGCAGCTTAAGAAAAAGAAAAAATCCAGGCTGCTGGCGCTGCTGTTCGGCATGGAAGGGGAACTGGCGGGCAATGCGCTGAAGGCACAGAAAAAAGCCCTGCGCACCTCCACCCTTTCCCTGACGCTGTCTTTTTTTGGTTTTTCCATAATGATGAATTTTTTCAGCCTTTCCACGCTCAGCACCCAATACACCTATTTTGAGAAATACCAGAATGTATGGGATATCATGGTGACCTTAAAGGATACAGAAATAGAAAATTTCGGGCTGACGGAAAAGCTGCGGGAAATCCGTGGAATCCAGGACTGCGTTGTATATCAGAAGGCCATGGCAAAGGTCCGCATTCCTGACAGCTGGCAGAGTGACGAGCTGGCCGCACTGGGCGGGCCGGCTGTGCTGGCCGGACAGGCAGAGTCCGGCGCCACTGACGCTGCAGCTGCCAAAGAAGCCGGCGCCTGGCTGGCAGAAGCGCCCATCGTCATACTGGACGATGACGCTTTTAGAGCATACTGCGAAGAAATCGGCATCACGCCACGCCTTGACGGAACCATAATACTGAATCAGATCTGGGACAGCCTGCACAGTAATTTCCGGCACAGAATCTATGTTCCTTATGTAAAAGAAGCGCAGGATACAGTCACCCTGCTGAATGCGAAGCAGGAAAGCGGCCAGGCAGAAATTCCCGTACTCGCCTATACCCAGACCGTTCCCGCATTAAAGGAGGAATATGATAATTATACCCTGGTGCAGTTCATGCCTCTTTCCTTATGGGAAAAAACAGCCGATCATCTGGGCGGCGCCGAAGAAGATACCTATATCCGGATTCTGTCCGAAAACAGAACGGATCCCGCTGGGATGGCTGCCCTGGAACAGGAGGTAAGCCGGCTTATCAGCCCGGACTATGACATGGTAAGCGAGAACCGGATTCAGGATAAAATCACAAATGATCTGATGATTCAGGGCTATCAGCTGATTCTCGGCGGTTTGTGCGTAATGCTTGCCTTCATCGGCATTGCCAATGTCTTTTCCTATACTCTGGGCTTTCTTCATCAGCGGAAACGGGAATTCGCCCAGTATATGTCCGTAGGTCTGACACCGGGAGGAATCCGGAAAATGTTCTGTATTGAAGCGCTGGTCATCGCCCTTCGGCCGCTTATCATCACACTGCCGCTGACCGCAGCCTTTATTGTATTCGCAGTCAGGGCAAGCCGCCTGAATCTTTCAGAATTTCTGCCGGTTGCCCCTGTGGCGCCAATTGCAGTGTTCAGTCTGGCGATTCTTGGTTTTGTAGCCCTGGCCTACTATATCGGCGGGAAAAAAATTCTGCGCTGCAGCATGGCGGAAGCGCTGCGTGACGATACGCTGGCATAGAAACCTTTTTAACTGATATAAATTTATATAAAAAACTGCCGTATTTCAACTGTTGGACAGTCATAATACGGCAGCATTTTTTTCTCATTCAACTGCTACAGATAACATTTCAGATCTTCACAAAGCTGTTCCTCAATGGATATCAGCTCTTTACAAGTCTTTTTTGCAGAATTTTCAGCGCCTTCATACTGGTTGAGGTATCTGTTCAGGGATTTTATTCCCATATTGCAGCCGTCTGTAATCAGATCCGCCACTGTGGCATCGCTGTTATCCATGCTCAGCTTCACGTTTGTTTTCATCCAGGACATGCTTTTTGCCATTGCGGAGGGTTCCTTTTCTTCCGAATCTAAGCGGTCCAGCATTTCCCAGATCTCATTTTCCAGCTTTTCATGATGCACTTTGCTTTCCTCAAGCAGTTTCTTCATATTGCTGTCGCACACCTTTTCCAGAACCTCGTCTATGGAGGATACTGCCATTTTCGTGCCGGCATCACATTCACGAAGTAGTTTTACCGTATCTGAATTTTCCATTGTGTACTCCTTTTTATTTTTAGTATTTCAGAAATTGTAAATACTATGCATGAAACGGATCGGCGTTAAACAGCTGAAAAAAGTTTATTTTCTCCATATAGCCTATGTCTGTTACACACATAAAGAGGCCGGCATAAACTCCCGTGAGCTATGCCGGTCCCAAATTTCGGATGCCTGCCTTCCGGCCGTCCTGGGCTCCTATTGCCACATAGAAGGCCTTGTACCCATCCTGTCTCAGTTTTTGGACAGTGATGTCCCGGCCGACTTCCACGCCGCATTTGAATTCCACTCCCATTTCCCGCAGCACATCGATCTCAGCTTCAATCACATCTTTTTCCAGACGGAAGGAAGGAATGCCATTCATCAGCATGCCGCCGGGCCGTTTTTCCTTTTCAAAAACAGTGACCGGATATCCCATTTTTTTCAGATAAAACGCGGCGGACATTCCTGCAGGGTCTGCACCGATGACAGCTATTTTTTCCTGAAAGGGCTTTCCTGAATAGTTCAGCATGGGAGGAATATAGCGGTTTTCTGCATGTAGCTCCTGCTCTGCGATGAATTTCTTGATTTCATCAATGGCAACGGCCTGATCCACACGGCCCCTGGTACAGGCATCCTCGCAGCGGCGGTTACAGATGGCTCGTATGATAATTTGCTGTCGCCAATTACAAGCATTTACACACCTGAGTAAACCACATAACATTGAACTACTTTCCGGCACTGCTAACCAATTACATTTACATTAAACTGACGAGTATTATCCATTCTATTTACAGAGGTATTTCCATTATCTCTTCCCTGAATTCAAACGGGCCGCTGACAGGGGAGTTCCTTCTATGTTTTCCCCAATAATCTTCATTAAAAGTAATGGGAGAGCCATCCGGATTTTCGAATAATTCTTCTGGTTCAAATGCTTCACCCAACACCATTGTTGAGATCATTTCCGTATCATTTTCAGGCATATATTTAAAAAGATTTGTATGAAGGGTAATGCCATCCTTTTCTTCAACGAGTTTTAAGTCAATTTGGTGTTCCGTATCTTTAACGTAACCGACTTCCCCATCATAAGGCTCCGCGCCATTGAAATACACATTGCCTCCGGAATATACCGGCAAATGATCATAATACTTATCTCTTTCCTCACGGATTTTATAGTTTTCCTCCTGAAATTTATTAAAATATTCTTCGGAACTGGGATAACCGTCATAAGGCTTCGTTCCAACCACATAATTCATTAAATCCAGTCCTTCTATATTCCTTTCCTTTGCATAATTCAGCAAAAGCTGACGAACCGGCTGTTGTACAAAAATGTTATTGTAGAATCTTGCATCTCCATGAAGAATCGTCATAAAACCATCAATTTCTGTCCGGTGCGGAACATGATAAGGTGTATATCGCGGTGAAGGAAAAAGCCTGCTTCCATTATCAACGCCATTTCCAACATAGACAAAAGAACCTGCGATTAAGTTATGAACTAATGCAATTCCCTGTGTACAAAAACGCCCTGCCACTTCAGACAAAAAGATATTGTTATCCATCAGTGTCGGTCCATGGGAAACCTCAACAAATATATCCTCCGCCACAGATAAATGCTCTGTTAATTCAGTCCCGTCCGGCGGTGTGTTTTTATAGAATAAATTTTGTGATACGCGAGTTCCCTGTGCCTGCCAGTCCAGCCATAATCCCCTGGTACAGTGATGGAATCTGTTTCTTCTGATAATTACATCAATAGCGGCATGCATCTTTATTCCGCCTATTTCTGCACCGGCCAGATCCTGTTTATTATTGATATGGTGTATATTGTTATCTTCAATAACAGAAAACACTCCGCCCAAATGACCCACAATACCGGTCTGTCCGCAATCATGGATATCGCAGCGCCTTATTATATGCGAGCCGATTCTTTCCTTTGTCCATCCTTCACGCTGAGCCTGACAAATAGCATCCCGCTCCGTCTGTGTTCCCGTCTTGGTGTGTTTTCTTGCCCACTTATTATCATTATTGGGCTGCAAATATTTACCAAGAGATATCCCGCTGCATTTTGCATTTGATATATCACAGTCCTCAATAATCCATCCCTTAGACCAGTGGGGACCTATCATACCCTCCTGGTAGGCAGTCGGCGGAGCCCACTGCGTGGCAGCCTTTGTAATAACAAATCCGGAAACAGTAATGTATCCGATTCCTTCTGCAGAAGGCCAGAAGCAATTTCTTCTGACATTAATCTCTACATTTTCCATATTTGGATCATATTTATGAAAATTTGCATATATAATGGTATAATTATTTTCCTGCTCAGTATACCATTTGTACAGTGAGCCTTCCGGATCCCATGAGCCCTTATAAATAACAGGATTCAGAACCTCTTCTAACGAATCGGTTTCATATAATGCCTTATTATTGATGTAAACCTCACCCGTATGTAACGGCTTAACAGCATCATACCAATCTCCGAATATTTTAACAGTATATGGATTATACTCTCCGAAAATACTGTTAGGAATTTTGGCTCTCCACACAGTGCCCTGATATCTTTCCCAATTTTTTACTTCCTCCGCACCTGATATAACTGCGCCGTTTTTTACTTCGGAACGATATACAATACGTCTTTCCGGTGTTCCTGCACAGGCCGGATTAATATATTCCCTATATATTCCCGGTGCAACAATTACTTCATCTCCCGGTTTGGCAATGGCTGCTGCCTGGGCAAGTGAATTCAGCGGATATTCTTTTGTCCCGTCTCCTCCTCTGGATTCCTTTGATACATATATCTCCATAATATTCCTCCATATATTAATACCTGCGGGATTATTTATTGTTCCCTCAAGATATCCCAATTAAATCCATCCTGAGATGCTAAAAGCCCAAATGATGTATGTCCCTCTTTATCTTCTCCCATAAGTATCATCATCCAGCAGTCACTGTCTTTCCAGACAAACGGCGCTCCATATCTTGTAGTCATCCAGTCTTGCTCCGGAACCTCTATTCTTCCCTGTTTTCTCCAATGCAGCAAGTCCGGTGATACCGCATATGCCAGATGCTGAGCCTTCAGTCCTTCACTGTAAATCATAACCCATTCTCTGCCGTTGTTAAAAACGGTAACATTTTCTGCACCGTCAGGAGCTTCATCACAAGCGCCAATCAGAGGACTGTCAACTGTTGTAATAATCCATTTCTTCAGCTGCGGATCTTCTGTGTACGCATGACCCACCAAATTTGTAGGGCTTTTATAATAAAGTCTGTCTGTTCCCACAAAAAAGCAATGCAGACGTTCCCCATCTGCCACAAAAGTCGGATCAATCACACGCTTTGCCTGATTCCATGGCAAATCCATGGCCTCCTCCAAAAAATAAACCGGTTCCGACCAGTTGATTAAATTATCAGAAATACTATAGCAAAGCATAGTTGGTACATCAGGATATGACTGATATGGAAGTATGTACTTATCACTCCACCGGATTACATCCCCCGGAGAGGCAAAGCCCTTCGCAGAAATATCACGATCATCCTCAAAATGTATAAAATCCTTCGTGAAAACATGCGCAACAGACCAGTTTTCCGGTTTGGTCCAATCATTATTTGAATAACGCGAGTAGAATAAATGATAACCGTCTGAGCCCTTAAATACTGATGGATCCCTTAAATTATCCGATCTTTTCCAGACAGGATTGTATAATTGCTTTATGTCCATATTTTTTCTCCTCATAATTGATAAAGGCAGAGTCTTCTATTCTCTGCCTTTATCTTTGTAATCTGCAGATACCGCAAGACATTATTTTACATAACGATCATAAGCCGCCTGTTCAACAGCAAGTACATCATCAATTCCCATGTTTTTAAGCGTCTGGACAAAGCTGTCAAAGTTATCCAGGGGCTCTTTTCCCATGATGAATTTATTAATCATTTCATCCTTATAGGTCTGGATTTCCGTATAAGTGCTGTTTATTACTTCTCTTTCTTCTTCAGTAAAGGAAAGTGCGGGAATCGTGGGGCGTATATACTGTTCCATGTCATTTCTGTAGTTAACATAGGTTTCATCCAGCAAAGCATCCTCGTAGCCTATATCCTGCTTATATGCCCATTCTCTGTGTCCGTAAATATTCAGCATCGACAGAATGGAACGCCCCTGGGAATCATTTGCAATATTTTCCGTATAAGTGGGCTTTCCATTTTCCATAGTATATGTCTCACCTTCAATACCAAAGTTCATTAAAAGGCTGCCTTCTTCACTATAGAAATAATCGAACAGCTGCACGATTTCCTTGATATAAGGTGAATCCGCACTGATTGCGGTAAATCCCCTGATTGCCTGCATCTGGCTTGTTGTCATCTGGGTTCCGTCAGGCCCTTTCGGAGGAGCCACAACGACAAAATATGCATCTGAATCTGCATTTGCCGCACGCACCTGTGTTCCCAAAGAATATGCACGGGCTGTAGTATCCTGACATGCACCGGAAACTTCATTTGTTAATCTTGAAAGCCATACATTTGTATCGTTCGTTGCATACTCAGAATCAATCAGGCCTTCACTATACAATTTATTGATAAATTCCAATGCTTCTTTGCATCTCGGATCAGTATATGCGTACTTCACCTGGCCATCTTCAATAAAAAACTGTTCATTTGCTTCAAAACCGCTGATTCCGAACGCTTCCATAAATGCAAGTACACCAGCCTGTGTATTCCTTGTCGTATATGGTATTTCATCGGCTTCACCATTACCATTAGGATCCTGTTCCTTAAATGCCTTTAAAACATGATACCAGTCATCCAATGTCACAGGCACTTCCAGGCCTAACTTATCCAGCCAGTCTCCACGCAGCATCCATACCTTAAACGTTTTTACAGCCCCGATGAAAGGCAGGAAATATATATTTCCGTCGCTTGCTCTGATATCCCGGATATAGTCAGGGTTTTCATCTAATATTTTCTTTAAGTTGGGCGCATATTGATCAATATAATCGTCCAAAGCTGCAAATGTTCCCTGTTCAGCAACCTTCATCATATCATCCCGATATGTGCTGACCATGATATCAGGTATATCGCCGGAAGCAACCGTTACATTAAATTTTTCACGGAATTGATCTTCCGTATTCGGTGCCGCAACAAATTCAAAATTTACCCCTGTACGTTTTGTTATTTCCTGAATAATAGGCAGGTCTGTACTTATGGCCTGATCTGCCGAATCCTGCAGAAACATACTGACCGTAATATTTTCATTGTTTTCCTCTTTTGAGGATTCAGACTCCCCTGCTGCCTCTGAACTAACTGTTGGCTGGTTGTTGTCTGATGCCGAATTTCCGCATCCGGAAAATGCTGTCAGGCACACAGCTGATGCTAATACCAATGCAACTACTTTTTTTGCTACCATAACTTCCTCCTTTTTTGTTCCAATCCTTATTTTCGTTTCTGCAAATAATCTTTCCTCGCCCCTCCTTTTCCTTTTTTTCTGTATGAAAAAGGCATTTTCAGCCCTTTACAGAACCAACCATAATTCCCTTGACGAAATACTTTTGTATAAATGGATAAACCATCATGATGGGTATCGTAGCTACCATAATTGTTGCATACTTTACTGATTCACTGATTTGGTCAGATCCATTTACCAAGTCGATAGACAGTTCATTTGTCTGGTTTTGAATTACAATATCCCGCAGAATGATCTGCATAGGAACCAATTCCCTGTCTCTTAAATAAAGCATGGCGGGAAAATAACTATTCCACTGTGCCACCGCATAAAACAAACCTACGGTAACTATGCCCGGCAGTGAAAGCGGCAGAATAATTTTAAATAATATTTTCAGCTGGCTGCATCCGTCTAAGGATGCAGATTCCTCCAGCTCATATGGAATCTGCTGAAAAAAATTCTTAAGAAGAATTACATTGAAAGACGAAACTGAAGTGGGCAGCAGTATGGACCAAACCGTATTATACATATTAAGCTTGGTAACTATTAAAAAGGTAGGTATCATTCCGGCGCTGAAGAGCATTGCAACCACAACAACAGCAGACATAAATTTTTGTCCCGGAAAGGACCTTCTTGATAAAGGATAGGCCGCAAGAGAAGATAAAAGCAGACTGACAGCCGTACCTGCCACCGTGTAAAATATTGTATTCAGATATGCTCTTCCAATCATGGGATAAGACAAAATCCTCTTATAAGCATCAATTGTCAGCCCCATTGGTATTATTCCCACTTTTCCCTGTGCCAGAAACTCAAAACTGCTTAATGAAGCGGCAAAAACATATAAAACCGGATATAATGCCGCCGCCATCAGCAAAAATAAAATAGTATAATTAATGCATTGAAAAATAATGCGTCCTTTACTTAATTTCATATTTTCCTCCATCACCAAAGACTTGTTTCAGATGTTTTTTTAGCTATTTTATTGGCAAATAATACAAGCATTAACCCAATGACTGACTGGAAGAAACCTACCGCAGAAGCAAAACTGTATTCTCCGTTCAGGATTCCCCTTCTATAGACATAAGTACCGATAACATCTGCCGTAGAATAGATGCTGGGATTATACATAAGAACAATCGTTTCGTATCCAACATCCAGAACCCTTCCTATCTTCATTAAGAACAGCAATACGATTGTAGGAGTTAACCCAGGTAATGTAATGTGAAACAGCTGCGCCCACCTTCCTGCTCCATCAATTCTGGCCGCTTCATATAATTCCGAGCTTATCCCTGTTAACGAAGCCAGATAAATAATCGCACTGTATCCGGCAGTCTGCCATATTGTCATAACTGTATATATTCCCCAGAAATAAGAAGGCTCTGTCAAAAAATTTATCCGTTCCATTCCCAAATGAGCCAATATATTGTTCACAAGCCCTGTACTGGGAGACAGAAAAGTAACTACCATTCCCACTACAACAACACTGGAAATAAAATTGGGCAGATATGTAACTGTCTGGACAAGCTTCTTATAACGCATCCGTCCTACTTCATTAAGCAAAAGCGCCAATATAATGGGAGCAACAAACCCTACTGTCAGCTGTAAAAAATTAATTCCCAATGTATTTCTTATTAATCTCCAGAAAAAAACGGAATTGATAAACTGCTTATAGTACTCTAACCCAACCCATTTGCTGCTGAAAATTCCTTTCGCCGGCTGATATTTCTCCAATGAAATAATAAGAGACAATAATAACGGCACATACCGGAAAATCACAAAATAAATTAACACGGGGATAAACATAACGTAAAATGGGATGTTCTTTTTAATACTGTTTCGCATATTCTGTTTTTTCTGAAAATGAAGCATCTTCTTTTTCTTATTGTTGCAAAACATTCATTGCACCTCTCTCTCTATTTTGCATGGGCCTTCTACAACTGTTTTGTTGCGTATGCCTAGCTTAACATCAGAGATTAAATGTGTAAATCTTCCGATTTTTAGTATTTATGGACAAATTATAGATATCACATGGCAATTCTTTTGATTTCATGCCGCACAAAATAAAAAGACTTCAAATAATGCAAAAGACCCTTTTCTCCGCTCATGAGAAAAGGGTCTTCCATACTCTTCCTGATATTAAATTTTTCTATACTGCGCCGGCGATATGCCATTATATTTTTTGAAAACCTTACTGAAACTGTTTGCGCTGCTATACCCAACCAATTCAGCGATCTGTGATATATTATATGAAGTGTTTTCCAGCAGCTCCTTGGCCTTTCGTAATCGGAACTGATTCACATAATCGACAAAATTCAAACCGGAATTCTCTTTAAATACAAAACTCAAATAAGAAGCAGATAAGTTAACTACCGCCGCTACAGTATCAAGCGAAATTTCCTTGTTGTAATTTTCTTCAAGGTAACGGTCTATTTTTTCCAAAACATAATTTTGCTGACCTCGTTTATTGTCTGCTGCAAATAATGCAATCGTCTTGAATATCCATATTACATACTGCTTCTTTTCGCTTATGCTTTTTTTCTGATCAAGCTCCTTATAGATATCTTGCTTATCAGTAAAAATCTGTTCATTTGTCAGCCTCATCTCAAATATTGTTCTTACCGCTGTTCCGGCTAATGCATGGAACAAATTATCGATCATTTCAGGAGACAACACATCCTCTGAAAAGTTCTCATAAAATATATCTTCCAGCATTTTAACTACGTTTTCACTGTTGCCGGATTTTGTAATCATGATTAGCTGTGTTTCTTTTTCCAGCGGATATGAAATGACCGCGCCATTTGTATTTTTCACCTCGTCAATGTAAATAACAGAATTTTGCCCCTTTACGATTTGATATTTTATTGTTTCAAGCGCATCAATAAAGGAACGATAGCAATTTCTGATACCCTTGTAGCTGTTTCCCACCCCGACAACATAGGGCAAATCGCCTTTATTCATATACTCCTGTACCTTTGCCAAATACTCATTCATACCACTTAATTCATAAAAAGATTCAGGTGCATTTAATACGGAAACAATTGTTTGTTCATCCTTTGCCAGAAAATAACATTTACATTGTTCTCCCAAAGTCAGTTCAGCAATTTCCCTCATTTTTACGACATCTTCTTCGTGGGAAATTTTATATTTTTTTAAACTGCCCGGAATTTCCCCGTCAATGACATATACAATTACCTGATAAAAAGGAAATGGCAGCTCAATTCCTATTTCCAAACCTAATTTTTCAGAATCGCTGTCAACCTGTCCATTGATAATATCATATATAAACTTATCCTGAAGCATTGGCCTGCTTTTTTCATAATTATCCTGCAGCGTCTGGTTTTCTTTATAAACATAATCAATTATGCCATTGATTAAGGCAAATTCGTTTCTGTTTTTCTTTTTATTTTCGATTGTTTTTCTATCACCTATTATATTAATGTAACTCAATATTTTGTTCATGGGCCTGTATAGTCCATTTACAATATATATTGTTAATACAATAGATAAAATTATGCTTATCGATACCACCAGCAGCGTAACATTCCTGATTTGGTTAACACTTTCCTTAATGTATTCCGTGGGAATCACTGAAATGTATTTCCATTGCAGGTTTTGCGATTGTATATACTGAATGGTAAAGGGTTTTCCGCCTGCCATCAGTTCTACTGTATCCTGCTTTTGAGTCATCCCGGTTAACTGCGAATGGACAGCTGACCGTATCAAATCCAGGTCGTTAAACTCATCATAATACTGTTCGTTCGTATAAACGATATTCCCTTCCTTATCAACAATATAATGGAAAATAATTTTTTCCTTATTATAATTGGATAGTTCTTTTTCAAACAGGGAATCGCTTACATTAACGATAAGCATTCCCTTGGGAGATTTATCGATAAACGGCAGGGATTCTGAAAAAACCACCACCGGAACCTGATAGGTCCCCCGATAAATATTTTTCTTACCAATATAATTAAAACCGCTGCTTCCAAATACCTGATCCCAATCAATATCATCTGTATATTTGCATACATCTGAGAAAAAAAGGGAACGTTCATATTTGCTTTCTGTACCTAATACAAAATCAGTTTTTTTTGCATACAGCCATATATCAGATATGTAATTATTATTTGATTTAAGAGCGCTTAAATAAGACATGGAATCCTGAATTAATTCGTATTTATCATAATTGCTTTGATTCGACAGGTATAATACCTCATTCAGGCTGCGGTTCAATGCAGCCTGCATAAGATTGGCCTGCAAAGAATTAATTTTCTGATCAATCCCTTTCTGCGCCTGTTTTAAAATAAGCATATTGCTGTTCTGAACCTCGCTAATCATCATTGCAGAAGATTTGCGGTAAGAAAAAAAAGATACCAGTCCTATTGATATAAGAACCAGCGCCATAATATAAATAAAAATTCTCACAAATATACTGTTTAATCTAAACTCTTTAATACTTCGTGAAAAAATCCCCATAACTTCTCCCCGGTATCCCCCCTGCTCTGTCATTATCTGAAGTCTCAGCAGATAAAAAGCATTGCGCTCTGCTGACATAAATAAACATATCTTATTTTATATATTTTGTAAAGTTCATTTCCCCCAAAACAATGCTTCTTAAGTTCTGGAAAAACATGGTCCGATCTAAAGGATTCACCTGTTTTGATTTTACCAGGTGAATCCTTTAAGCAGAATATAGTTTTTTTTGAAAAAATTCTTACAGCAGTATCTTATATTGCATCCTTCAGCCAGCACACCGCCCTATCTTACGCCATAACCTCAATTTTAACAATCCCCACAGCCTCTCCCGGAAAACGCACCCTGACAAATCTGGCCCTTTCGGAGGAAAGATGCACTGTCAAGAAGGAATTGGCATCCCCTTCCCGTGCCAGGTATATCTGCCTGAATTCTTTTCTGTCATCAGAAAGCGCCAGTTCATATACTCCGTTCATAACAGCGTTGAATTCCAGGGTAATACTTTTAACCTCCTTCGTGCCTTCCAAATCAACCAGGATCCAGCCGCCTGTTTCTTCCTCCGCCGGATACCAGAAGGTATTGAAACTACCATCCGTGACATTTTTTCCCGGATGCTCTTTGTGGGCGCTGCTGCAAAAGACCGGCCTGTTAAGGCTGATATTACTTAGCTGCTTCCTTTCCGGCGCTCCCTGCAAATACGGCGGAGGCTGCAATTCCTTCAATTGCCGGTTCTCTGGTTTTACACTGCCCGTTACATGGATACAGAGCCTGTCGCCGAGCAGCCCGCCGCTTCGCGCCTGTATTATGGTATCTCCTCCATAATAGGAACGCAGCTCAATGGCTCCCAGCCCTTCAATGAAGTTATTCCTTTCCGGAGAAAAAACAAAGGTTTTGCCGGTGGGGAACATCCCTTCCCCGCTTACCACCTCAAGCACCACCTCCGGGGAATTGGTGATTCTGTTTCCCTGTTCATCCATGACGGAGACAATGATATGAGCATCCTGCGTCCCATCGCTGCTTATTTCCGTCCGATCCGCAGCCAGATGGATCCGGAAAGGGATCCCCTCCTGCAGGAGCGCAGGCCGCTGTATGCCAAGCAGATTTTCCCGGTACCAATACCAGGTGTTCAGCGGCAGACGGTAATAATCTATCATTCCCATATGCCCCATATCAAATAAAATACTTCCGTGATGGAACCCGCACCATAGGGATTTCCCGGAGCGCCATGGATAGTTCTTCTCCACCCCGTCCTGATATCTGTGCATAAATTCTCCCGGCCGATCTGAAACCGTGCTTCCATATTCCGATACGAAATTGGGAAATCCCGGATTTATAAAAATGGATGCCCCGTCTCCGTTATAGCCTGCAATATCTCCCAGGCTGTCGAAGCCTCCCCTCTGTGCCCCGCCGACTGCGGCCGGACGCGTGGGATCCAGCCTGTGGGAAAGCTCTGCAAGCCTGACCACCAGCGCTTTGGCTTTTTCCATCACCTCAATATCGGAAAAGAACGGTTCATTGCACATACTCCATACGATGATGCTGGGATGGTTCCGGTTTGTCCGAATCATTTCTTCTAATGTCTGAAGGCAGCTCTGTTCAAATTCCTCCTCATCCTCTTCATTTACCGGATAGCCGCTGGCGGTCCAATAGCCTTCCTCCTTCGGGCCTCCGGTCCCCCAGAAGCAATTCTCAGACCAGAAAAGGATCCCCTGCCTGTCGCATTCCTGCGCGAAATAAGTATGGTGCGGATAATGAGAGCCTCTGATAAAATTCATGCCGCAGCCTTTTATCATGGCGATGTCCCTCTGTATTCCCGTATGGGTCACCGCATCAGACCAGCCCGCATGATCCTGATGCACATTTGCCCCGTGTATCTCATAATGCTCCCCGTTTAATGAAAATCCGGTGTCCGCTGAAAAAGAAAACCACCGGATGCCAAATTCAGTTTCGCAGCTATCTGTCAGCCTTTCCCCTTCCCATATCTCACTTTTAAGGACATATAGATTGGGATGATCCGGATGCCACAGCTCAGGCCGGCAAAGCGTATATTCCTGCGAAACTATTTCCGTATCACCAGAAGATACGTCCAACGCGGAACATACTTTCCCGATTTCCTCTCCCTCCCGGAGAATCCTTGATACCAGACGGCACTGCGCAGCATCTTCTGCCTCATTGCAAATCTCGGTATCCATTGCTATCTTCGCTGTCTTCTTTGAAACCTCCGGCATTGTCACACGGGTTCCGTACCATGCTATATGGAGCGGCTGCGTGACAATTAAGCTCACATCCCGGTAAATGCCTCCGTTGAATACATGTTCCCCCGCCCTTGGCGCAAGCCTGGGATTACAGGGAAATCCGTTTTCCAAGCCATTCCTTTTCCACATACAGTTTTTTCCTGTAGCAGCCATAGCCTACATAAAACTCATTTGTCATAAAATGAGGAATGCCGGAAGAATGCGGAAGCCCGATATCATACCATTGGGAATCGTCAAAATCCGGCGTCTCCGCCTCCGGAAAGTCCCCATGCATAAATTTCCAGTCATTGTTTTCCAGGCGCTGTATCCTGTTACCTGTTCTGCCGCTCATTTCCTTTTACTCCTCCGTCTTTCCGAAAAGAAGCTCATACTGCTTCCCTTCCTCCATATAAATCCGATACCCTTCTATACATTCCTCATACTCTATATTTCTGTCCCCCTGCCGGATCAGGAACGGATAATTTCCCGTAAATTCAACCATCCGGCTGCTGTCGCTTTTGACCCAGGCAGCGGTCAGCATGCCGTCCTGCCAATAAATATCCGTCTCAATCCCGCCTCTGGCCCGAAGTCCCTTCACCCATCCGTTCTTCCAGGAAGGCGGCAGCGCCGGAAGGAAATGGACCGCCGCATGGCTTTGAAGAAGGCATTCCGCCATGCCTGCCAGCAATCCCATGTTTCCGTCAATCTGAAAGACATTTTCCGCATTCAAAAGGCTTCTGCTTAATCCGTGTTCCAGCATCATGGAAATGATCCTGCCTGCGTTTTCACCGTCCAGGAATCTGGCAAAGAAAGCGATATGCCAGGCCCCTGGCCATCCAAATGATCTTGCGCCATGCTCAATTCTGGAATACAGCGCTTTTTTGGCTGCGTCAAATAAGTCTCTGTCTTTATTCCACGCGATTTCATCTCCGGGATACACGGCCCAAAGATGGGAGGTATGCACCATATCAGGAGTCAGTTCCTTTTCCTGTGCGGCCCATTCCATAAGGCGTCCCATGCTGTCGATTTGATTTGGCCTTAAACGATTCAAAACCTTTTCAAATTCCTTTTCCTTGTCATTATGAATTCCCAACACCTTCCCGGCTTCCAGGCACGCAGTCATTAAAGCGCGGATGATCTGGCTGTCTATGGCCGGTCCGGCGCAGATAGGCGTATCATAGCCATTTTCCGTAATAAACCGGTTCTCCGGTGAAACCGACGGGCAGGTTACAAGGAAACCTTCTTTGTCTTCTATCAAAAAATCTACAAAGAACAAAGCCAGCTTCTCCAAAACAGGATATTCCTGCCGGAGGAATTTTTCATCCAGGGTATACCTGTAATGCTCCCATATATGCAGCCCCAGCCAGGAGCCGCCGCACTGCCAGATCGTGGCCGCCGGATAAACATCCTGAGGCGCACAGTCTCCGTAAAAATCCGTGTTATGATGGCACATCATCCCCCGACAGCCATACATTTCCCGGGCACATTTTTCACCGCTTTCCTCCATTTTATGGAGCAATTCAAACAGTGGACTGTGCAGCGATGAAAGATTGCAGATTTCGGCGGGCCAGTAATTCATCTGTAAATTAATATTCACCGTATACTTGCTGTCCCAGCTGGGATCAAATTCCGAGTTCCATATTCCCTGCAGGTTCATTGCAGAAGAGCCTTCCCTGCTTCCCGAAACCATCAGATATCTGGCAAACTGGAAATACCGTGAGGCCGCAGCATCCTCCGCAACGGCCAGGCTGCAGCATCTCATAAAGGGCGAAAAATCCAGGATATGCCTGCGCTTAAGCTCCTCATAGCTGATAGCAGCCGCATGATCCAGTCCTTTCTTTACTGCAGCAGGGCAGTCCTTCTCCCGGTTGTCCGTAGCCGCCGTAACAAGGAGAACCACCTCCTGCGCTTCGCGGATAATAAGTCTGGAATAGCAGTCCTCGATTCTGCCGTCCGTTGCTGCCGACACCCCCACCGCAAATTGGGTTTCCGCTTCGTGCCCTTCCATGATTATCCGGTTTCCATCCAACGTATACAGACGGTCACACCGCGTTGCCGGCCAGACTCCGGCGCTCACATATTTTCCGGGACGTCTGTCATCCGGCGCTTTTGCATCCGTAAAGGGATATCTGTTCAGCATGACGTCCAGCCGGATTGCCCCCGGCCTGCTGCTTTTCAGCCGTATAACCATCACCTTATCCGGGAAGCTGACAAACATTTCCCTTTCATAACGTACCCCATCCTCTATATGTACAATCCGCAGGATCCCATTTTCCAGATCCAGATCAGATTCGTAATCCTCCCCCTCCGATTCCGGGAACCAGCCCATGGGAAAAGCAGACTGCTGATTCAGCGCCAGATCCAGTTCTCCAAGCGTGGAATAATTTCTCATATTAGGAGGAGAGGATACCATATAAGAATACATAAGCTCTTCCGCCTCATCAAACCTGCGGTCCAGCACCTTCTCCTGTATTTCCTTCAGCTTTCCGGCCGCTTTCGGATTAATCCTGTTCTCAGGTTTCCCATACCAGAGAGAATCCTCATTCAGCTGAATCCTTTCCTTTGCGTTATGCCCATAAACCATGGCCCCTAAGGACCCATTGCCCATAGGGAGGGCATCCTTCCAGCGCATCGCCGGTTCCTTATGCTTTACATGAAACTGTGCTTCCATAGATTTATACCTCCTCCAATTAAGAAACATCCCGGCAGAAATATTAAATTTCTGCCGGGATACTCTATTTCCTGCCGAGCAGCAGCGGTATTCTGTTATTTCGCATTCGCTTTATAAGCATCATAATACTTCTGATAAGTATCGATATAATTCTGTACTCCCATGCTGTCCAGCTTCTGAAGATAAGTGTCCCAATCCTTGTCCACATCCAAATCCCCTGTTACGAACTGTACCGTAGCCTGGTTTACATATCCGCCGATGGTCAGGATACCTTCGGAAATTGTCTGTGCATCCTGTCCTTCGAATACCAGGTTGGGAACAATTGTATCATCCCCGGGATCATACTTTGAATATTTCTCAGCGGCTGCCTGCAGATAATACTCGCCATCATGAGAGGGATCCTCAACTTTCACTTCACCGCGGAATCTTGCGGAACTGCATCTGACATTGGCATCTGAAACCCAGGTTCTGTGCTTGTCAGGATATTCCTTTTCCCAGCCGTTTCCAAGCCAGTCATAATCCTCAGGAATTGTATATTTCTGGTAGGTAGGGGTACCGCCTGCAAGAGAAGTTCCTTCCGTAGTCCAGTCCCAGCCCAGCCCTTCCGGACCGAATGCCTGAACGTTAGTGCCTTCCTCGGTTGCCAAGAAGTCAAACAGCGCCACGGCAATTTCAGGGTACTTACAATTGGCGGAAATACTTCCGATACTGGAACCAAAGTAATTATCAAGCCCTTTGGCGGTCAGCCTTACTCCTTCAGGTCCTGCCACAGGTTCAATCACTTCCCAAGTCTGCCACTCACCGTCTTCATTCGCCCAGAACTCATCGTCTACCTGAGGGCCTCCGGCCGGATACATGGCTACCAGATGCGCATCTTCATTTTTCAGGGCCGCGGAGAACTGCGTATTATCCTGTGTAAAGGTCTGGTTATCCAGAAGCCCCTCTTTATAAAGCTTACTCATAAAACGAAGCGCTTCGCGGTATTCCTCCTTCATTACGGAATACTCAATTTTTCCGTCTTTCACAACGAGTCCCGCGCCAACCGTAGGATTGGTATTGCTCAAAGGATTATTGCACTGGATAAAGGAATTAATCATCCATACCGTAGGATCGGTAGCCCATCCGCCGATAAATCCGGTCATTGGAATTTCATCCGCAATCCCATTGCCATTGGGATCTTCATTCTTGACCTTCACAAGGAAATCATACAACTCGTCCGTTGTTTCAGGGATTTTTCCTCCATTCAGCGCGTCTACCCAAGGCTTGTAAATGTACATTCTGTTCTGATACCTGCAGTGATAGCATTCATTCTGATCTCCATAGGTATAAATATTACCGTCAGACATAACAAGATCCGCTTTTCTCATCGGACTTTCTTCATTCATTTTATTCCAGTTCGGAGCATCTTTCAAGTAATCATTTAAAGGAAGCAGCAGCCCCTGCTGGCCATAAGACTGTACCTCTGATTTCGTCCAGTTGGTCGCAAGGAAAATATCGGGCATGCTTGCCGGATCCGTCATAACCAGATTCAGCTTGGTTTTCGCATCATCTCCGTCCACATCATATACGAAGTCAAGATGAATATTCGTTTTTTCCTCAATCCAGTCCGTTACATAATTATCCTGATAGGTACCGCCTCCGGTAGTTGTTGCATACACGAATACCGTCATATTCAGTTTTTCTTTCAGAGGAAATTTCACATCACTTACGGATGCAAAATCAAATGCTCCTGCCTCCCCTGTTTCTGCTGCGGCAGAATCTGCCGGAGCTGTTCCCGAAGCAGCAGTATCGGCAGAACTGCCGCAGCCTCCCAGAACAGAACCACATACCGCCAGTACTGTAATGACCGACAGCAGCTTCTTTCCAATCAATCCTTTCTTTCTCATGTGTTTCCTCCTTGTTTCTTTTTCTATAAATGGGTTTTCCCAGTTTATGCTAGCCTTTGACAGAGCCGATCATCACGCCCTTGACAAAATATTTCTGGACAAAAGGGTAGATAACCATTAACGGCAATGTACTTATAATAATAGTTCCATATTTTAACATTTCGCTCAGATACTGGTTTTTCGCTATTACCTGAGGATCTACAGACGAACTGTTCAGATTCACCTGAGACATCAGCAATATCCTGCGCAGCACCAGCTGAAGAGGATATTTATCTTCCGAATTGATATAAATCATCGGATTAAAGTAGGAATTCCACAGGGATACCGCAACCCAAAGGCACAATACTGCCACAATCGGCGTGGAAAGCGGAATCACTATCCTGGAAAAAAATTTAAAATCCGAACAGCCGTCCATCTCCGCCGCTTCCATGAGTTCCTTTGGAATGGTCTGCTTAAAAAACGTCCGAGCCACAATCATGTTATAGGCGCTTACCGCTCCAGGGAGAACAATGGCCCACATAGTATCAATCAGTTTCAGATTCCTTACCAAAAGATAAGTCGGAATCAGACCGCCGGAAAACATCATCGTAAACAAGAAAAGTCCTGTAAACAATTTTTGCCCCCGGAAGTCATCCCTGGACAAAGGATATGCCGCAAACAAAGTAAAAACAATGCTAATCAGCGTTCCGACAATGGTATATATGACAGAATTTTTATAACCGGACCAAATGGACTGATATTTAAATACCGCTTTATAACTGTCAAAGGTAAATTCAACCGGCAGCAATCTGACCCTGCCCGCCATCAGCGCGCTTCCTGAACTGAAGGAACAGCTGATATTATAAATAATCGGATATAGGACAATAACAAGAAGCAAGGCAAGCAATACATAGTTAATAAAATAAACTACCTTATCCTGTGTAATTTTTTTCTTTTTCATAGCTCCCACCTTCCTTAAATAAACCCGTTTCCGGTCAGCTTATCCGCAATCTTATTTGTTATCAGAATCAGGACCAGCCCCACTACGGACTGGAATAAACCGATTGCCGTGGAATACGGATAATCCGGAAAGGTGGAAACCAACGATACCTTATAAGAATAAGTGGTGATGACTTCCGACATACTCAGATTGTTCTGATTCTGCATGGCAAGCACCTTTTCATAGCCAATATTCAGGATGCTTCCCATATTCAGAATCATCATAATAACCGCGGTAGGCAGGATAGCCGGCAGATCCACATAGCGAATCCGCTGCAGCAGGGTCGCCCCGTCAATAATTGCCGCCTCATGCTGTTCCATATCCACGCCTGCCAAAGCCGCAATATAAATGATGGCACCGAAGCCTACTCCCTGCCATACGCCGGTCCATACGTACAAAGACGGAAACAGATTCGCGCTTCCCAGGACACTGACACCGAAGGTATCTTTGATAAATTTCCCCAAAATCCCAACCCTGGTATCCAGCATCAGGTTAATAATCCCCACGAACACGATCGTGGAAATAAAATAGGGACAATAAGTAATCATCTGAACGGTTTTCCTGAAAAAAATATTCTTCGCATAATTCAGAGACAATGCCAGCAGAATGGAACACGGCATGGTCACTACCATAGAATAAAGCGAAATAACCAAGGTATTTCTCAAGCACTCTTTAAAATTATAGTTATTAAAAAAACGGATAAAATTGTTCAGGCCATGATTCTCTGCCCACGGGCTGCCCCAGATACCCAGACTGACCTGATAGTTCTTAAACGCCAGCAGCACGCCATACATCGGCGCATAAGCAAATACCAACAGTAAAATTACCGGAAGGGATATCATCAGATACAATTGCCAGTGGGCCTTAAAATAATGTCCGAAGCTTCCCCTTCCTGTTCTTTTCTTTTTCCCCAACCTTTTCAACGTACATCCTCCTAGTATAATAATGGTGTAGTCAAGAACGACTACTGGTTAACAGTTACAAAGTCCAATCTAATAAATCTATATAGATATAACGGAAGGAGGAGTTCCCCCTCCATCAGAAGTTATAGGACAA
>NZ_VUMI01000058.1 GCF_009696275.1 Eisenbergiella porci
ATTAAAACGGCATAAGAGGTCCGCATGTGCGACTTGGTTCAAAAGGAAAGTACTAAATCAGGGGCTTGAAGTTCATATCAAGCTCTTGATTTTGAGCCCCTGACTTAGAACTTTCCTAATCTATTCTCTTCTACGCACACACTGCTCTGTCACCACCCAATACCTTCTATCAATATTTTATCATGTTCTTCTCTCTTTTTCCATCGGAACCCGCTTTTTCCCCGGAGTATCCCTTTTGCTAAAAAGTATGGGTTTTGCCAAATCGTTTTCACTCCTCGGCAAAACCCATATTAAACCACATATTAAACTCACATGGCGTTACCCCATCCCTACTTCCACGGTAACTTATCCATATCTATTTTTGCAAAAACACAACTCCATTTTCCCCAAATAATCCCGTAAACGCCCATAGAATCAAGCTTCCCGCACCAGCAACACGGCGGTTTCCACATGTGTTGTCGCTATGATAGGAATACATTGACTTTGCCTCGTCGGTTGTATGGGAACACAAACCGGCGTTCTGTTTTGCCGTCTTACTATTCTTTCTCGGTGGCTTAAAGTTTGTCCCGTCCAAACTATTTTTGAATCCGGTCTTATAGATAAATGTCAGCATGGACGGGTCTTTGTTGCCATCTTCATCATACCCTCCAACAATAACTTTTTCAACTATACTTTCAAAGACATAGCGATCAAAGGTGTCCAGCACTTCGTTTTCTTCCAGCGTCTTGCGAAACTCTGCAATTCGCTTTTTCATAGTGCTTTCCGTTTCGGCTGATTCTTGCAAATCCTCCCGTTGTTTTTGAAGCTGTTCAATCTGGTTGCTTAAATCAAAATACTTCTGTTCGTAGGTATCTTTGTCAATGATTTCTTCCAGCCGCATATCAACCAGCTTGGCCCGTTTCACATCCAATGCAGCAATATCTTTTTCTACTTTAGCTAACTGTTTGCCTGCATTACCGTCCGAAAGTGTTTCTTCTGTCCGGGCAATAAATTCGTCTAATACATCTTTGTTGTTTTGGCATAGAAGCCGGTAGGATTCGATAAATGCCTGTTCAATGGTTTCCTCGGCAATTCCTTTACTGTCGGGACAAAACTTCTTGCCTTTTTTAGTGGCAGTCACACATTGCCAGATAACCTTATTATACTGTGAACCGCTATGCCAGCTCCGCCTTGTAAGTGTGCTGCCGCAGAAGCCACATTCCATCATACAACTAAAGGCATATTTCCGGCTGAATTTTTCACGCTTTCCATCCGTACCTAAACGACGCGGCTTTGCTCGGCGCTTCAAAATCTCCTGTGCCTTTTCAAACATTTCTTCTGAAATAATGGCCTCATGGTGATCCCGGATATAGAACTGATCTTCTTCACCGAAATTATCCAAACGGCGTTTAGAGATAGGGTCAAGTGTAAATGTTTTCCCCATCAAAATATCGCCCTTGTATTTTTCGTTCTTAATTATGCCAATTACCGTTGTTTCGGCCCATCGGGTGCTACCGCGTTTTGTCTTATACCCTAAGTGTTCAAGCTCTTGCGAAATTACAGAACCTCCGGCTCCCTCGATATAGCGCCGGAAGATATATCGCACGATTTCGGCTTCTTCTTCGTTGATTGTAATGCTCTTATCCTCTGGATGATAGTCATATCCTAAACATCCTTGGAACCCAACCAACTCGCCACGCTGCATTTTCATTTTTAAGCCCTTTTTAACATTTGCAGAAATATTCTCAACTTCCTGCTGTGCAACAGAGCTTAAAATAACAAGAAGCAATTCACCGTCCATCGTTAAAGTATTTATATTTTCTTCCTCAAAGAAAACGGCAATCCCTTTTTCTTTCAACATACGAACATACTTCAATGTGTCCAGTGTATTTCTTGCAAAACGGGAAATGGATTTTGTGATTATCATATCGACATCACCATTCATGCAGTCGTTAATCAAACGCTGAAAATCTTCCCGCTTCGTCACCTGTGTACCTGTAATCGCTTCATCGGCGTAGATACCAGCTAAGTCCCATTCAGGTTTGCTTTTAATCAAATCCGTATAATGCTGAACCTGTGATTTGTAACTGTTGAGCTGATCTTCACTATCGGTACTTACTCGACAATAAGCAGCAACTCGTAGGCGCTTTGCTAAATTAGCTCTCGATCTGGACGAAAGCACATTTCGCGCCTTAATAATTTCTACATCTTTCATGGCGGCCCTCCTTTTTGTGTTCCTATCATAGTGTTATTGTAACACAAGAAAAGCCACAATTCAAGATAATAGATCAGAAACGATTTTATAGTCTTTCATAAGACGATTTTTGATTAGGGAATATTCTCTATCAGAAATCAGCTTCTTTTCCAAAAGCTGCTTGAGAAAAGCAAGTTGCATACTATATCGAATCAAGTTGTCTTTTTTCAAAGAAAATTCCCCCTTTCCATAACAAAGAAAAGGGGCAAAACGGACGGCTGCTGGCACAGCTCCACGGGAATCTCACCCCCGCGTGGTTCTCACGCGGCCCTGCTCGTTGCCTGCGACGCTTCAAACGCTCGGACTACGACGGCAAGGGAGTATCATTGTCCTGCCTGTGCGTCGTCGCCCGCAGGCTGCCACACCTGCTTTACGGCCCGGTAAAATCGCTCCGCTTACCCCAATGAGGGAAAGCCTCTTGGCGTACCTGCCGCCCGGCTCGGCACAGACAGAATGTGTCCGTCTGCCCTATGACGCGCCGCCATTGTCCTGCGGGCGTATTTGTCAAGGAGCAAAGGGGCCGCCGGGAAAACAGGCAGGCGGGGAAAGGGAAAGCCGCCTGTCTATGGCCGGGGCCTTAACCGTCAGTCGCCAATGGGACTAACGATGGAATGGATCAGCTTGATTTGCAATCGGCGCTTCATATACTTGTCAATGCAGATATGAGGCTGGCCGCTGCCGTCATAGAGCGTCCGGGTACACAGCTTATTGATGTAGCCGTCATAATGCTGCAAGACACGCTCCACGGCTTCGGCGTTACCGGCGCAGGCCGCGTCGATCACAAAATCAGGCAGAGGGCTTTTGCCCTTGTAACTGGATTGCTTCATCCGCGTTTAACCTCCCTCCGGCATGAACGCCATCAATTTTACACGCAGGTCTTTCAGGGTGCTTGTCCTGTGGCGCTGTACTGCGCTGCGGGACATTCCCATCAGGCGGCCAATTTCTTCGTCAGTCAAATCCAGAACAAAGCGGAGAATCAAAATACTCTGCTCGTCTTTTGGCAGGCTGGCAAACGCTTCGGCCACAAGCTCGTTGTCGATATGTAGGTCATAGCCATGCGAACTGAATGTAAAGCTGTCGCAGGAATACCGATCTACGGTCGAGAGCTTGTCCCAATCAGCCGGGGAAAGAGCGTCCAGCGACACTTCACGGTCGCGGCGGCACTTCATTTCCCGCAGATAATCTATCGCCTCATGGTACAGAACCAGCTTGCAGTAGCGGTCAAACTGGCCCCATTCACCGTATTTGCGGGGGATCGCTTCCATCTTCTCACCCCCTTTCTGTGGGGGATGTGGTGGTTCTCTCCCTTTCCGCCAATAGAGCGAATGGAATCTCTCTGGCTGCCCGCTAAATGCCTCCTTTTTTCACTTTTTTGAAATTTCTTTTTGCACCGGGAAGCAGGCCGCAGGAAACAACAAAATTCGCCCGGCAGGTCAAAGACCTGCTGGGCGAAACAAAAAGAAATATGTTCTTTTCCTACATGGTATAGTACATACTTGCAGCCGCTTGTCCCCGCTGCCGGGGGACGGCTTTTTTTGACAGGCTAACCCCTGTCAGAATTTGTCGAAGCGGTTTTCGTTGCATGGCGGCTCCCTCCTAAAGCCGCCATGCCAGAACACGGTGCAGGGGTCGTCGAAGCAAAAAGAAACGGCGGCCTTGATGTATTCAAAGCCGCCGTTTCATAAGCGCGTGAAAATGTGTCTGCTTTACGACGGCTTTTTTTCTTTTGCCGTCGTGCGGCAGATCAATGGGAATTATCTCTATTATTCGCATATTAACTATGCTTCATTTTGGCGGAAGTAACTTTTTCAGTTTTTGCATTCGTTTACTTCCTATGAGTAACTGTCGCCTTATTCGTTATAATACTGCTGAACCTTTGCGGGTAATTTCTCATATTCTGTTTCTGCCCATGTCACAACACCTCGGATAAAATTGACTTTCAGGCAAAGAAACGCATCATCAGTCAAAACACGGCTTGTTTCAAATACTATGTCCTTTTCGTTTCCGTTCTCGTCGTAAGCCGACAGTGTGTATTTATAATTCATTTCCCCGTGTGGTGCAATCTCCTGTACCCAGTTATTATCAATTTGCGTATAGTAATCCTCATTCTGGGTCGCCAAAAATGCCACACCCATGCAGAGAACGACTAATATTGCTGCAACAATTCCTAAAACGACTTTTTTTGATTTCATTTGAACAGTCCTCCTATACATTTCCTTTTTTCTTACTGCCGATTATGGCAAGTAGTAAAATAGCGGAAGTAATGCCACACACGATAATTGTTCTTTTCATAATAAGCTACCTCGTACTGCGAGTTCTTTTGTGAACCACTTTTCCTGATTTATTTTTCTTTACGGTCTTTGCCTCACGATTTCTAGCTGTTGAAACGATGATAAATGTTACGGCCAGCACAAACAAGATGGGTACTATACTCAAGAAAACATTTCCTGTGGGATCACTACTTCCATCCTGATAACCAATTAGAGTAAGGCCCGCTGTAATAGGATAAAGGTCACGCAGTCCGTGGCCGGATGCCATCATTCCAACAAAACCATAAAAGAAAGCAAATCCAACCCCAGCCATAAAGCTACCGCTTCTCTGCGCGGTAAAGGCAATGATAGGCATAACTGCGATATAAGAAATCAAATTGATCCCAATCATCTGAAGCAGCACTTGTACCGCACCACTTGCGGAAAAACCGGGAAAACCGCTGACAAAGAAAACAATGATTGTAAACACAAACTCAATAACAGACAGTGCTATCGCCATACAGCCAACAGTAATCAGTTTTCCAATCAGCATTTTACGGAAAGAAACAGGAATCGTCAGAATATTCTTTAATGTATCGTCCGTTCGCTCACGATCAATGATATAACCGGCAATCAATGTAATTGTTGCGGGATATATCAGAACCAAATTGTTCCAAATCACGCTGGAAGAAAAGTTTATCAGTGTGTGGCTCACTCCGTCAGAGGCCGTTGCCATAAATCGGGAAAGCAGCACAACGGTAAGCATTGTTGCCACTCCAATCCAGATTACAGAGTACCGCTTCATTTTGTAAAACTCTGTTTTTATGATATTTACCATTTTCCTCACCTCAACTTTCACGCTTGCTATATATTCTGACAATCGCCAGATAAGACAGTAACCCAATAATAATGACGGTTAACACAACAAGCCACAGAGGAAGAAAATAGGGTTCTATCACAGAATAGGCAGGTGTTCCGGGATCGACAAACTGGGTAGCCTGCCATCGGTAAATAATAGGTGCTGGCAGTATGCTCGTAAGAAGTCGCATCATAGGGTCTGTGGTAGCAAACATTCCTCCATACGCAAGCATAAAGTCGAACATCGTATAAAAAAAGGTCAAGATTATCGAAAAAATATAAGAACGATTGAATCCGACAATCGCAATGACAACCGGCAAAATGCTTGTTGTATAAAGCAAATCTGTGATAATTGCAATGCCGAAGTTTTTTCCAATATCCGTCAGCTCACTTCCAGCAATTAGACCGCCAATCATTGACGAAAGCATCGTGGCAATAGCAAAAATCAGTCCCAAAATGTAAAGCACAGCGATTTTGGCCGTGGCAATTTTAATCGGGGAAATGGGAATCGTGCGTAGGTTTTTCAAAGTGTCGTTATCACGCTCCATAAAAAACAACATAGCTGCAATGATCCCTAAAACAGCAGGAAGCATAATCGGCATACCCATAGTAGCCAGCAAGCCGAAAACCGCCTCAAAGCCAGTAAAGTTTCCCACACTTCCAGCCAGCACAAGAGCTGTAAATGGGATCGGAAACAGAAATGCGGAAAAAACCACAAATGATACAAAGTGTTTCCTCTTTAACTTCCGCATTTCGCATTGAATCAGTTTAAGCAATCCCCTCACCCCCCGTAATTCTCTTGAAGTAATCCTCCAAAGTATCCTCACAGAGATGGGCTTCTTGAATGTCAATGCCAGCCTCAATAAAAGAACGATTTATTCTTGCTACTGGCAGGGCGGTGTCATAAAGATACAGATTATTGGCATCCGCAAGCTGAATATCCTTGCTGCAAAATGTTGTGGCAATAATCTGTGCTGCTTTTTTTGCGTCTGACACACAGAAGTGGATATATTTGGCGTTTTTGGCTTCCAATTCTTTCAGGCTTTCTTCTTCCAGCAAATTCCCATGATCTATAATTCCAACATCATCTGCCAGCAGGGAAATTTCCGAAAGAATGTGGCTAGAAATTAAAATGGTTTTTCCTCTGGTGTCGCACAATTCCCTGATGAAATCGCGCACCTCTGCAATACCGATGGGATCAAGTCCGTTGATCGGTTCATCTAAAATCAGCAGTTCAGGATCGTGCATAACGGCCAGAGCAATCGCCAACCGTTGTTTCATGCCGAGAGAATATTGAGAAAACAACTTCTTGTCCCGATAAGGTAGGTTGACAAGTTCCAAAGCCCCTTTGATATAACGAGGATTTTTTAAGCCTCGTAGTTCGGCAAAAATCTTCAAGTTTTCCGTTCCCGTTAAATTGGGGTAAAAGCCCGGTGACTCAATCAGACAACCAATGCGGGGCAAGATTTTCTTTTCATTGCCATGAAACGGTTCTCCAAATATTGTTACCTCACCGGAAGTCGGGGCTGTCAGTCCCAGCAACATTTTCATGGTCGTTGTCTTACCGGCACCATTGCGCCCCAGTAGTCCATAGATACGGCCCTTTTTCACATGAATATTCAGATTGGAAACACTAGTCTGATTGCCGTATCTTTTTGTCAGATCATGCGTTTCAATAATGTAATCACTCATAATAGCTTGCGCCTCCTTTTTGTTTTCGTAATCAGCATAGCACACCAACTTTGAGATAACTTTGAGCTAACCTTGAATTTACTTTGAGATTTTAGGGACAGAATAGGCAATCTAACCATCTTGCGGTATAATAAAAACAGAATAAAAAAAGAGGTGTCTTATGAACGATAGAATTATTCTTGTAGTGGACGATGAAGCTGAATTGCTAGAAATGGTGAAGTCCATCTTTGAAAGAGCAGGATTCACACAAATATTGACGGCGGCCTCTGGTAAAACCGCATTGGAAATATGCAAAGAGAAGCAACCAGATATGGTGATTCTTGATGTTATGATGCCGGGTATGGACGGTTTTACAACACTAAGGGAACTCCGAAAAACAAGCAAAGTTCCTGTTTTGATGCTGACGGCTCGCGGCGAAGCAGAGGACAAGTTTGCTGGTTTTGAAAATGGTGCAGACGATTACCTTCTGAAACCGTTTTTGCCGAAAGAATTATTGTTCAGGGTACAGGCAATATTAAAGCGGGTCTACCCGGAGAAAGAGCGTAAGGTGTTTTTTGACGCTGCAACTGTTGATTTGGAAAAAGCAACGGTGCAATGTAATGGAAAAAGTAGCTCATTGACCGCCAAAGAGTTCCAGCTTTTTGAAAAGTTATACGAAAATGCCGGTAGGATTGTGACTACTGGTGCATTATGTCAGACGATTTGTGGTGATTACTGGCAAGGATATGAAAGTACACTGGCTACCCATATTCGGCATTTAAGAGAGAAAATTGAAGAAAATCCATCAAAGCCGGTTGCACTTGTGACAATCAAAGGAATAGGGTATCGCTTGAATATAAAGGGGGTGCAGGAGTGAACACATCAAATCGTTTTTTTCGGCGCTATATATTTTCAACTGTTAGAATTGTAATCCTTTTTTTCGCAGTCAATATTATTTTGATGGTCGTGTATTTTGTGATAGCCTATTTTGGAAATGTGGCAACATCCAACTTTCCTATTGAGGATTTTTCAAATCATGTCGTCCTAGAAAACGGACAATTCAAAGGAGATCAATATGCAGCAGAACTGTTGAATGACGCAAACGCATGGGCCATGATATTAGACGAAAATGGTACAGTTATATGGGAAGAAAACCTGCCGGAAGAATTACCATGTCATTATTCTGCCACGGACATTGCTATGTTCAGCCGATGGTATCTCGACGATTATCCAGTAAATATTTGGAGGCGGCAGGATGGACTTCTTGTAATTGGCCTACCTCCGGGCAATGTCCTGAATTACCATTTCTCTTTTAGGGCGCAGTATATGGGGCCTCTCTTATTTGGATTGATAGCAGTGTTTTGTATCAATATCTTATTGATGATATACTTGTTTATCCACAATGCCCGTCGAGTAGAAAAATCAATGGTTCCAATTCTAAATAGTATTGAACATCTTTCCGCCGGAAATCCTATTCATCTGGAAGAAAAAGGAGAATTAGCAGAAATCAATGCTAGTTTGAATAAAGCTGGTCACTATTTGATGAAAAAGGACAACACTCGTGCAGAGTGGATTAGAGGAATATCCCATGATATACGCACACCGCTATCTATGATTTTGGGATATGCAAGTGAAATTGAAGAAACATCTTCTTTGCCAGAATCAACCAGAAAGCAAGCCGGAATTATCCGCAGATACGGTGAACGCTTAAAAGACTTGATTTCTGATTTGAATTTGACAACAAAATTAGAATATTCCATGCAGCCTTTACAAAAGCAATGCTTTGACCCGGTTGAGTTAGCGCGTCAAGTTGTCAGCGATATACTAAACGATGGCATATCAGGACTTTATGAATTGCAATTATTGGGAGACAATTCTGGTAAAAATATCTTAATTGTCGGGGATCAGGCTTTACTTAGTCGAATGTTAAATAATCTAATACGAAATTGTATCGTTCATAATCCTAGTGGGTGCAGAATACAAGTTTCCATTAGCAGTAATGATACAATTTGCATTTTTACTGTTACGGACAATGGACATGGAATAAATGAGGCACAGTTAAATGCACTGAACAGTGACAAAGATATTTCCAGTACGCAAAAGCCGACAGAGGAAAGGGAACACGGTCTAGGTATTAGAATTGTACGACAGATTGTAAAAGCACATCAGGGAACCATCCAATTTACTGATACGGTGCCTCATGGATTAACCGTCAATATTTTCTTACCAATGAAATAATAGGAACACATTACTATCTATACATTTTGGTTGGTAAAACAGGCATTGCAGAACTTTTCTGGCATCGTAGAAGAACAGCAGGATAAATTATCTAAATTCCATCAGAACAGGATTATAACGCATAGAAAAAGACATAAAGAAACGCCGGGTGCAGGGTCAGCAGGCCGTTGCATCTGGCGTTTTATATTTCTCAATATATGAATTATAAAGTTTAATCTTCCTGCATATAGCAACATTCCATTGAGAAAATATGAAATATACAATGTAGATGGGTGGTGCTATATGGCAAATATCAAAGATTGTCCTGGCTTTGAAACTTTTGGCGCGGATATAAAAGCGGCGCGGAAAGTCAAGCAGTTATCGCGTAAGACGCTGGCGGAACAGGTCAATATCGACTGGCGCTATCTTGCCAACATCGAAAATGACGGCACGATTCCCAGCCTGCCGGTTATCATACAGCTTATCAAAATCTGCGGGCTTCCTGTGGAACGGTATTTTAACCCGGAGATCATGCGGGAGGAAAGCGCACAGCGGCAGCGGATCAGCCACAAGCTGAAACTCTGCCCGGAAGAATTTCTGCCGATCATCGAGGGCGCGATTGACGGGGCCATTCAAATTCAACAGAAGAATGACGAAACGGAGGGTGCATGACAACCCTCTGTTTTGTTTTTGGGAGGACGCAAATTGCGCCCTCTCTTTTTTTGTGCGGTTTTCGGAAAAACCGGGATTTTGCGGGTATTTCCTTGGGATCAGAACGCTTTTTAGGGGAAGAAGAACAAAGACAGCAAGCATAGGGAGTGTAGCCACACTCCCGGCAAACGGCTTCCCGTTTGTATCTTGGGGAAGTCCCCAAACCCCTGAATGAATGGAGGTGAGAAAGTGGCAAACCGAAAACGGAAGTTTGTGCTGCGCGTCCCGGTGACGCCGGAGGAACGGGCGCTGATCCAGCAGAAGATGGCCCAGCTTGGCACAAAGAACTTTTCTGCCTACGCCCGGAAAATGCTGATTGACGGCTATATCGTCCATATCGACACCGGCCCCGTCCGGGCGCAGACCGCAGAGCTGCAAAAAATCGGCGTCAACATCAACCAGATTGCAAGGCGTATCAACAGTACCGGGACTGTGTACGCGCAGGACTTGGAGGACATCAAGGGGGCGCTGGCACAGATATGGCAGTTACAAAGATCCATCCTATCAAGTCAACGCTGAAAAAGGCGCTGGACTACATCGAGAACCCGGACAAGACCGATGAAAAGCTGTTCGTTTCTTCCTATGGCTGTTCCTATGAAACGGCGGATATTGAATTTCAAATGCTGTTAGATCAGGCGTACCAAAAGGGAAACAATCTGGCCCACCACCTGATACAAGCCTTTGAACCGGGGGAAACCACGGCGGAACAGGCCCACGAGATCGGGCGGCAGCTTGCAGATGAAGTGCTGCAAGGCAAATACCCCTATGTGATTACCACCCATATCGACAAGGGCCATCTGCATAACCACATCATTTTCTGCGCCGTGGATATGGCGAACCAGCGCAAGTACATTTCCAACCGCCAGAGCTACGCCTTTATCCGGCGTACCAGCGACCGACTGTGCAAGGAACACGGCCTGTCTGTGGTAAAGCCCGGCAAGGACAAGGGCAAGACCTACGCCGAGTGGGACGCACAGAAAAAGGGCAAAAGCTGGAAAGTAAAACTGAAAATCGCCATCGACGCGGCCATCCCGCAGGTCAAAGACTTTGACGGCTTTCTGCGGTTCATGGAGGCGCAGGGCTATGAAGTCAAACAGGGCAAGTTTATTTCATTCCGCGCTCCCGGACAGGAACGCTTCACCCGCTGCAAGACCTTGGGGGAGGATTACACCGAGGAACGGATCACCCAGCGGATCAAGGGCATTGCCATTGACCGGGGGCCGCGCAGAAGAAGTACCGGGGAAATCTCCTTGCGGATCGCCTTGGAGGACAGTATCAAGGCCCAGCAGTCGGCGGGCTATGTGCGGTGGGCGAGGCTGCATAACTTGAAGCAGGCCGCCAATTCCCTAAACTTCATCACAGAACACCAGATCGACAGCTACGAGGGTTTGGAAAGCAGGCTGGCCGAGATCAGCGCGGCAAACGACGCGGCGGCCTCCGCCCTGAAAGACGCAGAACGCCGCCTTGGGGATATGGCGCTGCTGATAAAAAACCTCTCCGCCTACAAGCAGCTCCGGCCTGTGGCGCTGGAACTGCGAAATGCCAAAGACAAGGCCGCGTTCCGGCGGCAGCATGAAAGCCAACTGATCTTGTATGAGGCGGCGGCAAAGGCACTCAAAGAGGCCGGGATCACAAAGCCCCCCAACCTGTACGCCCTCAAAACCGAGTATAAAAAGCTGGACGCAGAACGGGAACGGCTGTCCGCACAGTACAGCGAAGCGAAACAGAAATTGAAAGAATACGGCATTATCAAGCAGAATGTAGACAGCATTTTACGGACAGCGCCGGGAAAGGAGCATACGCAGGAACGATGAACATACCGAGAATGAGTTACCCTCAATACCGCAAGGCCCGCAGGCTCACCCATGAGTGCTGCAACTACTGTAACGGAAACTGCCTCCTGCTGGACGATGGGGAGGAATGTGTCTGTGTGCAGAGTATTTCCTATTCGCTGCTGTGCCGGTGGTTCAAGGTGGCCGTCCTGCCGCTGGACGCGGCCCTGTGCGCCGAGATCACCAAAGGCCGGGACGAGATCAAACGCTGCGCCGTCTGCGGGGCGGCGTTTACGCCCAACTCCAACCGGGCCAAATACTGCCCGGATTGTGCGGTGCAGGTACGCCGGAAGAAAGAGGCAGAACGCCAGCGGAAAAGATACCTCCTGTCTACGCATTTAGGACGGTAAAAGTCCACGGAAATCAAGGGTTTTTCCGCATGGTTGGCAGGCAGGTGGATAAAGTTATCCTGTTCCCCTAAAAACGGGGTTCTAAATGCGGGAAAATGGACAAAAAAGAAATGCCAGACGTAAGCGGACATATGGCCGCCACACCCAGCACCTTTACAGTAGCTTTTTCCCCCAATATTTGTTATACTTAATAAAATACAAATACGTCTTGTCAAAACATTCTGGATGTTCAAATAAACAACTGATTATGAATATGAAAAGGAGGAGATCTATTTTGATGCTTGAAATGATTCTCTCCAAATGTGATAAACGCAACGATCGACACGAATGCGAGCAATGTGCCGATTGCTCCTATGATACTTACTGCCCACATGATTGTGAAAAGTGCTTGGACTATATTCACAATCCATCTCATGCCCCTGATGGAGCACCGGAAAGAAAATATGACTGTACACACATGGCAAATGTTTATACATGCAAATACTCTTGCCGATATGCTTCTGAAATTGTTTATGCCGTTGAGCGGCTCAAAGATTTATCCAATTTAACAGACCTTAAAGTTCTGTCATTTGGATGCGGCCCTTGTACGGACTTATTTGCCATTGACTATCTTCGCTCTGTGGGAATCTTATCATACCAGAAACTTGAATATCGTGGTGTGGATTATAGTGAGGATGTTTGGAAATATATACACCGTGATATTAAAACATTTGAAAATGAGGATTTGAAAATCAGGTTCTACTATCAAGATGCCTGCAAGCTTATTCATACAATAGCTCAAGGAAGTTGGGTACCAAACCTTATTGTTTTCCAGTATGTTTTTTCGGATATGGAAAAGCACTCGGATGTTAAAAACATAAATAGTTTTATTGAAACTTTTGCACAGTACTATAATGAGAAAGTCGCCCCAAACACATACATTATCCTTAATGACGTAAATCTGGGGAGAGGGTATGGTGGTGGTCGGGATTATTTTGACCAGTTACGCAATAAACTTTGTAGTTCCATTTCCAGAAAAGGACGATTTTGTAACGATAATTCAAAAAGTATTTATTATCCGAGAGGTTATCCATACGGGGAAGATTCCGATGGTGAGTTTCCCAAAAACGAGAACCGCTTTGATTGGTCTCCATGGAAACAATATTCTCCATTTGATACTTGTGCAAGTGCACAGATGATTATAAAAAAGGTGGTGAAAAAATGATAATAAGTGCCAGCCGAAGGACAGACATTCCAACATATTACTCTGAATGGCTATTCAATCGTTTCAAGGAAGAATATGTTTTGGTAAGAAACCCCATGAACATTCACCAAATTGGGCAAATTAACCTTTCGCCTGATGTTGTCGATGGAATCGTTTTTTGGACAAAGAATCCGGTTCCGATGCTTCATCGTCTTTCAGAGCTTGACAAATATAATTACTACTTTCAATTTACACTGAATGCATACGATAGAGATGTCGAGCCAAATATTCCATCAAAAAATAATGTAATTATTCCAGCATTTCAGCAATTATCAAAAGCTATTGGAAAAGATCGGGTAATATGGCGATACGATCCAATTTTCTTTAATGAGCGTTATACAATGGAATATCACTGCAAATATTTTCGTGTTTTGGCATCAAAAATTGGTGAATACACAGAAAAATGTACTGTGAGCTTCCTTGATTTATATAGAAACACTGCCCGCAATACACAACCTCTGAAAATTCAGCAAGAAACAAAAGAGCAACAACTTGAAATTATGCAAATATTTTCAGAAATTTCTAAAGAATATGGTTTCTACATTGATACCTGTGCTGAGGCAATTGACCTTGAAAAATTCAGTATTGCACACGCTCATTGCATAGATAAAGAAAGATTTGAACGATTAGGAAAATGTAAATTATCTGTTGAAAAAGATCCGAATCAACGTCCTGAATGTGGTTGCATCGCAAGTATAGATATAGGAACCTACAACACATGCAGAAATGGATGCTTATACTGCTACGCAAATTATAGTCATAATACAGTAATGCGCAACACTCAAATACACAATCCAATATCGCCTTTACTTTTTGGAGAAGTTGGGCCAGACGATGTTATAAAAGAACGAAAAGTAAAATCCTGCAAGGAATGTCAAATGACTTTGTTTGATCTGTAAAGATCAGCAATAAAGTTGGTATCAAAGAACTTGAAAAGACGCCGGACGCAAGCGGCCATATGGCCGCCGCGCCCGGCGTTTGTCGTAATTTATTTATTCTCGTCAGTGAAACTAAACTTTGCTTCCTCAAATTCTGCATCGGTCATGGCATCCAGCTTGGACATAGTGGAGTTTGCCAATGCCTGCATTTCCTTGTCCATGTCCGGCAGTGCTGCCCGGAGATTTGCCGCCGTCCTGCGGCGGTCGGCATTGTGATACAGACAGATCAGGTTTTCTTCTTCCACGGTGAAATACATTCCTCATACCTCCATTTCTTTTGATTTTTCCCGCGCCGGAGGCTTCTTTTTCTGTTCCTCCTTGGCGGCGGCAAGCTGCGCCCGGATGGACGGTTTCTTTTGTTTCTGTGTTGTCTTTCTTGTCTGCTTGGGCTTTTTGGCCTCCGCCTTGGCTGCCTCGGCCACATCCAAAAGGGAAATCTGTTCCCCGGCTTTTGCCCTTGCTTCCAGTTCTTCCATAGACGGGGCGTTGTTCATCATGCCGTCGATCATGTTGTAATTCTGCTCGGTGGACATTTCCGCCGTCTTGATATGGCTTTCCTGCTGGGCGGGGATAGCAAAGGCTCTTGTGCCGTTTGCCATAATCAGATACCTGCCGTCCTCCGACTGGTGGTGGAATCCATACCCGGCGGCCTCCATCTGTTCCCGGCTCCTGTCGGTTAGATAGAAACGGCCCCTCGGTGTCTGGATTTGTTCGCCGGTCATGCACTCGTCCGGCGTGAGCTGCTTTTCCGACTGGGCGAAGAACTCCGGTACCTGCCGGTAGTCGGCCCCCTCGTCCACATAGTAGGCGGTCTGTTTGCCATCCTGCCGGAACACCACAATATCCCCCATAGAGAGGGAATGTCCCTTGTAATCGGCGGGATGTTCCATGTTGAAACGGCGGTAAATCTCGTCCAGTGTGGTGTCCTTGTCCAGCGGCGCGGTATAGACAAGCTGGTAATTCTTCCTGTCCACCGAAAGCCCGTCCGCCTGCAATTCCTCATAGGAACGGTAGCGCAAGTCGCGCCCCTCCGGGCCGGGCGGCACTTGGTAGATGGAAAAGTTGGGCTGCGCCGGTGCTTCATAATCAGAGGCAACATATTCCTCCACCGTCAGCCCAGAAGCGGCGGCCTCCTGTTCCAACTCTGCCTCGATCTGTTTTTTGTAGTCCTGCAAGCTCTGGTCGAAGTCGGCAAGCTGCGGCGCCTCCGGCAAGTGGTACTGGCCTTGATTGAGAAGCGGGCGGCACTCCTTTACATAGTCTAAAACCGCGTTGAAATAAGCGGTCTGTTCCGGCGTCAGGGTTTCCCCGGATTGCAAGGGACGCCGGGCCTCCTGCTCCATAGCGGCCAGATTGCAGTGCAGCTCCATATACGGGACGAACTCATGCAGCAGCATATCCCGCTGGGCTTTGTCCGCCTCCCATGCCTCCGGCCCCTCATGGTGCAGTACATGGTTTTTCCAGCTTTCATCCTGCGCGTAGTATTCGTGGTAGCCCCGGATATGCTGGATCAGGGAACCGTCCCCATCGCCAAAGTCCTGCCGCCCCTCGTAGTTGTCCGGCTGGCCCTGCATGGTAAAGTCAATGCGGAACTTGGTCTTGTCGTACCAATGTCCTGTATAGCCCGGCTGCTCCCGGTCATGGCGTCTGGCGCTGTCCAGTTCCTTAAAAACGGCCTCGGCTTCATGCAGCGGCATTTGCTGGCCGTCTTTCAGATGGGGGCTTTCACTCCAAAGGATCGTGACAACCGGCTCCGCCGCCGGATTCTGCGCGATCTGCCGCTGGGCGTTGGCAACGGCAATCTCACTTTCGATCTCGCTTTTCACAAAGGAATCCATCTGGCCCTTTTGCAGCTCATATCCCTGTTCACACAGGCGGTTGATAAGCCCCATCACCTTGTCAGTATCGCCTACGGCCTCGGCATAGGCCATAATCCACTGCCGTTCCTCACTGCCCAAATGCGGGGCGTTTTTCTCTGCCAGCTCGATCAGGGCGGCGGCCCGGTCAGCCGGGGACGCCTCCGGCATGAACGGTTTCCCATTCAAAAGACCGTCTATCCCGTTCCATGCCTGCGACTGGGGAATGGCGTTGGCCTGTTCAGCGGCTTCCAGAAAATCATCCAGCCCGTCACCGGTCAGGGGTTCCATTGCCCCAGCTGGTCGCTCATGGATGGCAAGGATTTCTTTTCCGGCTTCCACAAGGGACAGGTCGGGATTGTCAAGCTGGCCTCCGTCCAGTTCCTTGTAGTCGGGGCCGTACAGCGTGTAATCATAGCCGGTTTCCGATGTCTGGATATACAGGTAATCGCCGCTTTCCAGACGGTAAGCGGCCTCCTGCGGGGCTTCTGCCTGTTCCAGCGTTCCATCCCCGGCAATGGTAAAGCCCTGCGCCTGCGCCGCCTCCTTGGTTCCCTGCGACACTTCGCCGGTGGATTTCAAATCCGCGTCAATCAGGGTTTGCAGCATGGCTTTTACGCTGTCGGTCATTTCCTGCTGCTGCTCCGGGGGCAGCTTGGAAAATACGCTGTCCGGGTCTGGCTGCTCGGCGGCCTGTTCCAGCGGCGCGGCCTGCGGCTGTTCCTGCTGGGCCTGCCGTTCTTTCTGAAGCTGGGCAAGGTGGCCGTCAATGGTGGTAATCAGTTCATGGGCGGTGGCCCGGATGGTTTCAAGGGAGGCTTTCAGCTCTTTCAAGTCCTTGCCGGAACTCCAACCGGCCACATAGCCAAAGGAATAATCGGAGGTGTCCAGCCCGTAGTGCTGGCAGACGGCATAGGCCACGCTTTCAGCCTGCACTTCGCGGGTGCGGCTGTCGGGGCGGTCGGCCTGCTCAATGGCCGGGGCTTCCGGGTCGATGGCGTGGAGCTTGGAATGGGCAATCTCATGGATGGCCGTCTTTAGGGTCTGTAATTCGCTCATGCCCTCCTGAATGGCGATCCGCTTCTCCGTCAGGTGATAGTAGCCGTGGGAACCGCCCGGAATGTCCTCAAAACCAATGGGAACCGGGGAGGTCTGTTCCAGCGCCTTGAAAAATTCCCCGTAGCGTTCCACGCTGCCGGTCAGTTCTTCCACGCCGATAGAGGGCAGCGGTTCCCCCTCGGTCTGGCTCACATCAAAGACGGAAACGATCTTAAAGGCCGGAACCTGTATTTCCTGTACTTCGGTAACAGGCTTTCCGTCCTTACCCATCACCGTCCTGCCCTGTGCGTCCAGCTTTTGCACTTCCTTTTTCGCCTTGAACGGGGCCGGGGCCAGTATTTTGATGGCCTTTTCGCCTTTCTTTACATTGCGGTGAAAATCTTCCCGCCACTTGTTGTAGCCCGCCACAAGCTGTCCGCCCTGCATGGCGATCAGGAGGGTGTTGTTGAAGCTGTAACTGTGGAACTTGGACATAGTGGTGAGATAGGCTTTGTAGCGTTCACTCTCGAAAAGCTCCTGTATGCCGGTTTCCAGCCTGTCGGTGATCTCTTTCATGCAGTCGGCGCTGTTCTGGCCGTTTAAGAGAATGGGGGTGACAGGCTGCGGGGCCTTTACGGGAGCTGCCGCCTCCGGCTGCACCTTGCTTTCCTCCCGCAGAATTTTCGGCGCAGGATAGGCCATCACCCGGTATTCCTCCGGCACCGGCTGTCCCTCATGGACGCGCTGCCATTCGTCGCCGCTTTTTACCAGATAGCCATAATCGGTAAAAACACCATGCTCTGTGTTGGCAATATGCAGGCCAAAACGGGGCAGGAGAATCCCTGCTTTCCATTCCTCCGGCATACCCACCATGCCGGAACGGTTTAGATAGTAGTCGCCCAACTGTCCTGTGCCGGTGACATCCGGCAAATGCACATAAAAGTCCACATTTTCGGGATAATCGATAATCTGGCCGATATTGTAAAAATCACTCTGCGGGCTTGTCAGGGCGGCGTTCAGCTCCGCAAGTTCGGCGGCGTCCAGCTTTTCCAATCTTGCAGCAAGGAAGTTTAGCTCATCCATGCCTGCGGACAGCACCATATCACGGGGCAGCTTAATAGGTCGCGCCTGTGGGCTTCGATAGTCGTACAAGAAAAAGTCCTGCGGATTATCGGCACTGATCCCGATTTCCCGCAGGGCTGCTTGCAGTTTTTCGGTTGTGGTCGGCAGAGAAAACCATAGTCCTTCTTTGCCTTGCTCATAACGCTGTCGGTTATGAAGCAGTACGGAAAACACTTCGCTCATTTGTCGCTCCTTTCTGAAAATGGCATAAGAAAAGCAGGAAACCTTTGAAAGATTTCCTGCCAAACCTATTATATGAAATATCAATAGAATGGTGTTTTTAACATCTCTGAATAATATACGGGTTTATTCAATTCATATTTTTGCATTACATCACGCACTACATCTTCAAACCATTTTGGCGCATAAGGAGAAATGTACACTGCTGAAATTAGCTTGTCAAGATTGACTGCTTTTTCTATACCGCTATGTGCTTGATGACTTGTGATAATGCTCATGTACGGTAAAGTATCACAAGAAAATTATGTCGAATTGACAGCCGCCTCCGCTATACCGAATAAGGAAATAAAGAGTCCTCAAATTTTGCGCTACTAAATGAAGACGAGCGGAAGTAATCTCCCGCTCGTCAGTAAACTTAACTATGCCATATCAATCCCGCTTCTTTCCCGCCACCGGCACTAAGAACAGCGCGGGCAACAGCAGGAAAGCGGTACAGACCAGCCCCCAGGGTATGGACACCTGCTGGGCTACCAGCCCCACAATAGGCCCGCCGATGATCTGCCCGAAAGAGTCCAGCTGTCCGCTGGTGGAAAAGACTGTGGCGCGCATTTTCTCATCCACATGGTCGTTCATCCAGGCGGCCAGCACAGGCTCCTTGATGGTGCGCATAAGCCCCGCCAGCAGGAACACCAACAACATGAACCAAAAGCTCCGCCCCACCGCGAAGAGAACCAGGCACAGGATATACCCGGCGCTGGTGGACATGACCACACTGGTTCGGCTGACAGTCCCTTTTTTCTCCATGCGGGCGATGAGCAACTGAGAAGCCAGAATACCTAAGCCGCTGCCGATAAGACTGATAACACCGAACCAAGTGACGCTGTTCAGCGGCCCGATAACGGGTATTACCGTGTCATCCAGAAAATGAGCGGTGGAGAGCCGGTCAAAGCCTTCACTGGCAAGTCCCCCGCATAGTGTGATTGCTAAGAGCGCCAGCAACACAGGTGCGCCTTTCACAAAGCCCAGGTTGAGCTTGAACAGGCAGACAAAGTCTTTAAGCAAGCCCTGCCGTTCCTCAATAGCAGGGGAGAAGTTGGTTTCTGGCATGATGCGACCCAACACCAGCCCCAACAACAAGCACAAACTGCCCCCCAAGATGAGAGGCATTTGCAGGTTTATGTTTCCCAGCAGTGTGCCCAGCACCACGCCCAGAACGCCGCCGATTTGCCCCATTTGACTGCCCCGCAGGAACACCTTGTCTATGGGTTTGTCCTCTTCCTCCGAGGCAATCCACGCCTCCAGAGCGCCGGTGATGAAGGTATCACCGCAACCCCAGACAACCTGGGCCAGCAGAACCGGCGCGAACCACGGTAGCGCACCCTCCATCAGAAAGCCCAGGCCGTAGAGGAACATTCCAATCAGCACCGAGCGCCGACGGCTATACAAATCCGCCACCACACCGGTGGGTATCTCGAACAGAAAGCAGGAGGTCTCCTGAACCGTCCCTACCAGGACAAGCTGGAAAACATCCAGCTGCACCACCTCCAGGTGGTACACGATGGAAAGCACTGTGGACATAGAAACCGCCAGGGAACAGACAAATCGGAACAGCAGGTAGACAGAATATGCCTTTGAATTTTTAGCAAACATGAAGTTACATTTCATCATAATTAGTCTCTAATCCTTTCAAATCTCATTTTATATGACTTTTGCAAGCTGTTAAGCTAACTTGTGGAACATATGCCGAACCTTATCTATACGGCTATTCGGGCGGCGGGGTTGGCAAATAAATTTACCAATAGCTGGCTGGTATCCTTTTAACTCTGTCAAGCAGACTCCCTGCCCATTTGTGAAATAAGTTAAATCGTTCCTGTATTCTTGAATACATCTAGCAGGGATTTCTCCTTTCAGAATGACCTCGTCATTCTTTATCTGAGTACTTACAATATCTGCACAATACCTTGGAGCATCATGATACGCCCGTGAGAGATATTCCTGCGGTGCATAAATTTCAAAGTGGAGATATGGCTCTAATAGTTCTGTCCCTGCTTTTTTTAAAGCCTGCTCCAATACGATAGGGGAAAGCAGCCGAAAGTCTGCGGGGGTACTTACAGGACTATAATACAATCCATATTCAAAACAGATTTTACAGTCTGTCACTTTCCATCCATACAGCCCCTGCTCGCAGCCATAAAGAACCCCCTCCATAACCGCATTTTGGAACGATTGATTTAAATATCCAAGTGAAACTCTGCTTTCATACTGCACTCCGCTTCCAATAGGGAGCGGCTCTATGGACAACCCGACAGAAGCCCAGAAAGGATTTGGCGGGACTTCTATGTGGATGGTATATTCTGCTTTTCTAAGCGGTCTTTCCATATATATAACAGTAGGCTCTTTTATTTCTGCCTCCACATGATATTTTTCCTCAAGGATGGCACAAATGACTTCCATCTGCACATTCCCCAAAAAAGAAAGTATAATCTCATGCGTTGTAGTATCCACATAATATTTTAAAAGAGGGTCGCCATCTGAAATTTCTGTAAGTGCCCCAAGCAATATTTCCCGCTGTTCAGATTTCTTTACTGCAATCGTTGTTTGGAGCATAGGGAGAGGATTTTCAATAAATTTTCTCTGCGGCAACAGTATTTCGTTCCCCAAAATACTGTTTAGCTGCAAAACATCATTTGGTAAAATTACAATATCACCAGAGCAGGCTGTATCGGATGAATATAATTCACCGTTTGTCGGAACACACATCTCTGTGATTTTTATTTTCTCTTTTTCAGATATTCTAATAACATCCCTCAAATGCAATGTTCCGCTATATATACGCACATAAACAAAACGCCGCCTTTTCTCTGAATATTCAATCTTAAAAACCTGCCCGCATAGTTCAGATTGACCTTCAGGCGTTGATGAATAAAATTTACTGGCAATTACTTCTATAAGCTGCCGAATCCCCAGATTGTTTTTAGCGCTTCCGTGATAAACGGGAAATAACGTTCCGTTTTGGAATCTCCTGTTTTCTTCCTGTTCCAGTTCTGACATTTTAAACGGTTTCCCTGACATATATTTCTCTAATAGTTCATCGTTTCCCATAATTACCGCATCCCACTGTTCCATATCGTCATTGTCCGTTACATTTATATGGGGATGCTGCCCAACCTTTTGCTTCACTATAATTTCCGAAGAAAGCTTTGCTTTCATTTCCCGATATACCATTGGCAAATCAATCCCCTCTTGGTCAATTTTATTGATGAAAAAAATTGTCGGAATCTTCATTATCTGTAGTGCATGAAACAGTATACGGGTCTGTGCCTGTATGCCATCCTTTGCAGAAACTAATAATACTGCTCCGTCTAATACGGATAAAGAACGGTATACTTCCGCCAAAAAATCCATATGGCCTGGCGTATCTATAATGTTGACTTTTACATCCTCCCACTGAAAAGATGTCACTGCTGTCTGGATAGTGATTCCCCTTTGACGCTCCAAATTCATTGTATCTGTCCTTGTTGTGCCTTCATCTACGCTCCCTAGTTCTGCAATTGCACCACTGGTATACAATAAACTTTCCGTTAATGTTGTCTTTCCTGCGTCAACGTGAGCCAGAATGCCTAAGTTAATTATTTTCATGTGATTTTCCTCCTATCAACACCCAAAAAAGGGCATAAAAATACCCAGTGATAAATACTCCTATCACTGGGTAAATAACTCCAATAGCCCCAAAACACTTATATGTTTTCGGGCATATAAAATTACATGATAAAAGTATTCTTAAACTGGGTACAAAAAACTAAGCCCCATATTAAAAGTGAAACGGGACTGCTACTTTTTGTTCCCACTATCAAATTGACAGTTTATTTAAGAATACCTTGCCGCATATTTATTAACTCCTTGTATAATACTGAATCTAATTATATTCCTTAACCCTTTATTTGTCAAGCTGACAAACTAAATATCCGAAATGCAACGATCAACGCAGCGAGGACACGGAGCAGGAAGCACAAAAGAGAAATATCCCTTGAATACCTCACAGACGAAAAGCACTACCCTTTAGGCACGACAGATGAATATTTCCAAGCCCCGGAGCCGGACGAGGAATACATACTTACCCTTTGCGGCGATACGGTCATTTTCAGCAGCGGTTTACTTGCGGAAGCCCTGTCACGGCTGGACGAACGGGAGCGGGAAATGATTTACCTGTCCTTTTTCAAGCGTATTCCACAGCACGAAATTGGCAGACAGTACGGGCGCAGCCGCAGCACAGCGGGCTACCATATCCGAAAAGCCCTACGGCAGCTCCAAGCGGAAATGGAGGGAATGGCATATGAGAAATAATAGGCTTCTCCCCTATGAAACAATCGTCCAAGCCGCCAGCGGGGAGCCGGAAGCGGTGGGAACTGTATTGCAGTATTACCGCCGCCGCATACAATGTGCCGCCCGTGTGAATGGACGGGTAGACCAAGATACAGAGGACTACATCACCCAGACGCTTCTCACAGCTATTTTCAAGTTCCGCTTTGGGAGATAGCCCTACCGCCTACAACTGAATAACCGCCGCTTCGCCGGCAACCAGAAAGCAGTAAATCTATTCAACAGATTTGCTGCTTTTTTTCGTTCCTGTTTGGCATTTTTGAAAATCCCCAGTATGAAAAAACAAAAGGGAAAATAGCCGCCGCAGTTGGCAAAATCCCTTACTTATCCGTAGAGGGTATCAAAGAAAAAAATACTGCCATTGTCCGCCTATTCCGGCTTGCGTGGTGTTGTAGGGAATAGAGGGGAAATTCTAAAAATCTCCGTCCATTTTGCTTTGCGTGGTGTTGTAGGTAGTGAAAGGAAAATTTTCAAGATAAGCCGGAATAGCGGGTAGCAAAGCCCTTTTGAAACGTTTTGTTAGCGGAAAGGACGGGAGCCGGGGAACGCCGGAGTTTTTCAGAGCAAGATTCTACCGAGGTGCCAAAATTCGCTCTCCGCTTATTTTTGCCCCTGCGGGAATCTTGTTGGGGAGTGCCTTCCCCAAACCCTGCTATGCGCCCTGTCGGGCGAGAAAGGAGGTCACAGACCATGCGAAAGAAATACAATACGCCCCACCGCCGTCATGTGGTAAAGACCCGCATGACCGATGAAGAATACGCCGACTTCACCGGGCGGCTGGCGGCTTATGAAATCAGCCAGTCCGAGTTTATCCGGCAAGCCATACGGAAAGCGACCATACGCCCCATTGTCACCGTTTCCCCGGTCAATGACGGGCTGCTTGCCGCCCTCTCCAAGCTCACGGCAGAGTACGGGAAAATCGGCGGCAACTTAAACCAGATTGCCCGGAGCCTGAACGAATACGGAAGCCCCTACCGGGGGCTGGAAAAGGAAGTGCGGGGAGCCGCCGCCGACCTTGCCGCCTTGAAGTTTGAAGTCTTGCAGAAAGTAGGTGAAGCCGTTGGCGATACTCAAACATATCAGCTCTAAAAATGCCAACTACGGGGACGCTGAAAAATACCTCACATTCGAGCATGACGAGTTTACCATGAAGCCCACCCTTGACGCAGACGGGCGGCTCATACCGAGGGTAGACTACCGCATATCCTCTCTGAATTGTGGCGGGGAGGATTTTGCCGTTGCCTGTATGCGCTCCAATCTCCGCTACGGCAAGAACCAGAAACGGGAGGACGTAAAGAGCCACCACTACATCATCAGCTTTGACCCACGGGACGGCCCGGACAACGGCTTGACCGTTGATCGGGCGCAGGAGCTGGGCGAGAAGTTCTGCGCCGAGCATTTCCCCGGACACCAGGCCCTTGTCTGCACCCACCCGGACGGACACAGCCACACCGAAAATATCCATGTGCATATCGTCATTAACAGTCTGCGGATTGCGGAGGTTCCCATGCTGCCCCACATGGACAGGCCAGCGGACAGGAAAGCAGGCTGCAAGCACCGCTGTACGGACGCAGCTATGAACTATCTGAAAGCCGAAGTCATGGAGATGTGCCACAGCGAGGGGCTTTACCAGATAGACCTTTTGAACGGCAGCAAAGAACGCATTACCGAGCGTGAGTATTGGGCGCAGAAGAAAGGACAGGCTGCCCTTGACAGAGCCAACGCCCCTATTGCTGCGGACGGTATCGCGCCCCGGCAGACCAAGTTTGAAACGGATAAGGCGAAGCTGCGCCGGACTATCCGGGAAGCCCTTGCCGCTGCTTCCGGCTTTGATGAGTTTGCCGCCCTGCTTCTCCGGCATGGTGTGACCGTCAAGGAGAGCCGGGGGCGGCTAAGTTACCTCACGCCGGACAGGACGAAGCCAATTACCGCCCGGAAGCTGGGGGACGATTTTGACCGGGCTGCTGTCCTCTCCGTTTTGGAGCAGAACGCCGCCAGAGCCGCCGAAAAACCCGCAGCCATAGCGGAATACCCCGGCAGTATCAAAGACCGCTTACGGACGAAAAAAGAAGCGAAAAACGCCCCGAACAATGACGCTGTACAGCGCATGGTAGACATAGCCGCCAAGCGAGCCGAGGGGAAAGGACGGGGCTATGAGAAGTGGGCGACCATGCACAACCTCAAACAGATGTCGGCTACCCTCATGCTCTACCAGCAGTATGGCTTTTCTTCCCCGGACGAGCTGGACGCTGCCATTTCCGCAGCCAACACCGCCACGCAGGAGAGCCTTGCCGGACTGAAAGGGCTGGAAGCCGCTATCCGGGAGAAAAAGGAATTGCAGCGCAACCTTTTGGGCTATATCGGCACGAAGCCCGCCCGTGACGGTCTGAAAGCGCAGAAATCGGAGAAAGCCCGGAGAGCCTACCGGGAACAGCACGAAAGCGATTTTATCATAGCGGACACAGCCGCCCGTTATTTCCGGGAGCATGGAATAACCAAGCTGCCAGCCAGCAAAGCCCTGCAAAGGGAGATTGAGCAGCTTACCGTCCAGAAGAACGCCGGATATAACGACTACCGGGAGAAACGCCAGCGGGCGCAGGAGCTTCAGACAGTCAGACGCAATATCGACCAGATTTTAAGGGGCGCACCGAGCCAGCAGAAAAAGCGTGAACAGGAGCGTTAAAGACCGCCCCGAAATGATACCGAAACCCTACAAAAATACAGGTATGATATGAACCCTTACCGCAATACTCCCCGACTTCCAAACGGGGCTTACAGGGCAGAAAAAGCCCGAAAATGATACCGAGAACATACAGAAAATGCCCCCTATCCCGCTACACCGATAGGAACGGCAGAAAGGAGCTTACCATTGCCGAGAATGAGCAAGAAGCGGCGGCTGGAATGGTCTTTCTTCCTCAACCACCGCAACCGTATCACTTACAACGACCTATGCCGGGGCTGCACCCGTGACTGCAAACAGAGCTTCCGGGCGGTTATCATACTATGCCCTCGCTATTATTCCAAACGCTGGAAAAAGGAGGACGCAGCCTATGGCAGATAACCGCAAATATTACTACCTCAAGCTGAAAGAGAGCTATTTTGACGATGATGCAATCGTTCTGCTGGAAAGTATGCAGGACGGCGTTATCTATTCCAACATTCTCTTGAAGCTGTACTTGAAATCGCTGAAAAACGGCGGGAAATTGCAGCTTGACGAGAATATCCCCTACACCGCCCAGATGATTGCGACCATTACCCGCCAGCAGGTAGGTACCGTAGAGAGAGCTTTGAAAATCTTTATGAAGCTGGGGCTTGTGGAGCCTTTGCCAAGCGGCGCACTCTACATGAGCAACATTGAGCTTTTAATCGGCCAGTCCTCTACCGAGGGGGAGCGCAAGCGCAGGGCGCGGCTGGCTTTGCAGGAACAAAAAGCCCTGCCGCAGACAGGGGCGGACAAATGTCCACCATATCGAGCGGACATTTGTCCACCAGAGATAGAGATAGAGAAAGAGATAGATATAGAAATAGAAAAAGAGAGAGAGTTAGAAACGGGACACCCCGCCCCCGCCGCCTATGGCAGATACCACAATGTCATTCTTTCCGATACGGAGCTTGACGGGCTGAAAACAGAGCTTCCCGGCAAGTGGGAGTATTACATTGACCGCCTATCCTGCCATATCGCTTCCAGCGGGAGGAAATACAAGAGCCATGCAGCCACGATTTTCAAGTGGGCGCAGGAGGACGCAGCCAAGAAAGCCCCGAAAAAGGGCATACCCGATTATACCTGTAAGGAGGGCGAGAGCTTATGACGAATGGATTTGATGAAATGATTTTGAATATGACCGACACCACGCCGGAGCCGGAGGACTACACCGGCGAGGACGGGCTTTTATACTGCGGGAAGTGCCACAAGCCCAAAGAGGGCTATTTCCCCAAAGAAACCGCCGCATGGCTGGGGCGTGACCGCCACCCGGCAGAATGTGACTGCCAGCGGGCAGAGCGTGAGGAACGGGAAGCCGCAGAGAAACAGCGCAGTCACCTTGAAACTGTCGAGCGGTTGAAGCGGCGGGGCTTTACAGACCCGGCTATGCAGGGCTGGACGTTTGAGAACGACAACGGCAAGTGCCCGCAAATGGAACACGCCCATTTCTATGTGGAGAACTGGGAAACCATGAAAGAGCGCAACATTGGCTATCTGCTATGGGGCGGCGTTGGCACAGGCAAGAGCTATTTTGCGGGCTGTATCGCAAATGCCCTTATGGAGCGTGAAATCCCCGTGTGCATGACAAACTTTGCATTGATATTGGGTGACCTTGCCGCCAGCTTTGAGGGCAGGAATGAATATATCTCCCGACTTTGCAGCTTCCCGCTGCTTATCCTTGACGATTTTGGAATGGAACGGGGAACGGAATACGGCTTAGAGCAGGTCTACAACGTGATTGACAGCCGTTACCGCAGCGGCAGGCCGCTGATCGTCACGACTAATCTCACGCTGGAGGACTTGCAGCACCCGGAGGACACCGCCCACGCCCGCATTTATGACCGTCTGATTGAAATGTGTTCTCCTGTCCGCTTTACCGGGAGCAACTTCCGAAAAGCCACGGCGCAGGAGAAAATGGGACAACTGAAAAAGCTGATGAACAGAAAGGAGAGCCGCCTATGACCAACACCCCAAAGAATGACCGCAGCACCCGCCGCCCGGATTGCGTGACGGAAATCCGCATAGGTAATTCTGTCCTTGTCGTTTCCGGCTATTTCAAGCAGGACACCACCGCCACCGCCGCCGATAAAATGCTGAAAGTGCTGGAAGCGGAAGCTGCTACACAAAAATCGGCAATTTGACGGGACGTAAAGAAGCAGAAAGGACTGTACAGCCAGCCCCGGCGTGTGGTATGATAGTCATACGGAATAGTGGGGCTGGCTGTCGGAAATGGAGGACACTATGTTAAGACAGACCACCCGAAACCTTATTACCGCCCTTTATCCGAGATTATCCCACGAGGACGAGCTGCAAGGTGAGAGCAATTCTATTTCAAACCAGAAGCGTATTCTTGAAACCTATGCGAAGCAGAACGGCTTTTCCAATCTGCAATGGTACACAGATGACGGTTATTCTGGGGCGAACTTCCAAAGACCCGGTTTTCAAGCCATGCTTGCGGACATTGAAGCCGGAAAAGTCGGCACCGTTATCGTCAAGGATATGTCACGGTTAGGGCGAAACTATCTGCAAGTGGGAATGTATACGGAAATGATTTTCCCACAGAAAGGCGTCCGCTTTATCGCTATCAATGACGGAGTGGACAGCGCACAGGGCGACAATGATTTTGCCCCTCTGCGGAACATTTTTAACGAATGGCTGGTGAGAGATACGAGCAAGAAAATCAAAGCAGTAAAACGGTCTAAGGGTATGAGCGGGAAGCCCGTCACGAGCAAACCCGTATACGGCTACTTTATGGACGAGGACGAAAATTTTATCATTGACGGGGAAGCCGCCCCTGTTGTGCGGCAGATTTACAGCTTGTGCCTTGCCGGGAACGGGCCGACCAAGATAGCCCGTATGCTCACAGAGCAGGAGATCCCCACGCCGGGAACGCTGGAATACCGTCGGACGGGAAGCACCCGCCGCTACCACCCCGGCTATGAGTGCAAGTGGGCGACCAATACCGTGGTACATATCCTTGAAAACAGGGAGTACACGGGCTGTCTGGTAAACTTCAAGACGGAGAAGCCGTCCTACAAGACCAAGCACAGCGTAGAGAACCCCATTGAGAAACAGGCGATTTTCGAGAACCACCATGAGCCTATCATTGACACCCAGATGTGGGAGCGTGTGCAGGAGTTACGCAAGCAGCGCAAACGCCCGAACCGCTATGATGAAGTGGGCTTATTCTCCGGCATACTCTTTTGTGCCGACTGCGGCAGCGTCCTTTACCAGCAGCGTTACCAGAACGCCACCCGCAAGCAGGATTGTTATATCTGCGGGAGCTACAAGAAGCGTACCCGTGACTGTACGGCGCACTTTATCCGCACCGACCTGTTGACCGCCGGAGTGACCGACAATCTGCGGAAAGTCACCAGCTATGCAGCGAAGCACGAAGCCCGGTTTATGAAGCTGCTGATCGAGCAGAACGAGGACGGGGGCAAGCGCAGGAACGCCGCAAGGAAAAAGGAGCTGGAAGCCGCCGAGAAGCGTATCAGCGAGTTATCCGCTATCTTCAAGCGGCTGTATGAGGACAGCGTGACCGGGCGCATTTCAGACGAGCGTTTCACGGAGCTGTCGGCAGACTATGAAGCCGAGCAGAAAGAACTGAAAGAGAGAGCCGCCGCTATCCGGGCAGAGCTTTCCAAAGCGCAGGAAGCCACGGTAAACGCAGAAAAGTTTATGAATGTTGTCCGCAAGTACACCAGCTTTGAAGAACTTACCCCTACCCTTTTGCGTGAGTTTGTGGAGAAAATCGTTGTGCATGAGTGCAGCTATGACGAGAACGGCACACGCAGACAGGACATTGATATTTATTACTCTTTCGTTGGCAAGGTAGACCTGCCCGAATGACCGCCCGACCTATCCGGCGCAATGCGCAAACGCCGGATAGGAACGGCAAAATTTTTTACACTTCTACTACTTCTTTATCACACATCAGCAAATAGCGCGGACTTCTCTCTCGTGTTCAAATGCTTTTCGTTTATACCAGAACGAACCATTTACGGAAGAAAATCTTTTGGAAAAATCAATATATTTGACTTTCCCAATTTCTATTGTGGGGTCTTTGTCAAGAGCCTCATACAACTGTTGGTATGTAGTTTGAATTGCAAGTGCATTGTTCACATTTGTTGAGTACAATTTCCACATTGCTTCTGATTCAGATTCGTTACAATGCCAACAACTTATAAATGTATGTTTTCTTCGGGCATTTCCACTGGCGTTCAACTCGGACAACAAACGTGTTGTATTTTCCTCAATGTATTCGTCTGTTAAGTCTTCTGGTTTCATGCCGGGCGCGGTTTGAATTGCATCTCTAAAAAAATCAAGATAAAATGCGTCCCATTTTTCTTTCCGTTCCAATGTGCCTTTTGCACCCTCAAATATATCTTCAAATGATTCCGCAGATGCAAAATATAGTGACTTTTTACCAATCATTGAAAGGAACTTGCTTAAATCCATGTAACGCCAAAGTTTAGATTCTGGCGAAACTTTTTCATATTCTAGTTTCGTCCAATGATAACGAATTACGGTTTCTGATAGCAAATATGCGCAATCATCACAAAGAACAACAGGATTTCTTTCTGTATCATATCCCAAATGCGCACACATACCATTTTGAAATTTTCTGCTACAATTCGTACAGGCATCTCTATGCTCGTTGTAAAACATATCTAATTCACGGGTGTGCCTATGTGTCATTTCCTGCATAACTTCCCCCTCTTTCTTACATTTTGTTTTATTATATCATTACGAAAAATTGAAATAAATACAATAATTATAAATTGCAAGAGTGTAGGGGTTGGGGCTTCCCCAACGAGAAAATCCCCGGCCCGGCAGGTGCGCCGGGTCAGGGATTTTGCCGGGAGTGTGGCTACACTCCCTATGCTTGCTGTTTTTAGTTTTTGCCCCTCTGTTCCACGCGGTAGTTCACATACTTGCCGCCGGTATCGGCCAAAAGCACCGTCCCGTCATAGGTTTTGCCGGTTTTCATGGAGCGCAGGCCCTTTACCTTTGCTTTTCCGTCTTTGAGCAGCGCGGCGGCGATCTTCGGGGTGAACGCCTTGCCCCGTTCCTCAAAAAATCGGTCATTCTTCCACATGACAAACTGGCAGGCCCGGTTTCCGCAGTAGTAGTTCTTTTTGCCCTCGTAGACGCTTTCCCCGCAGCGCGGACATTTGCCGATAACCACACGCTCGGTTTGAAACAACTTCTGCGCGTCCTCGCTAATCTGCGAATATCGGGAAATCAGGCTCCTTGTCATTTCTGCAATGCCAGCCATGAAGCCCTCCAGGTCGGCCTGCCCCTTGGCAATGGCCGTCAGCTCCGTTTCCCACTGTGCCGTAAGCTGGGGAGAGGTCAGCGCCTCCGGCAGCACGCAGGCAAGGTTGTGGCCGTCCTTGGTGGGAAGTAGCTGTTTGCCCCTGCGCTCCACAAAGCCCATCTGCACCAGTTTTTCTAAGATGGAGGCGCGGGTGGCCGGGGTTCCCAATCCCTGCCTCTCGGCGTCCTCCGGCAGATCGTCCGCACCGGCGCGCTCCATAGCGGAAAGCAGAGTATCTTCGGTGTAGGATTTTGGCGGTGCTGTGAAATGCTCGGTGACGGCGGCAGTTACCTTGTCAAAGGTTTGGCCCTCGGTGATCTCCGGCAGTTCACGCGCAGGCTCCGGGGCGGTGTCGTCGGCGTCTGTTTTGAACGACGCCTTAAAGCGGCGGTCAAGCTCTTTCCAGCCGGGAGTGAGAATGGTCTTTCCTTTGGCGGTAAAGGTGTTCCCGGCACAGGTGAATGTAGCGGTGACAGCTTCATATACATGGGGCGCAGCCACGGCGCACAGCAGCTTGCAGCACACAAGGGACAGCAGTTTCTTTTCCCCCTCGGCCAGCCCATCAAAGCCTTTCTGCACAAATTCCATCGTCGGGACAATGGCGTGGTGGTCGCTTACCTTTTTGCTGTTCAGCACCCGGCCAAACTGCGAGGACAGGTCAAGCCCCTTTGCAAAGGGAAGCAGCGGCCACAGGCCGGACACAAGGCTTTCCGCCGTTGGCAGCATATCATCGGTCAAATACTGGCTGTCGGTGCGGGGATAGGTCAGCAGCTTCTTTTCATAGAGCTGCTGTGCATAGTCAAGGGTCTGCTTGGCGGTAAATCCAAACAGGCGGTTTGCCTCCCGCTGCAAGGTGGTGAGGTCATAGAGGCGGGGCGGCTGCTCCGTCCTTTTCTCCCGTATTACCGATACACAAACGGCCTGCGCCGTTTCACAGGCAGCTTTCAGCGCCTTGGCGTCGTCTGCGTTTCCCATGCGTTCACTGGCCGCCTCCATGCCGCCCGCCGCGATCTGGACGATGTGATATTTCTCTTTCTGGAAGCTGCTGATCTTGGCCTCCCGGTCAACCAGCATTTTCAGGGTCGGCGTCTGGACACGGCCCACGGTCAGGGTCTTGTGGTAGAGGATGGAGAACAGCCGGGTGGCGTTGATCCCCACCAGCCAATCCGCCTGCGCCCGGCAAAGGGCCGACTGATACAGGTTATCATAATCGGCTCCCGGTTTCAGATGGGCGAAGCCGTCCCTGATAGCCGCGTCCTCCATGCTGGAAATCCAAAGGCGCTGAAACGGTTTCTTGCAGCCTGCCATCTGGTAGACGAAACGGAAAATCAATTCCCCCTCGCGTCCGGCGTCGGTGGCGCACACAAGGCCGGTGACATCGGGGCGCTCCATCAAAGAACGCAGGGTGTCAAACTGCTTTTTCTTAGCGTCGGGAATGATGTACTGCCACTCCTGCGGCACAATCGGCAGGTCGTCATAGCGCCATTTTTTGAAACGCTCGTCATAAGTCCCGGCATCGGCAAGGGAAACAAGGTGGCCGATACACCAGCTCACCAGATAGCCGTTCCCCTCCATGTAGCCGTCCTGTTTCTTGTCCGCGCCGATCACGCCCGCAATGCTGCGGGCGACGCTTGGTTTCTCTGCAATTACTAACTGATAGCTCATACCTCGTCCTCCTTATTTCCATCTTCACTTATCATATCCTCGTCCGGCTCCGGGGCTTCGTCCTCGTCATCCTCGTCCTCGCCAAAGTCATACTCGGCCAGATCATCATTGCCTGTGGTGTCGGCTTTTTCCTTTTTGAATTTCAGGAAGTAGAGGGCTGTGCCGCCGCCCAGCAGCACCACCACAAAGAACACCACAAGGCCGCCCATGCCGCTTGGCTTTTCCTCCTGCGGCTTTTCTTCCTCCGGCTGGGGCTTCGGCTCCGGCCCGTTGCAGGCGGTCAGGTTGTTTTTACAGACCGGGCAGGCCGTATTGACGGCCCCGGCTTGACATTTAGCCGTACAGGTGCAGACCTCCGGCTCTTTTTTCCCGTCCTCCAACAAGGCTTGCAGGTCGGCGTCGTCCACTTGGTTGAGGAAATGCACCGCCGTTTCCTTGTCCTCGTTGGCCCGGTCGATCAGGATGTAAAAATAATTCCCGGCCTTGGTGGTGACGGTGATAAGCTGCTTATCCCCGAAAAAATCATCCACCAGCGCGGCGTTGCCCTGCGGGGTAACAGGTACGCCCTCCGGCTCCATGCCGCCGGTGGTAGGTTCTTCGGTTTCCTCCGGCACCTCTGCGGGGGCCTCGGTGGTTTCCGGCAGCGGCACAGGGTCAGGGGCAGCGCCCCCGGCGTAGGCGGTAACGGTCGTGGTCGCCATGCAGAGCGCAGCAGCCAAAGCCAGCGTCAAGGTGCGGAACAGTTTAGATTTCTTCATGGGCGTTGTCCTCCTGTTCAAAGTCCGGGATCAGGGCCGGGGCCGCCTGCAACGCGCCGCCGCGTACAAAGGCGGCGAACTCCTGCGGGGTCATGTTGAGGCCGCGCACAAGCTGAACGATCTGCAAGTTTTCCTGTTCGGTCTTGGCTGCTTCCAGCTCCCGAAGCTGCTTTTGCAGCTCCGCGATCTTGCCCTTGGTTTTCTCAATATCCTTTTCAATGCGCTCCAATTTGTTCATTGCCATAGTGATTTACTCCTTTCTGGCGTTTAAGGCAAACGCCCGTAACAATAAAAATGCTGCTGCCAGTAGCTTGAATTGAGGTTCGTGTAGGAAATGGGGTCGCCGCAGTGCAGCATGACCGAATTTCCCACATACAGCCCCACATGGGACATCCCGGCAGTATCATAAGTGCCAACGAAAAATACAAGGTCGCCGGGCTTGGCCTGCTCCGGGGAAACAGGGGTGCAGATGTTGTAAAGCCCCTGCGCCGTCTGGCGTCCTACATTCCAGCCGGAATGATTGATGACCCAGCTAATGAAGCCGGAACAATCAAAGCTGGTGCTTGGGGAGCTGCCGCCCCACACATAGGGATAGCCCACATACTTTTCCGCCTCGGCGATCATAGCGGCAAAGGCTTCGTCCTTTAGCGCCTCCGGGGGGATTTCATAGTAGGTCGGCTCTTTCGGGGTGGAGGCGTGGGGATAGCTGCCGTTGGGGAACAGGTCTGGCCGGTTGCCCAAAGTCTGCATATAGGCAGCATAAAAGCCCATCTGTTCCTCGGTGAGAATGTAGATGGGCAGGTGGGACAGGTCAAAGTTTTCCAGCTTCACATTGCAGATGTAGTAAGTGTAGGGGACTTCCACGGTGTAGGTGTTTCCCTCACTGTCTGTCCTCGTTTCGGTGCGGTAGCGGGTTTCCGTTTCGATGGTTTGGGTCAGGATGTATTGCTTTTCAAAGAGCATGGCAAGGTCGCCCTGTACCTCCCCCAAAGTGAACACGCCGTTATGCAGCGCGGAGAGGATGGAGGTCAGCACATAGGGGTCATGCTTGATCTCGTCCAGATCGAAACGGTATTCGTCATAGCCGGGGTGCAGGCTTTCGTAGTTGTCAAGTTCGTGCTGCAAGTCTGCTTCCAGCGCGGCATAGGCGTCTTCGGCTCCCAGCATATCGCTGTCCTCGGAGAGATAGGAGGTGGCGGCAAGGCCCGTCCCGGTGCTGCCAAACATGGCAGTGCAGGATTGCAGGCCGCCCATCACCAACAGGAGCATGAGGCCCACGCCGCCAACGATCAGCGCCCCTTTCCAGTGCCGGGCGGCAAAGGACGCGGCCTGTCTGCTTTTCTCTGCGGCTTTCTTGGCTGCGGCAGCCGTGGTCTTGGCGGTGCTTGCGGCCCCCTGTGCGGTCTGGCCCGCCGCCCTTGCTGCCTTGGCATATTCCCGCTTGATGTGCTGTTTCTGCCAAAAGCGGGAAACAGGGTTCTTGGCCGCCTGCGCCAGCTCCGGGTTATCCCGCAGGGATTTTTGATACACAAACTCGGCGTTGGCGGCGATGGACTTTCGCTCGGCCTTGGCTGCGGCCCGGTAGGGTTTGAGCTTGTGGCGGTGAACGCCGCTGCGGATCATGCGGCCCGCCTGCCGTTCCGCCAGTTCCTCCCCCTTGTGGCCGCCCTCCACGCCCACATTTTCGTGTTCTACCTCATGGATTTTTCCGTGGAGGTAAAGCCCGGCTTCCTGTATGGGGCGGCTGGCCGGGTTTGGTTTGAGCTGGGGAGGGGCTTTCTCCACCTTGTCAAAATACAGCCTGCTTTTGGCCTTGCCCTTGGCCTCGTCATAAACGGTTTCCTTGGTGACGACACGCTTTTTCGGCAAGGCTTCTTTGGCCGCTTCCAGCTGATCCGCCCGTTTTTCCGCCTTTTTGATATACGGGGCCAGCTCCGGGGAGGCCCGTTCCTCGGCGGTAAACTGCAACCGGGAAACGGGGCCGGTGGCCTGCGCTGCGGCTTCCCCGGTGTCCTTGGCCGTTTTCTTTGCCTTGTGGCGGTCGTGCAGTTCGTCCGCCCGTTCCAGTATTTTTTCCGCCGCGCCCTCCGGCTGGGTAGTGTATTCCTGCTCGGCCTCCCGGCTGGACACATTGACGCTTTCGCCGGTGGTCTGGTTATCCAGCGTCAGGCCGTCGCGGGTCATGTGCTGCGTTACCTTGTCGCGGGGTTTTAAGGGTTCCATGACTTCACCTCCTTGTGCCTCATACCGTCGCCCCCTCGCCTAACCGGGTCGTCATGATCTGATAGAGCTGGGTGTTTTTCGGGATGGGGTTCTTAAAGGGCAGGATCACATTTTCGTAAATGAGAAGCCCCTCGCCGGGTTCGGAATTGTCCACATACCGTAATTGCTGGGGCGAAATGTTCAGCCGTTCCGCAAGGATTTTCCGGTCGCCGCTGGCCTGATTGAGCAGGCAGATAAAGTCGCTGTTTTATAGTGATAGGTAAGCCCCTGATATCATCTCAGGCTTTTCCCCCACTTCACACCGTGCATGCGACTTTCACCGCACACGGCGTTCCATCGGTTAGTAGATTTCGTTGTCTAAACAATCAAAC
>NZ_VUMI01000059.1 GCF_009696275.1 Eisenbergiella porci
TGTCCTATAACTTCTGATGGAGGGGGAACTCCTCCTTCCGTTATATCTATATAGATTTATTAGATTGGACTTTGTAACTGTTAACCAGTAGTCGTTCTTGACTACACCATTATTATACTAGGAGGAAGGGTTATGTCAAACAAACGGAACAAGGTAAGACAATTTTTATGTGGGCACAGAATACTGCGCGACGTAAGGCAGGCGCTGCTTATCCTGCTGCTTGCCGTCTTTGCGGTGCCGATTACTGCACTGGCGGAAAATGAAGAGGAAAGGGCCGCAATTTACGTACAGGTACCGGAAGACTGGGAAAATCCCTGTATCTGGGCATGGGATGAGGCCGGAAACAACGCATTTGCAGCCTGGCCCGGCGGAAAACTGGATACAGACACCAACAATGCCGGCTGGTATTATACATGGATTCCGGCCTGGGCGGATCATGTGATTATAAACGCTAAAGAAGGAAGTGTTCAGACAGATGAGCTTGTCCTGGACGGAAAAAACACATGGGTTACCGTGGAAGATGCTGAGAAGGTGCAGATTACAACGGAGAAACAGACAAAAGGGGATATCCCGGAATATGTGGAGAAATTTACAGTCCATGTAAAAACGGATAAAAGCTGGGAAAATCCTTGTCTGTGGGCCTGGTCTGCACCGGATGGGAAGAATGTTTTTGACGCCTGGCCCGGCGAAGCGCTTACCCCTGCGGAAAATGGCTGGTATGAAGCTGAGGTACCGGTTTGGATAAATTCCCTCATTGTAAATGCAAAGGACGGGGAGATCCAAACCGAAGATATCTCTATAGATCCTGCGGAAATATGGGTAACCGTGGAAGCGGACGGCAGCTATGACTTCAGTTATGATGATCCGGATGCGGAGGAGGTCCCCGATATCACTGTCTGGGTAAAAACGCCTGAAAATTGGGATGCTCCCTGTCTGTGGGCATGGTCTGCGCCTGACGGAACGAATGCTTTTGCAGCCTGGCCCGGCGAAGCACTGGAGGAGGATGCTTCCGGCTGGCTGAAAAAGCAGGTGCCCGGCTGGATTAATTCCGTGATTGTTAACAGTTCGGAAGGAAGTATACAAACTGCGGATCTTTCCGTGGAACCGGGAAAGGATGTATGGGTGGTTGTGAACAGTCCTGAGGATGCTGTGATTTCCTATGAAGCACCGGAAAAAGAGGGGAATGAGGAAGCAGTTTCGAAAGGCGGATCGGAGACCGTGCAGGAACCAGCGGCGGAATCTTCTGAGGGCGCATCGGCGGCGGATACCGAAGATACCCGCCCGGCTGAAATACAGAAAAGCAGCGGTGTCCCTGTCATAATTGCGGTAATCATCATAGTGGCTGCAGCGGTGACGGCAGGAGTTATTATCATCCGGAAAAAGAAGCAATAGCCGGAGAACAGGAGACGGAATGAGAAAGAAAATACTATGTACGGTACTTGCCATGGTAACAGCCGCCGCAGCCCTGGGCGGCTGCGGCCGGAGCAAAGCAGTGGGGACAGATGCGTCAGCGATTACAATCTGGCACGATAAGGAGGATGCGGTAGCCCAGGTATTGCAGAAGCAGCTGGATCAATTGGCGCCGGAGATTACGGTAAAGCTGGAACGAAAAAGTGATTTGACCGAAGCCCTGAAAATGGTAGGCAATGATCCAACGGCGGCGCCGGATATGTATTTTTTTGCCCATGATAAGATTGGTGTATACGCAGAAATGGGGATTCTGTCGCCCATTACTGATTTCATTCCCAGGAAGGAGTTGGATCAGTATATGGATATGACTCTTCAGGCCGCTACATATCAGGAGCAGATTTACCAGCTTCCTGTGTATTATGAAACACTTTTATTTATGTACAACAAGCGTTATATGAAGGAAACGGAGGTGCCGGCAACAACGGAGGAGCTGTATGCCTATATGCAGGAAAATACCAGAGGAGGCCATTATGGCTTCGTGGAACAGCACAGCACGGCCTATTACAGTGCCGGCTGGATTCACGGCTTCGGCGGATATATTATGAATTCCCTGGGAGAACCGGGATTGGATCTGCCCCAGACCGAGGAGGCATTGGAATATCATAAAAAATTTGTGGAGCTGATGCCTGGAGAAAGCGAATATTCTACGGTAAACACCTTGTTTAATGAGGGAAAGGCCCATGCTACGATTGCGGGGCCATGGCTGGTACCTGCTGTGCATCAGACGGGAATGGATCTGGGAATTGCGCCTATGCCGGTCGTGGATGAGACAGGTATGCCTCTGGCTCCTTACAGTGGTGTTCAGGGAATCCAGGTGCTGAAAATCGCAGGAGAGAACAAGAAGGAAGCGGTGGAAAAGGTGCTGCGCCTGCTGATGGATCCCGGCCTGCAGGTAACGCTTGCCAAGGCCAGCGGCTGCGCACCTGCCATTGAGGCCTGTTATGAAATGGACGAAATTCTTTCCGATGATGTGGTAATGGCTATGAAGCAGACTGCGGAAAATGCGGTGCCCATGCCAAATCGTCCGGAAATGGACGTTATGTGGACCGTGGCCGGAAATCTTCTTGTAGATATCAACATGAGCGGAAAGGATACGGCGGAAAGCTGTGCGTCCGCACAGAAGGAAGCGCTCCGACTGATCGAGCAGATGAAGTAGAAAAAAACGCAGGGGAAAGGAGCGTAAGCGGGTGAAGCAAATGGAAAACAGGAGGGGGAAAAGGACGGATAAGAGGAAGGAAATATTTATGGCATACCTGTGGTCGGCGCCTTCACTGATTCTGATTCTGCTGATCGTAATCTTTCCAATCATTTATACGGGCTACATATCTCTGACTAATATGAATGTGTATCACTGGTTTGATTATGAAATTATCGGCTTGAAGAACTACAGGGACGCATTGCTGGTATTTGATAATGGTTTTCTTCGGGCGCTGCTTCTTACAGTGGTCTGGACCTTGGTAAATATGGTTCTGCAGCTGGTGATAGCCTACGTGCTTGCCAGCCTGCTGAATTTGCGTGGACTGCGGCTGCGCAGTCTGTATAAGACACTGTTGATTTTTCCATGGGCCATGCCGGGCTATGTTTCCATCCTGCTGTGGAAGACAGGGATGTTCAACTCCCAGTTCGGGCTTTTGAATCAATGGCTTTCCCGTCTGGGACTGGAACCGGCGCGGTGGCTTTCCGGCGATGGAATCGCGTTCCTGTGCTGCACGGTGGTGAATCTGTGGCTGGCGCTGCCTTTTATGATCACAATCATAGACGGCGCTCTGCAAAGCGTGGAAAAAAGCTTCTACGAAAGCGCGCTGCTGGACGGAGCCGGATGGCTGGAACGCACCAGATATATAACGATTCCCATGATACGCCCGATTATTGCACCCTCGGTCATCATCACCACTTTTACGACCTTTAAGCAATTTGACGTGATCTATCTGATGACGCAGCAGGCAGGCGGGAAAACCGGGGCCAACATTCATACGATTCTGACCTATGCTTATGAAAATGCTTTTATTACGAACAACTATGGCTACAGCTCGGCGGTATCCATTTTGATTTTTATCATGCTGATACTGTTTTCCTGCCTGACAGGCAAAAAGACAAAGGAGGACATGTGATGACACGCAAATCCGGCAAAAAAATCAGAGAAGCAGCAATGCTGCTCCTGGTGAATCTCTTTTTTATCGTGCTTTGTTTTCTGGTGCTGGTTCCCGTGCTGTACGCGTTTTCCGTTTCCCTGAATGCAAATAACAGCCTGTTAAGCTCGGAATTTTCCTTTTTACCCAAACAGCTGACGCTGCGCAATTACCGGGCCGTATTTGTGGAAGAACCCATTGTGAGATGGTTTGGAAACAGTATGCTTATGGCAGCCGCTGCGGTAGGAATTTCGCTGGGAACAGGAATTCCGGCGGCTTATGTATTTTCCAGGAAACGGTTTCCGGGCAGGAGGGTGATCCTGCGTCTTCTGATATTGCTCTATGCCTTTCCCGCGCTGCTGTCCATGACGGCGCTGTATAAGCTTTTAAGCCCCCTGGGGCTGATCAACAGCAGGCTTGGGCTGGTGATTGTGTATACGGGAACGATGGCTGTATTTGCATTGTGGAATATGAAGGGATATTTCGACACCATACCCCTGGAAATTGAAGAGGCGGCCATGATTGACGGCGCCGGCCCGGTAAAGCTTGTGACCCGGATCGTACTGCCGCTGGCCAGGCCAACGATCGTTGTCACCGGCATGATGGTACTCATTTATGTGTGGAATGAATATATTTTTGCGATTAATTTTATGACAGGAGAAGGAACCTTTACACTGGCTGCCGGCCTGTATTCCCTGCAGGCAACGGAAATGAGCGGCAGCTGGCCGGTATTTGCGGCAGCGTCCATTGTGGTTTCCATTCCCATTCTTATTATTTTCTTTGCGTTGCAGAAAAATATGACGACAGGGCTGACTTCTGGCGGAGTGAAGGGGTGAGAGGATGAATTATGAATAAAGACGCAGTTTTACATATCCCAATGTCGCAATACGCGTATGCGTTGGATGGGGAGCGGATGGTTTTCAGGCTTCGCGCCGGGCGGGGAGATCTGGATGCCTGTTATCTGCACTACGGTGACCGGGCCTGTAGGCAGACGCCGGTGGTGTTTCACTCCCTTTCCATGAGGGTGGCGGCACAGGATGAAAGGTTTGATTACTATGAGGTGGCCTTTAGCAGTCCATACCGCCGTCTCTGCTATTATTTTGAACTGCGCTGCGGTGAAGAAAGACTGCTCTATTACGGGGATTTTTTTTCAGAAGCCTGTGTTGATGACCGTTCAGAATATTATCAGTATCCCTATATGCACAGGGCGGATCTGGTCTGTCCTCCGTCCTGGGCAGCGGATGCGGTGGTTTATCAGATTTTCCCTGACAGCTTTGCCACGGGAAAGAGGTGGATCAGCGGCAGGGAAAGCTGTTTTTACTATCAGGGAAAGACGGTCCGGGGAAAACGGGGAGGCACTCTGCTCGGTATAGCGGAAAATGCGGATTATCTGGAGGAAATGGGATTTAATGCCGTTTATATTAATCCGATATTTGCAGCGGGAGAATATCATAAGTATGATATTATAGATTATTATCATGTGGATCCCTGCTTTGGAACCGATGAGGATTTCAGAGAGCTTGTGAAAACTCTTCACAATCATGGGATACGCGTTATTATAGACGGTGTGTTCAATCACTGCGGATGGCATTTTGATGCCTTTGAGGAGGTAGTGCAAAAGGGCAGGGAAGCTTCCTTCTGTGACTGGTTCTACCGCCTTGCCTTTCCTGTAATACGTCAGGAGGACCCGGAGGCTGTTCCTGATTATGAGTGCTTTGGCTATGAACGCATGATGCCGAAGCTTGCCACGGATCAGGAAGCGGCGGCGGAGTATTTCTGTAATGTGGGCGCTTATTGGCTGCGTGAATTCGCAATTGACGGCTGGCGGCTGGATGTGGCCAGTGAGGTGAACGACGGATTCTGGAGGCGTTTTTTTAAGACCGTCAGGGAGGTAAATCCCCAGGCCATACTCATTGGTGAGGTGTGGGAGAGCGCAGGGCACTGGCTGGATGGAACGATGTTTGATTCCACTATGAACTATGACTTCCGGAAGCACTGCCGACGCTTTTTTGCGGAAAAAACAATAGATGCAGCAGCCTTTGACGGCAGGGTAACCCATATGCGTATGCGTTACCGGGAACAGAGTGTTTTTGCACAGATGAACCTTCTGGACAGCCATGATGTGAGCCGCTTTTCCTCTCTTTGCGGCGGAGACGAGGAGGCCTATGAGCTTGCCGTGCTTTTTCTGATGACCTTTCCGGGAATGCCGTCTGTTTTTTATGGGGATGAGCTGGGGGTTACGGGCCTGTGCGAGGATGACTACAGACAGGCCATGCCCTGGGAAAGGGCGGCAGTGTCAAAAGCTGCGGACACAGGATACAGCAGGCAGCAGCTTTTTTATAAAAAAGCGATACGTCTGCGGCGGCAGGAGGAGGCATTGCGGCGCGGCGGTTATGGGGCAGTCAGTGCGGCGTCCGGCAGCAGGCTGTATGTCTACCGGCGTTTTCTGGAGGCTGAGGAGATTTTAATCGCTTTAAATATGGAAGACAGTACGATGACGCTTAACCAGGAGTGGCTGGAGGGAAAGCTTCTGTGGCAGAGGAGGCTTGAAGGGTATAAGCTGGAAAGCAGAGGCTTTGTGATAGTAAAAAGCGGGAAAACGGGGGAAAAAATATGTCGGTGACGATCAGGGATGTTGCAGCGGCCGCGCATACATCTGCAGCTACGGTTTCCAAGGTGATGAATGGCTCCGGTTCCATTTCACAGGCCACTATTGACCGGGTGGAGCAGGTGATGCGTGAGCTGGGATACCATCCCAATGCACGCGCACGTAATTTTGCGAGGCAGTCTACAAGAACGATTTTGTTTTTGACGATGCTGGGAAAAAACGCCGGGTTCCATAATCCTCATATGTTCGAAATCATGTCCGGTATGGAAGAGGCGGTAGCAAAGAAGGGCTATCTGCTCTGTGTCAAAAGCATATCGGCGGAGCAGGCCTGCGAGTTTGTGGAAAAAATATTTGACTCCAAGGAAGCGGACGGCCTGGTGCTGCATGCCTCCGTGGTATCACCGGCGCTGGACGAACTGGTGACGGTGAAGGCAATTCCCCATATTGTAATAGGAAACCCGGATTTTCCCAGCCATTTCAGCTGGATAGATATTGATAACCGTCTGGGCGGAGAACTGGCAGCGAAGCATCTTTTAAAATGCGGCTACCGTTCCCTGGCCTTTTTGGGAGGCCGGTCGGAGGACCGCATTAGCGGCCACCGTCTGGAGGGCGTGCTTTCCGTATTGAATGAGCATGATGTGCTGATTCCAAAAGGTAATCTGCGTCAGGGGGATTCTGACTGTGACAGCGGCTATGCCAGAACGGAGGAACTTTTAAAGCAGAGGGAGCTGCCGGACGCCGTCATATGCGCCAATAATTATATTGCCTATGGCTGTGTTATGGCGCTGAGAGAGCATCAGATAAGGATTCCGGAGGAAATGGGCGTGATTACCTTCGATGAATACCCTCTTTCCCGGATACTCAAGCCGATGCTGACCGTTGTTGACATTGATGTGTTCGATATGGGGTACCAGACGGGAAAATGTATTTTGTCTAAAATAAGGAAACCGAATCTTACCGTCCGTTATTACAGTACCCTGCCGTCGGTGCTGGAGCGGGAGTCAACCAGGAAGATTGTTCAGTGATAAGGTGCCGTCTATTTGTGAATTTAAAAAGGATGACAGAAGAAGGGAAGCCGGACCGTTGAGGGACGGCTTCTCTTTATCTGACGGTATAATGCCGGCTGGATTAAGTGGATTTCTTCTGTCGGGATAACTGAAGAAAACAATTTTCCGGCGCCCTCTGCGAAAATTTACAGACTTTTCATAGTTTATCTATGGATTTTTTTTGAAAAAAGTCATATAACATAAATGATGTAATTCCGGCGTCTGGAAAAGGCCGGAAAACCGGAACTTTTACGCTGACCCATAAATATACGGCTAAGGTTTTCCCCGAAAGCAGATAAAAGTTGAACAAATGCCGCTTTTCTGCTATTATAAGGGGTAGTGCATGTCCGGCTTTTGCCGTAAAGGGCAGAGAAATGGGCCGTGACGGGTTATTTTAGCGGACAAAACGATTGGAGCAAATACAAAATGAATGTAATTCAAAAAGTTTTCGGCACGCACAGCGACAGGGAATTGAAGCGCGTTATCCCCATTGTGGACAAGATCGAGTCTTTAAGGCCCGCGATGATGGAGCTTTCCGATGAACAGCTGAAGGATAAGACGAAGGAATTCAGGAAGCGTCTCTCCGAAGGGGAAACACTGGATGACCTGCTTCCGGAGGCTTATGCCACGGTGCGTGAGGCTGCCAGAAGAGTCCTGAACATGGAGCCCTTCCGCGTACAGCTGATGGGCGGTATCATCCTGCATCAGGGACGAATCGCTGAAATGAAAACCGGTGAAGGTAAGACCATGGTTTCCACGCTTCCGGCGTATCTGAATGCCCTGGAAGGAAAGGGTGTCCATGTGGTTACGGTCAACGATTACCTGGCTGCCAGGGACTCCGCCTGGATGGGCGCGGTTCATGAATTTCTGGGCCTGGAGGTAGGCGTGGTATTAAACAGCATGAAGCCGGAGGAAAGACGCGCCGCTTATGCCAAGGATATTACCTATGTGACCAATAATGAATTGGGCTTTGACTACCTGAGAGACAACATGGTCATTTATAAGGAACAGCTGGTGCTGCGTGACCTGCATTATGCCATCATCGATGAGGTGGACTCCATTTTAATCGATGAGGCCAGAACCCCTCTGATCATTTCCGGCCAGAGCGGGAAATCCACCAAGCTGTACGAAGCCTGCGATATCCTGGCAAAACAGATGGAGCGCGGCGCGGACATGGAGGATCTGTCCAAGTTGGACGCCATCATGGGCGTGGAACAGGAGGAATCGGGAGACTTCGTTGTCAATGAAAAGGATAAAGTGGTCAACCTGACGGAGCAGGGCGTTGCCAAAGTGGAAAGATTTTTTCAGATTGAGAACCTTGCGGATCCGGAGAATCTGGAAATCCAGCATAATATCATCCTGGCCCTGCGTGCAAATAACCTTATGTTCCGCGATAAGGACTATGTGGTAAAGGACGACCAGGTTCTGATTGTCGATGAATTTACCGGACGTATCATGCCGGGCCGCCGTTATTCCGACGGACTCCATCAGGCGATTGAAGCGAAGGAGCACGTACAGGTCAAGAGAGAAAGCAAGACGCTGGCGACCATTACCTTCCAGAACTTCTTTAATAAATTTGAGAAAAAAGCAGGTATGACAGGTACCGCACTCACTGAGGAAAAGGAATTCCGCGATATTTACGGCATGGACGTTATCGAGATTCCCACCAACAGGCCGATTCAGAGAATTGACCATCAGGATGCGGTTTACAAGACCAGAAAAGAAAAGCTGCATGCGATTGTGGAGGCTGTGGAGGAGTCCCATGCCAAGGGACAGCCTGTCCTGGTTGGTACGATTACCATTGAGGCTTCCGAGGAGCTGAGCGGCCTTCTGAAGAGAAAAGGAATCCCGCATAAGGTGCTGAATGCCAAGTTCCATGAGCTGGAAGCGGAAATCGTTGCGGATGCAGGTATTCATGGCGCCGTTACCATCGCCACCAATATGGCCGGACGTGGTACGGATATTAAGCTGGATGATAATGCCAAGGCGGCGGGCGGTTTGAAGATTATCGGTACGGAGCGGCATGAGTCCAGGCGTATTGATAATCAGCTGCGCGGCCGTTCCGGACGACAGGGAGATCCCGGTGAATCCAAGTTCTACATTTCGCTGGAAGATGATTTGATGAGGCTGTTCGGATCCGAGCGTCTGATCAATATGTTCAACACCATGGGTGTTCCGGAAAATCAGGAAATTGAGCACAAGATGCTCAGCAACGCCATTGAAACGGCGCAGAAGAAAATAGAGAGCAATAACTTCGGTATCAGAAAGAACCTGCTGGAATACGATCAGGTCATGAACGAGCAGCGTGAGATTATTTACGCGGAAAGACGCCGTGTCCTGGACGGGGAAAGCATGCGCGATGTTATTTACAAAATGATTACGGATATTGTGGATAATACCGTGGACATGGTAATCGGTGAAGACGCGGATGTGGAGGATTGGAATTTCAAGGAGCTCAATTCCCTGCTTCTGCCAATTATTCCGCTGGTTCCTGTTACAAAAGAGCGGGTGAACAAGCCAAAGAGAAACAGCCTGAAGCAGCAGCTGAAGGAAGAGGCTGTGAAGCTGTATGAGAGCAAGGAGGCGGAATTCCCGGAGCCGGAAGCTATCCGTGAACTGGAGCGGGTGATTCTGCTGAAGGTGATTGATAATAAGTGGATGGCTCATATCGATGATATGGATCAGCTGCGTCAGGGAATTGGTTTGCAGGCTTATGCCCAGAGGGATCCTCTGGTTGAGTATAAGATGAGCGGTTATGAGATGTTTGACAGCATGACCGACAGTATCAGGGAGGATACCATCCGGCTGCTCTTCCACGTGAGAGTGGAGCAGAAGGTGGAAAGGGAGCAGGTTGCCAAGGTGACCGGCACCAATAAGGATGATTCCGGCCCGAAGGCTCCGATGAAACGGAGCGAGAAGAAGGTATATCCGAATGATCCCTGTCCTTGCGGCAGTGGGAAGAAGTATAAGAACTGCTGTGGGAAGAACAAGTAAGGGATGGTTTTGGGATAAGGAATTAGAGGGGGATGGAGGATTCGGAAGGGATTCCGGACCTCCGCGTTTAAAGGAATGGTAACCCGGTAATCCGCCGGGCAGGCTCAAGGGCCTTCGGCCCTTTCGCTTTGCGGCTGTCGCCGCATGCCGGAGAGGAAACAGAAAGCTTTCGGGAAGCAGGCGTCCGGGCATAGGGCGGCCCGGGCATCTGTTTCCCGGAAGCTTTCTGTTTCCTCTTCAGCGCCCGGCTCGTAGATAGTAAAAGTAAAGGTGGTGATCGTTAGTGGTTTTGTTGGATCAGATGAAACAGGAATTACAGGCTTATAAAACTCCATTGGCGGAAGTGAGGGATTCACTTTAACTTAGCTGAAAAGTCTAAGCGAATCGAAGAATTGGAGCGCGAGATGGAGGCTCCGGGATTTTGGGATAATCCTGAATATTCCAATAAGAAAATGAAAGAACTTAAGAATCTGAAGGATACCGTGGAGCAGATTGAGAATCTGTTCACCCAGTATGACGATATCGAGACGCTCATTGAAATGGGAAATGAGGAAAACGATGAGTCTATGGCGGAGGAAATCCGTTTCGAGTTGGATTCCTTCACGGAAGAACTGGAAACGCTGCGCATCAGCACGCTTCTTACCGGCGAGTATGATAAGAACGGCGCCATACTGAAGCTTAATGCAGGCGCAGGCGGTACCGAAAGCTGCGACTGGTGCAGCATGCTTTACAGAATGTATACCAGATGGGCGGAACGAAAAGGCTTTACTGTGGAAGTCCTGGATTTCCTGGACGGCGACGAAGCCGGCATTAAATCCGTTACCTTCCAGGTAAACGGAGAAAACGCATACGGCTATCTGAAATCAGAAAAAGGAGTGCACCGTCTGGTGCGGATCTCCCCATTCAACGCACAGGGCAAACGCCAGACTTCCTTTGTATCCCTGGATGTCATGCCCGATATTGAAGAAGACCTGGATATCGAAATCAATGAGGAAGACCTCAGAATCGATACCTACCGAAGCAGCGGCGCAGGCGGCCAGCATATTAACAAGACCTCCTCAGCCATCCGCATCACCCATCTTCCCACCGGAATTGTGGTACAGTGCCAGAACGAGCGCTCCCAGTTCCAGAACAAAGATAAGGCCATGCAGATGCTGAAAGCCAAGCTGTATATGCTCAGACAGGAAGAAAACGCCCAGAAGCTTTCCGGAATCCGCGGTGAAGTCAAAGAAATCGGCTGGGGCAATCAAATCCGCTCCTACGTTTTCCAGCCCTACACCATGGTCAAAGACCACAGAACCAACCACGAAACCGGAAACGTAGACGCCGTTATGGACGGAGCATTAGACTCCTTCATCAACGCCTATCTTAAATGGATAAGCACCGGCAAAGCCGATGGCGAAGAATAACCTGGAAACACCATTGAACAGTTATATAATATTAAGACCTATAAAGAGCGCCTGCCTCAATTTGAAGCAGACGCTCTTTGGTGTTTTTTGAATTTCCAGTTGTATTATTCGACTTTTTTGCATATAATAAAAGTAGGGAAAACCCTACTTTACCTATTCTAGGAGGTGTAAAATATGTTAGCTAAAACATTTGTGGATAATGCCAAAATAATGGCAAAAGGACAGGTTACAATTCCGAAAGATATTCGGGAGGTACTTGGTGTGTCAAGCGGTGATCGCATTAGCTTCATTGTAGAAGGTAACACCGTCCGCATTGTTAATTCTGCTGTTTATGCCATGCAGATGCTTCAGAGAGAAATGGCTGGAGAGGCTGATCGTACAGGATTGAATTCAGATGAAGATGTGTTGGCACTTGTAAAAGAACTGCGAAATGAGGATGAAAAAGTATGAGAGTTCTAATTGATACAAATGTTCTTATATCTGCCGCCTTAAGCGCCGGGGGAACGCCCTTCCAAGCTTACGTGAAGGCCGCATCCTTTCCTAACAGCGTAATGCCCGGTCTAATCAGGACCGCACAAATCCCCCTCCCCCTTCTCCCCAGCCCGCCCCTGCCGCATACGTAAGCAAATGCCGTGCCTTCCGGGCTTGTACTATATCTGGAAAATGTGGCGGGTACGGTGGTCATCATAAGAGCGCACCTCATGGGGCGTCGCATCGGTCAGATACTCCTTTTTCCACTCCGAAGGCGACATATGCATATACTGCTGGAACTGCCGGTTAAAGCTGGAAAGGCTGCTGTACCCCACCTGCTGCGCAATGACGCTGACAGGCATCTGGTTTAAATGAATCAGGTGGCAGGCCTGCTGGATGCGGTAATGCTGCAGATACTCCAAAGGACTGATCCCTACCATATTTTTAAACAGCCTGCGCAGATGGCTTTCGCTGATGCAGCAGTGCTCCGCAAGGCCGCTGACGGAAAACGGTTCATTATAATGTGCATACAGATAACTGAGCGCGCTGCGGATATAAGAATAGCTGTCCCCGGATTCCGACATGACCGAGTCTGCAGCCGACATGGTAATGCGGTTGATTTCTGAAAAAAGGGAAAACAACAGCCCATGGACAGCCTGCTGATAAAGCGGTTCTTTTTCCTGGAATTCCCGGAAAATACGGGACAGATAGTGGTAAAGCAGAGGAAAAGAAGCTGCCGTCACAATCACGGGAACCTCCTGAAGCATATAAAAAATCTGCCAGATATCTGAACCACAGTCCGATGCGGATTCCAGGAAATGCTTTGGATCAATATAAATATATTCCCAGCGGCTTTCCTGCAAGCCGCGTACCGCCAAATGGGGTACCTGCGGAAAAAGGATGCTGAAGGCTTCCGCTTCATAGGGTACAGGAGCCTGGCCGGCCAGAAACAGCTGTCCGTTTCCGCTGATACAGTGTCCGATTTCCAGCCCATTATGAAAATGAAGATACTCCGGTGAATTCACGGAAATGGTCCAGTTATCCCCGAGAAAAGCAAGCACCGGGAACCGGGATGGGAAATCATAGGGCCTGTATCTAATGGGAAATCGTTGGAATGATTGTTTCTGCATAGTTTTTAACTCCTTAATGATAGGGAACGCCGCACAGCCTACGTGGCACGATAGGGAGCATACCTGGGATCCTTTTTTACAATGGCGCGTCTGTCATTCCGAAAGGCCTGGGGAGAGCTCCCTACAATTTTATGAAAATACCGGTTAAAGCTGGACAGCGAGTGAAAGCCCGTTTGCAGAGCGATATCCAGAATGCCCGTTTCGCTGCTTGTCAGCATCCTGCACGCCTTTTGAATCCGTACGGTCCTCAGATACTGCAGCGGCGTCTGCTGAAAGCTCTCCTGGAAACGCTGCATAAACTGCCGTGAAGACAGCCTGCACAGATAGGCCAGATGCGCCGTATCCAGCTCGGCCGCATATTCCGAATCCAGATAGGATATGGCGGGAAACAGCTGCGGCAGAGACGAACCGCTCCCACCAAAAACGGAACAGCCCTGATGTTTGCGGTACAGCAAGACCAGAAGCGTCTCTACCATTCCCCGGACAGCCGTCCTGTAATGTCCCTCTCTGTCCGTCAATTCCCCGATTATCATCCGGATAAGCTCCACCTCCTCACAAAACTGCTCCCCTGACAGAAGCTTGGAAAAATCCGTGTACTGATACCAGGTAAATTCACTGGGAAGCCCGTTGGGATAAAAAGGAGCCAGAAGCTGTTCCGGATTAAAAAAAAGATAACTGCACGAAACCTCACCCTCCTGCGGCGAAAAAAAGAACCATGCGTAAAGAAGGGAGGAAGAAAACAGATATTCCCCGGTGAAAGGGAAGATACCTGATTCTCCAGATTCCAGGTCATGGTTCCGCTCTGACAGAACGCGATTTCAATGCAGTTATGAAAATGAATAAAATCTATCTGCGGCGTCGTGGATTTAACCTCCATCAAAAGGATTGGAAAATCCGCGGCGAATTTGTACTCTCTGTAAGTGACAGGAAGGTTCCTGCTGCAGGAAGTCATAGGAAATCCCCCTTAAAACAATTACGCCCCCAAAAGCGTGTTTTACTGATTATGCCTGTTCCGATAGCTCATCAGCTCCAGATAAAAATTAGCGGATGCAGTATTCGCATATGGAATCACAAACAGCAGACCGATCCCGCAGGTAAGCAGCCCCAGCAGATAAAGCGGGATAAAGCTTACAGCCAGATAAAAACGCCGCCCCTTGCTTCCCTTCATAATCTTCCGGCTGTACCGCAGGCACTCAATTGCCGAAAACTCCGGAAAATCCAGGCAAACATAAAAACTCTGGGAATACTGCAGGCTGATAATAGTTCCACCCACCAGCCCGATCACAAATGTAATGGAAAACACCAGTATCATTACGGACACCGAAACATCAACAAAACTGAAAATAGCCATACAGATAAAAAGCGGGACAAAGAAAACCAGACAAAGCAGCAGCTGAAAAAGCTGGATCAGAATCGCCTTATCCGGATGGTTCCCAAATCCATAAAAAACATCGCTGATCTTGATATTCCCCCCGCAGCACACATTCAGATACATGTAAGTCTGCCCCGCAAGGAAAATACCCATCAGCAGCTGCAGCAGACACTCAATCACGAACTGCACCGTCAGCCCCGTCATAGTCCTCGTATTCAGTGAAAACGTCGCCATGAAATTAATCATCGTCATAATCACTTCCACCACAAGAAACGCCGGAACCAAGGTCCCGTATTTCCCCAGCATCTGCCCCTTTGCCTTAGCCTTCAGCTCCGCTGAAGATGCATGTCTGTCCATATGCAAATCTCCTTCTGCATTCAAAAATCAAAAATACCCATAGTAGCCCAGCTGCCTGAACCATAACTGATAACAAACCCGTTCCCGCACAGTTACTGTAAAACACCGCCGGCCCACGTACCCTTCATCCCCGCATAAAAGCCCGAATGAATAAAGCAGCGCCTGCAACCGCTCTAATGATACCCTGCATCCTCCTGAATCTGCTCCCACATATCATCAAAGCTTTCGCCATAAAAATACTCCGAATACTGATTCAGCTGATCATGAAACTCCTGCTTATAAGAAGGATTCGTAAACAGCATCACGAAAAAACTTCCAACCACAACCACATTCACAACCATCCCCAGAATCCCCGTCAGCAGCCCGACTTTGGCATTCGGAAGCATAGCCTTATCATTCCCCTTGGAAAGCAGGCTTAAAATAATCGAAAGCCCCCCACAGATAATCGGCGGATACACCGTTGCAAAAAAAGCGCTGATAACGGCAATAATCCCCAGCACCATGGAAGCCGTAGCAAAGCTGCTCCCCGGATGCCGCGTAGGCGGCGTATAATACGGAGGATACCCCGACCCATTATTCTGATAAGGCGGCACAGGCCCATTATTATAGCTATCCATAAAATTCTCCTTTATCAACTCATACCATATATTATAAGCTGTTTCTATTTAACCTTTAAACCCTACGGATGCTATTGTAGCACGTTTCCCCCACCAGCACAAATGAAAAAACTATGAAATCCCCACACATAATCCCCACTTCCTCATTCTGCCCCATACCCTCAAACACCCCTGCCCGCCGCCCCGATGACGCAGTCTGCAGGAACACAGCCAGGACGCGGCAAAGCAGGACATGGAGGGGAAGTTTCCATTCCCCCTTGAAATCGGGGGGACATTTCCACTATAATAAAAAACAGGCACTGCAACGCAGTAAAAGTAGTTTGTAACTGTAAGGGCGTGAAAAAGCTATTCAGTTACGGTAGTTCAAAGAAAGGAAAACCCCCGGCCTCCCACAGGCGCCAGGGGAAAACAGAAAAATAACCATGGATATTACAGGCAAACTGACAGAAGAACTCAAGGTAGAGCGCTGGCAGGTGGAAGCCGCCGTCAAGCTTATTGATGAAGGCAACACCATCCCCTTCATTTCCCGTTACCGCAAGGAGGTTACAGGCTCCCTCAACGACGAACAGCTCCGTGATCTCTACGAACGGCTGAATTACCTGCGCAATCTGGAGGAAAAGAAGGAACAGGTTCTTGCCAGCATTGAAGAACAGGGAAAACTGGACGAAGAGCTTAAGGCCAGGATCCTGGCGGCCGAAACTCTGGTAGTGGTGGAGGATCTTTACCGCCCTTACCGCCCCAAACGCAAGACAAGGGCCAGCGTGGCCAAGGAAAAGGGCCTGGACGGCCTGGCACAGTTCATTCTCGCCCAGGAAACCGACCGCTCCCTGGAGGAAGAAGCAGCCAGATACATCAGTGAGGAAAAGGGTGTGGAAAGCGCCGCGGACGCTCTGCAGGGTGCAAAAGATATCATCGCAGAGGCAGTTTCCGATGAAGCCGACTACCGAATCTATATCCGCAGCATCACCTTTGAGGAGGGAAAAATCACCAGCACGGCCAAGGATGAAAAAGCCGCCAGCGTTTATGAAATGTATTACGCTTACGAGGAGCCGCTGAAAAAGGCCGCAGGCCACCGCATCCTCGCCCTCAACCGCGGAGAGAAGGAAAAATTCCTCACCGTAAAAATCGAAGCCCCGGAAGAGAGGATTCTCCGCTATCTGGAAAAAAAGGTAATTACGAAAGAGAACCCTGTCACCGGCCCTGTTCTCCGGGAAGTGATTGCAGACAGCTATAACCGCCTGATCGCTCCGGCCATCGAAAGGGAAATCCGCAGCGACCTTACGGAAAAAGCAGAGGACGGCGCCATTTCCGTTTTCGGAAAGAACCTGGAACAGCTCCTCATGCAGCCTCCCATCGCCGGCAAGGTGGTGCTGGGCTGGGACCCCGCCTTCCGTACCGGCTGCAAGCTGGCGGTGGTGGACGCTACCGGAAAGGTGCTTGACACGAAGGTGATCTACCCCACCGCCCCTCAGAACAAGGTGACGGAAGCCAAAGCGGAGCTGAAAAGACTGATTAAAAAATACAATGTATCCCTGATTTCCGTAGGGAATGGAACGGCCTCCCGTGAGTCTGAGCAGGTAATCGTAGACCTGATTAAAGAGCTGGACACCCCGGTCCAGTACATTATAGTCAACGAAGCCGGCGCGTCCGTTTATTCCGCAAGCAAGCTGGCCACCGAGGAATTCCCCAACTTTGATGTGGGACAAAGAAGCGCCGCTTCCATTGCAAGACGCCTCCAGGATCCCCTTGCGGAGCTGGTAAAAATCGACCCCAAATCCATCGGCGTCGGCCAGTACCAGCATGATATGAACCAGAAAAAGCTGGGAGAAGCCCTCAGCGGCGTGGTGGAAGACTGCGTAAACCGCGTGGGCGTGGATCTGAACACCGCCTCCGCCTCCCTGCTGGAATACATTTCCGGCATCTCCAAGACAATAGCCAAAAATATTGTGGAATACCGTGAGACAAACGGCCGCTTTACCAACAGAAAGCAGCTGCTTAAGGTAGCCAAGCTGGGTCCTAAGGCGTTTGAACAGTGCGCCGGTTTCATGCGCATTCAGGACGGTGATAACCCGCTGGATGCCACCAGCGTCCATCCGGAATCCTATGAAGCGACCATGAAGCTTTTAGACAGGCTGGATCTGACCATGGAGGATGTGAAAAAGCTGCAGGCGGAGGCAAAATCCGCGAAAGCCGCTCTCCGCCAGCAGCCCGCCTCCCCTCAGGGCCGCGGCCAGAAGCAGATGCCGCAGAACCAGAAAAATATCGTCATCCGCAACACCAATACCGCCATGGGAAAAGCCCTGGCTGCGGCCATGGGCGGCGCGGTGCTTCAGGAAGAGCCGGCCGGCAAAAAAGCAGCTTCCGTTCCCACAGGCAGAATCGATACTGGAGCCGCCGCCTCTGCGGGAACAGCCCCCGCAAGCCTGGAACGCCGTGTCCGTGACAAGAAGAAAATGGCGGAAGAGCTGGGAATCGGTGAAATCACCCTTACCGACATCCTTAAGGAACTGGAAAAACCGGCCAGAGACCCCAGAGAAGACATGCCTGCCCCCATCCTGCGCAGCGACGTGCTGGACATGAAGGATCTGAAGCCCGGCATGATTCTCAAGGGAACCGTGCGAAATGTGATTGACTTCGGTGTTTTTGTGGATATCGGCGTCCACCAGGACGGCCTTGTGCATATCTCCCAGATTACCGACCGCTTTATCAAGCATCCTCTGGAAGCAGTGAGCGTAGGCGATATTGTGGATGTGAAGGTTCTGGACGTGGATCTTGCCAAGAAGAGGATTTCCCTCACCATGCGTCTTGATCAGGAAACTCAGAAAAACAATAAAAACAAATAAAGACATATAAAAATGCTGCAGCCAAGGATACCGGGACTGCAGCATTTTTTCATGCTACGGACATAATACGGACAGTTTTAATTCTGCGGCTGGATTCTGTTTTCCGTTTCCAGCAAAAAAACATCCACGCTTTTATTGAAGGCCTCCCACTTCCTGGAGGCAATAAAATGATCCCCCTCCAGGATGACCAGCTTGCTTCCGGGTATGGATCTTGCTATCAGCTGTGTATGGCTCAGCCGGATCATATCCCTTGTTCCGGCAATCACGAGAACCGGCATCTGCAAAGAGAGAAGCTCCTCCGGATCAATATGCGGCTGCGTCACCATCAGCCCCAGCATTTCCTTATTGAGCACCGCCTTTTTAGAAAACAACGCTATCAGGGAAAACATCAGATACCCCATAACAATGGGAAGCTGAACGGAATTTTTAACGCCTTTGGGAAACAAATTGGCCCCGTTTAAAATCAGCCTGCCAACCCGTCGGGGATGCCGCAGCGCGAAGAGCAGGGCGATGTTGGCCCCATCGGAGAAACCCAGGATATCAGCCTGCTCCAGTCCTTTTTCATCCATAAAGGCTTCCAAATCCAAGGCAAACTGTTCCAGCGTGAAAGGCGCTTCACCTCTGGGCGACTTCCCATGCCCCCTGGTGTCCAGGGCATATACATGATATTTTTCAGAAAAGAAAGAAATCTGATGCTCAAAATATTCTGCGCTTTCACCGTTTCCATGAAGGAGCAGAAGCGGCGTCCCCTTCCCCTTTTCCAGATAATGCAGCCTGATGTCCATAAACACCTCCACTTTTATAACAATTAAAATAGCTGAACCGTTTCCCGCTTCCCCTACTTCTGCGGCAGGGCCTTCTGGAAATGCTGGTAATCCTTCATGGTTTTCCAGTTTCCGCCCCAGGTGAAGCCATGCTCCGTAAATAGCTGGTAACACAGATCATTTTTATCTATTTTGGCCGGAAAATCCAGGCTCCTGTCCGCATATATTTCACTGGCGGTCGGAGAGACCCTTCTTTTGCCGTTGGGATAGGTTACATAGGGGTTATACAGCGGATTTATATCAACGGCCAGCCCGTAGGCATGCCTGGAAAGGCTGGAGGTGCCGTCCACCACCCGGTAATTAAAGCAGGAGGTATTATTTGCCTCCATGGAAAGCGTATCGTCACCGCCGTATTCATCGATCAGCCGTATCCGTTCTATCGGATATGACGCCTGATAAAGCTCATAGAAAATTTCAACCAAATCCTGGGCAATCGCCTGGTTGCATATGATTTCCCCCACCTGCGGCTGTCCCTCAAAGTCCATATACAGCACCTGCAGATATGTAAGCTCCTCATAGGGAACAATACACCCCTCCCCATAAGAAATTCCGGTAATCTTTTCCTTCACCGCATCACTTAAGGATTCATAAAAGAAACCCTCCTGATAAGTCACCCGGTCGGCCTGAGGCACAGCAGACTGCGCTGCAGCACCTTCCTCTTGATTCCCACTCACGTTTTCCCCTTCGGACGCTAACGTCCCCGCCGCACATAAGGGCAGCGGAACCGCCATGCAAAAAAGAAGACATAGAAGAAAAACAACAGCGCCGCCTGATAAAATGTTCTTATTTTTGGTTATCATAAATCAGCAAACCCTCCCTATAGAAACCTGTTATGCCTATTATTATAATCTATGCAGCCGATCCTGGCAAAAAGAATCTGAAAAAGCGAAAATCCGCCGTCCGGCATTGCGCTGTTCGTCCCGGCATTCTGTATACTTTTCAGAAAAAGTTTTGTAAAACACTCCATCATGACAACTCCCGGAGGAACCGATATAATGAAAGAACATGATACAAAAGTATAGTGGACCGGAAAACTGCGGATGCCTGTAACAGCCCGATTATCCATGCTGCCGCACCAAATGCAGTAAAGCTTCTGTTCACAGTAATTATTTGGTCAGCGCAGGCGGCGCCTGTGCCAAGGGAGGGGAAAATGAATCAGGATATCTCTTACTTACAGCGCCTGAACCGGCCCGAAGGACCGGTCGATGTGGTTCTGGACACGGACACCTATAATGAAATCGACGACCAGTACGCCCTGGCCTATCTCATCAAATCGGAGGAAAAGCTGCATCTGAAGGCTGTTTATGCAGCGCCCTTCCATAATGAGAAATCCAGCGGACCAGAAGACGGTATGGAAAAAAGCTATCAGGAAATCCACCATATCCTGGACTTGATGGAAAAGCAGGAACTGAAGGAACACGTATACCGCGGCTCATCCCAATACCTTCCGGACGAAGAGACACCCGTTGCATCCGATGCCGCAGCGCATCTGGCCGCGCTGGCGCTTGGCTATACGCCGGAAAAGCCTCTGTACGTCATTGCCATCGGAGCCATTACCAATGTGGCCTCAGCCCTGCTCATGAAGCCGGAAATCAAAGACCGCATAGTTCTCATCTGGCTTGGCGGCAATGCCCATGAATGGCCGGATAATAAGGAATTCAATCTTTTCCAGGATGTGGCTGCGGCGAGAGTGGTATTCGGCTGCGGCGCAGCTTTGGTGCAGCTTCCCTGCATGGGCGTGGTATCCTCTTTCACCACCGGCCCCGGCGAACTGGAGACTTTTCTCCGCGGCAAAAACAAACTGTGCGATTATCTGACAGACTACACGGAAAAGGAAGGCGCAGCCGGAAGCAAAAACAGCTGCTGGACAAGGGTGATCTGGGATGTCACCGCGGTGGCCTGGCTGCTGGACGGTGATTTCATGCGTGACAGACTGGTGCCCAGCCCGATTCCGCAGTATGATCATCATTACAGCTTTGACCCCGGAAGGCATTTTATCAGATATGTTTACCATATTAACAGGGACAATCTGTTTGAGGATTTATTCAGAAAGCTTGCACAGTAAATATACAGTCCTGATGGACGTTTACGGCACATGACAGGATATAAGACAGATGGGAGCAAAACATGAAGATTTTAAATTTCGGTTCACTGAATATTGATAAGGTATATAAAGTGAAGCATTTTGTAAGGCCGGGAGAGACGATTTTTTCAGAAGAATATCAATGCTTTCCCGGTGGCAAGGGGCTGAACCAGTCCATTGCGGCAGCACGTGCCGGGGTTCCGATTTATCATGCCGGGACCATAGGCCCGGACGGCCGCTTCCTGGCGGAGCTGCTTAAGGAAAGCGGCGTGGATACCCGGTATCTGCGTGAGAACGGAAGCATTACAGGACATGCGCTGATTCAGGTTTCCGAAGAAGGGGAAAACTGCATCATCCTTTTTAACGGCAGCAATTATGAGAACGGCAGAGAATTCATCAACCAGGTGCTGGAAGATTTCGGTGAAGGAGATATTCTGGTTCTGCAAAACGAAATCAGCAACCTTCCCTATCTTCTTGAAAAAGGCGCCGCTATGGGAATGCGGATTCTGTTTAACCCTTCGCCGATGAATGAGAGCCTGAAAAAGACGGATCTTTCCGGCGTCACCTGGCTGATGCTGAATGAAACGGAAGGAAATGACATTACAGGTGCCTCCGATCCCGACCGTATCACGGAGGTTCTTCTGGAGAAATATCCTCAAATGAAGGTAATCCTTACATTGGGCCGGAAGGGCGCTGTTTACAAAAGCGCGGAGGAATGTGTATATCAGCCCTGTTTTCCAGTGAATGCTGTGGATACTACAGCAGCAGGAGATACCTTCACCGGATATTTTATCGCGGCTATAGTGGAAGGGAAGACCATGCAGGAGGCGCTGCGTCTTGCCGCCTGCGCTTCTTCCATTACCGTATCCCGGGAAGGCGCAGCCGTTTCCATCCCTGAAAGAACCCTGGTTGACGAACGCCTGCGACAGCCTGTCAGCCCGCCATGATGAGGCGGATGACCATAATACAAAAAGGTATAAATACCAGCGGAAGGGTATTGGCACAGCGCTTGTAATGAATGGTATGAAGCTTGCGGCGGCATTGGGCTACACCGCCTGTATGGTATGCGGGAATCCCAGTGTCTACCGGGAAAAAATCAGCACAAACGGTTTGCCCTGCCTTCGTTTCTCGTTGATGTAGCCGTCCTGATACCTCTTCCTTTTCCGGATAAAAGCAGCACATGACAAAATCCATCAGATAGGGATTGCGCGACATGATGGCGGCCTTTTTCTGCGCAGAATAGGCCAGCAGCTCAAAAAAGTCAGTGATCTCTTTAAAATGGGCATCAACGACCTGAGCCGTCACAATTTGCTTTGTATAATCATAAATATACAGATATAAACTCTTTTTATTATGGAAATAGTAGAAAAGCAGCCCTTTGGATATCCCTGCCTTTGCGGCGATATCATCCGTGAATGCCCGCTTATATTCATGCGTGGCAAATACATCCAGGGACGCATTGATTATTGCCTGCTGTTTTTCTTCGGGCAAATGAACGTGCGAAGAAACGTATGCGGAGAAAAATATGCAGACAAACGGACAATCCGCGCCTTGACATTTAATAAAATCCTGCTATGATAATAGAGTAACAATTTAATAAAGGTAAAGTTCTTCAGGGTTGGGTGTAATTCCCTACCGGCGGTGACGCTGCAGTTGATCCACTACAGGTGCAGACAAGTCCGCGACCCGCGTCATGCGGCTGATCCGGTACGAATCCGGAACCGACAGTAAAGTCTGGATGAAAGAAGAAAATCATGCATGGATACCTGTTTTTACGCCGTTTGGTTTACAGAGGCAGCAGGTGTTTTCCAGGGATTGGATATCTGCCCGGAGAATCATTTCTCCGGGCTTTTTTGATACCTTCCTTTCATGAAGCATCAGAAGAATTTTCCTTGTCTTACGCAATAACTCCGGCTGGCCGGAGAAAGAAAAGGAGAGTATACATAATGAATGATTTAGCAGCGTCCTTCGCGGAAAACCTTATTTTTGTCCTGGAGTTTCTGGGGCTTGTGGCCGCCATGGTAATCATCGCCTACGTGGTGGAAAAATGGGAACGAAAGAAAAACGGAAACAGGGAACGTACCCTCACCACCAGAAAAATAGCCATGATAGGCGTATTTTCGGCGATAGCGGTCATCCTGCACATGCTGGATTTCCCCATCCCCTTTGCCCCGGAATTCTATAAAATGGATTTCAGCGAGCTTCCTGCCCTGATCGGCGCATTTGCCTTTGGCCCGGTGGCGGCGGTCATGATTGAGTTCTGCAAAATTATCCTGAAGCTTCTGTTTAAAGGAACCTCCACCGCATTTGTAGGAGATCTGGCCAATTTTATCATTGGCTGCAGCTTCCTGCTTCCTGCCTCTATCATATACCTGTTCCGCAAGAACAAGAAAAATGCCATAATCGGCTGTGTTGTGGGAACACTTGTAATGACGGTTTTCGGAACTGCCTTCAACGCGGTGTACCTGCTCCCCAAATTTGCAGAGCTGTACGGAATGCCGTTAGATTCCATTGTCGGCCTGGGCCACGCCATCAATCCCTCCATCAACAGCGTGACTACGCTTGCATTATTTGCCGTAGCGCCCATGAACCTGATGAAAGGCGGCATCGTTTCCATAGTAACCATGCTGATTTATAAAAAACTCAGCCCCATCCTGCACAGCAAAAAATAATAAAAAAGGCAGGCTATTGCGGCCTGCCGGGTTTTTTTGAGGGAGGGCCGGCATCTTTTCCGGATGCCGGCAAGTTATGAAAAAGAAATCTATCTAAAATTTTCTTATTGGCTTTGTATAGGTATAAGATAACATTTAAGTGTGTAGGAATCGTGATGGAATTTTGAAGAAACTGTGAAGCTTTTGGGACTAAAAAATGAATCCTCAGCTCAGTTTTTCCGAAAAACCTGATTCGCCGGAAAGCCCGTTCACCAGATTTTCCATTTCCTGTTTTGACTGCACATGCCTTGAACGGTCAATCACATCCTGCCTTGCACTTTCGCTCATGGAAGAAAAAGTCCGCATGGCATCCATATTCTGCGCCAGGGCCATTCCCAGCCCCAAAGGTATCCCGTCATCGTTTAAAAGACTCATGTTTTTCTCCTTCGTTTTTTCTTTTATTATGTCATAATACATAAAAATTATACAGAAACTTACGTTATTTAGAAAAAATTAAGAAATATTTAAAAGAACTGCATAGATTTTTAGAAGGCAACTATAGTATGATAATCGGAGTAATTCCAGTGAGGTATTATTTATAAGGAAGGCTGAACGGGGCAGGCTGCCGGAATAAGGCCAAAATGGAATTGTCTGCATCAACTGGAAGAAAAATACCTGTTGACAAAAAACAGAATCAGTATTACTGTATTAATTACATAATACAGGAGATATATCATGTAGTTTTCCAGGTGAGGCCGCCTGTATTTCAGGTCATGGACATATGGAAAACAAAGGGAGAGAATTTATGAGCGCGCTGGTTGAAGTAAAGGACATGTGTAAGGTATATAACCCGGGTGAAAATGAGGTGCGGGCGCTTGATCATGTCAATGTAACTATTAATGAGAATGAATTTGTAGCAATTATCGGCCATTCTGGTTCCGGAAAGTCTACGCTGATGAACATGCTGGGGTGCCTGGATGTACCCACAAGCGGAACATATCTTCTGCATGACCAGGATGTTTCAAGAATGAGCGATGATGAACTTTCGGATATCAGGAACAGGGAAATCGGCTTTATTTTTCAGGGCTTTAACCTGATTCAGAATCTGACGGCCTTGGAAAATGTGGAGCTGCCCCTGATTTACCGCGGCGTGGGGAAAAGGGAGCGGACAGAGCTTTCCAGGAATGCCCTCACGAGAGTGGGGCTTGAGAAAAGAATGAGCCATAAGCCCTCTGAGATGTCCGGCGGGCAGCAGCAGAGAGTTGCCATCGCAAGAGCGATTGCCCAGGCACCTCCGGTAATCCTTGCGGATGAGCCTACCGGTAACCTGGATTCCGGTTCTACGAAGGAAATTATGGGGATTCTGAAGGATTTACATAAGGAAGGCAGAACGGTAATCATTATCACCCATGATAATGACATTGCGGCTCAGGCAGAACGTGTTATCAGGATTAAGGACGGCCAGATTGAAGCGGATTATGTTCAGGATACGGAAATTTATGAAGAATAACTGCTAAAGCAGGCTTTCAGACAGTTATTAGAAGCAGTGTGGGAAGCGGCGCAGGACAAGCCGCAGGCCGGCTCTGTTTTTATGAATAAAGGCAACTACCCGATGGGACTGAATGGAGGATACAAGATGAGTGAGTTAGAAAACAAGGGCGCCGAAAACCTGACGGAGGTCCAGGAGACGGCAAAGGAAAAGAAGAAAAGAGAAAAAGCCGAAGCTAAGGAAAAGAAAGCGCAGCAGAAGAGAGAGGCCATTATGGCCGGCGGCACACAGAAGAAGAAAAAGAAGAAAATAGGCTGGATTATTGCACTGGTTCTCGTGGTAGTCATTGTGGGTTATTCCGTAGTGACCAGCGTAATTGCCAAGAATACGCCCATGCAGGTGAATACCATTGAAGTGGCGGTGGGAAGCATTGAAGAGACCATGTCCACCAGCGGTACGGTGAGCAGTGAACAGAGCAGGACGTACTATGCGCCGGTAGGCGCCACTATCTCTGAGATGAAAATCGCTCTGGGCGACGAGGTGGCTCAAGGACAGCAGCTGGTAGCTTTCGATACCACCGAACTGGAAAACAGAAAAGCAAAAGCGGCGCTGGAAGCTTCCGCAACGGCGAACAGCTACAGAAGCTCCCAGTATCAGAGCAACAAGAATGAATCAAAGTATAATGAAGCAACCATCGGCCTGGACGAGCTGAAGATCCTTGCCGAGCAGCAGGAGCAGTATGTACAGGGACTGAAATATCAGCTGGAGGATGAAACCCAGCGTGAAAGAGAAAAGCTTCAGGATTGGCTGGGCAAGCTGAACCAGGAACTGGAGACACAGAATAATAAGCTGGCGGAGCAGAGTGATTCGGATGCCAGAAAAGGAATTCAGGAAATCATCCAGAACCTGAATAACAGTATCCGGGAAACAAGCAACCAGCTCAGCGATCTGAGCATGTCCGAGGATCTGAGAGAAACCCAGCGTATTATTGACGCGGAGCAGAAGAAGCTGGAGGATATGAAAGAAGAGATCAGCAAGAGGGAAGGAAAGGAATCTTCCTCCGAAGCAGGAATTGCAGATCCTTATTCCAAGCAGCAGCTGGCTGATACCGTACAGAGCGCACAGATTACCGCAAATGAAGCAGCGGCAGAGCTGGAGAAGGCACAGGCGGGTGTTGTTGCGGAATTCCCCGGCATCGTAACCAAGATTGCCACCGTATCCACATCCAAGGATGCAACCAAGGGCGGCGGCCTTCTGGAAGGGGCTACCGTAGCGGAAGGAACCGAGCTTTTTACCATAGAAAGCAACAAGCAGGTAAAGGTCGGAATCGAAGTCACTAAATATGATCTGCCTAAAATCGAAATTGGCCAGAAGGTGGATATTACCATTGCAGGAAAAGAATATGAAGGCGAGGTTTCCAAAATAAATAAAGTGGCCGCTGCCAATTCCCAGGGAACGCCTGTGGTTGGAGCAGAGGTACATATCAAGAACCCGGACGAGGATATTTTCCTGGGCGTGGAGGCCAAGCTTGTTATCCATACCGCATCTGCGGAAAATGTTCTTACAGTACCTGTTGAAATCGTAAATGCGGATAAGCAGGGTGAGTTCTGCTACGTTGTGGAAAACGGCGTGGTAACCATGAGAAGAATCACCACAGGAATTTCCTCCGATAGCATGGTTGAGGTAAAGGAAGGCCTGAAGAAAGGCGATCAGATATTATATGATGTGACAGGTATGGTGACAGAGGGCATGAAGGTCATGGCGGTTCCTATGGGAAGCGCCATGGCGGGTGCGGCAATGACTGACGCAGCGGCTTCCGAGACCGGCGCAGCCGTGGAAACAGCGTCGGAAGCATCCACTGAAAACGTATCAGAAGAAGGCTCCTCCGAAGCGGCAGGCCAGGAGACGGAGACCGCTGGAACACAGACACAGACGGACGGTGCGGCGGATTCCGGAAACAAGTAATCCGGGCCTGCTCACAGCGGTCTATATAAGGAGGATGCAATAGTGGCACAGGCATGGGAATATATAAAAATTGCCCTGATGAATATCAAAAGCAATAAAGGCCGGTCCATTCTGACAATGCTTGGTATTATTATCGGCATTACATCCGTTATCATGATTATTTCCATTGGTGACGGAGTAAAGGGACAGGTAAACGACGAACTGAATGCCATGGCCGGAGGGCTGATTGGTATTTATGTAAATAATGAACACAGTGAAGATGAGGTTTATTTCTCCACGGACGATTTTGAAGCAATTCAGGAAAAGGTGGCGGGTGTTAAAGGCGTTACGCCGGTGTATACCCTTTACGGGAGCGTAATCGGTAAAAAAGGCGAGTTTACCGCATATGCCTCCGGTGGAACGGAGAGCATGGAGTTCTATCAGAGTGAACCGATAATTGCGGGCCGTTATTTTACCGCCAACGATTACTACTCCGGCAATAAGGTATGCGTGGTGCCGGAGCAGGCGGCCAAGAAGCTGTTCGGCACTACGGATGTTATCGGTCTTACTATTGAAGTGACCCTGTACGGAACCACACAGGATCTGAGAATCGTAGGCATACGTAAGGACAGCGCTTCAGCCATGTTCAGTATGTACGGAGACATGATTAACATTGAGCTGCCGCTCAGCGTACTGAGCGCTTCCTATGGGTTATATTTCGGTGATTTTACGGACTTTTATGTTATCTGTGACTCTCCGGCGGAATCCATGCAGGTGGCGCAGAGCACGATCAACCTCATGGAAGGAAGGCATAATGTGAGAGGGAAAGGGTTGCTTCAGGTGCAGAACATGCAGGATCAGATTTCCCAAATCAACTCCGTGCTGGGCAGTATCTCTATCTTTGTAGTTATTGTGGCAGCGATTTCCCTGCTGGTCGGCGGTATCGGCGTAATGAATATCATGCTGGTATCCGTAACGGAACGTACCAGGGAAATCGGTATCCGTAAATCCCTGGGAGCCAGGACCGGATCCATCCTGCTGCAGTTCTTGTCCGAATCCGCCATTATTACCCTTATGGGAGGGATTATCGGCATTATTCTGGGAATTACAGGCGCCATACTGATAGGCGGCGTGATTGGCTTTGCTGCAAGAGTTAAGGTAGGCACCGTGCTGATTGCATCCCTGTTCTCGGCAGGCGTAGGTATTTTCTTCGGTATCTATCCTGCAAGAAAGGCTGCAAAGCTCAGCCCTATTGAAGCGCTGCGCCATGAATAATCCTGAAAACCGGGACGGCTCCCGGTAGAAAATAACTTGCGTTATAGCGGATTATCAGTATAATATAATGTTAAGTAGACAAAAGCACCTACGATGTAGGTGCTTTTTCGGGTCTGAGATAAACAACAAAATAAATATCAGGAGTATATACTTAAATGGAAGTGGAATTTGATGTCAAAATAGATTCAGGAGTACTGTATGACTACATGCTTCACCATACCTACACCAGCTTTGCCGGAGTGGTGGGAACCACGGTGGGCGCACTGATGCTGGTGGCATTCGGCATGACCGGCCATATAATCTATCTCATTGCCGGCTTGGTGATACTGCTGTACCAGCCGGGCAGCCTGTTTCTTAAGGCCAAGCAGCAGGCTCTTACCAATCCCGCCTTCAAGCAGCCCCTCCATTACAAAATGACGGAAGAAGGGGTGGAGGTATCCCAGGGAGAAGCAACGGAATTCCAGAAATGGGAGGATATGGTGAAAGCGGTGTCCACAGCCCGCAGTATCGTACTTTATACCACAAGAATCAATGCCAGCATTTTTCCCCGCAGAGATCTGAAGGATAATCTTTCCAAGGCAGTGGAGATGATTTCCACACACATGCCTCCGAAAAAGGTAAACATCCGGATGTGAAGCCGGACGGCGGTATAGCAGCCCGTGCCGGGATAACAGGAGAATTGGAATATGAATCAGCAAACAGAAGTAATTGAAAGCTTCAGCGCAGAGGAAACCTATGCGCTGGGAGAAAAAATAGGACAGGAAGCGAAGCCCGGCCAGGTTTATACCCTGATCGGAGATCTGGGCGTGGGCAAAACCGTTTTTACCCAGGGAGTCGCAGCGGGGCTTGGCATAACTGAGCCGGTCAGCAGCCCTACGTTTACCATCGTGCAGATCTATGAGGAAGGCCGTATGCCTTTTTACCATTTTGACGTATACCGGATTGGTGATCCGGAGGAAATGGAGGAGGTGGGCTTTGAGGACTGCATTTACGGAGAAGGGCTGTGCCTGATAGAATGGGCCAACCTCATTGAGGAAATTCTTCCCCCTGCATATACACAGGTGCGGATTGAAAAAGATTTAAGCCGGGGCTTTGATTACCGCAAAATTACCCTGACAAGGATAGGAGAAGCGCAGGAATGAAAATATTAGCCATAGACAGTTCAGGGCTGGTAGCCAGTGTGGCGGTGACGGAGGATGACAGCCTTATAGCCGAATACACAACAAATTATAAGAAAACACACTCTCAGACCCTGCTCCCCATGCTGGATGAAGTGAAAAAAATGATTGAACTGGATCTGTCCTGTGTTGATGCCATCGCAGTATCCGCAGGGCCTGGTTCCTTTACGGGACTCAGGATCGGCTCTGCCACAGCCAAGGGGCTGGGGCTTGCATTGGATAAACCGATTATCAGCGTCCCTACGGTGGATGCGCTTGCCATGAATGTATACGGAACCGATCATATCGTATGCCCCCTCATGGATGCAAGAAGAAGCCAGGTCTATACCGGCATTTACCGTTTCCTTCCGGAGGAGACGGCGCAGGAAACCTCCTCATTAGAGGTGAATTTTAAACTGGATATTCTGGAACCCCAGTGCGTGGTTCCCATTGAAACCATAGCGAAGAAGCTGAATGCGCTTCCCGGAGAAAACTGCGTGGTATTTTTAGGAGACGGCGTTCCTGTATTTCGGGAAAAACTGGCGGCTCTCATGCACCGTCCCTATACCTTTGCCCCTGCACTCTGCAACAGGCAGCGTGCCTCGGCGGTAGCCGTCCTTGCACAGACCTACGCCCGTTTGGGCAAAATGGAATCCGCAGCCGCCCATGTGCCGGAATACCTGCGCCCCTCCCAGGCGGAACGGGAACGCAGCGAGGCTCAGAAAACAGCAGGCGATCAGGCCGGGGATGCCATGATGAGAAAAGGGACCTATTCCAGGCAGCAGAAGCTTAAGAATCGTGAAAGCGGTGAAACGTAATGGAAATCCGTACAATGCTTCCGGAGGATTTATCTCAGGCAGCCGCGCTGGAAGCCGCCTGCTTCGGTTCGGACGCCTGGTCGGAGCAGGCCCTGGAGCAGGCGCTTTCCGATAAAAATGCACTCTACCTGTCCTGCGTGGAGGAGGGCAGGCTGATCGCCTGCTGTGGAATCTGGCAGTCCTTTGAAGACGGGGATATTACCAATGTAGCGGTGGAGGAGGGCAGCAGAAGAAAAGGCTGTGCCCGCAGACTGCTGCTGGAACTGATGCGCCGGGCGAAGCTTTGCGGCGTGGAAAATTTTACGCTGGAGGTCAGGGAAAGCAATCTCCCTGCGGTTCGGCTCTATGAATTCCTGGGCTTTACTGTAGAAGGGATCCGGAAAAATTTTTACCGGGATCCGGCTGAAAACGCTCTTATTATGTGGAAGAGATAGGCAGCGCATGGAATAATTACCGCTGTTTTTTGACAAAAAATTACGTTATAATGATTAAAACAATAAGCGTAAAAACGCGGATAGGAGTGGCCATGCGAGTTTATCTTGATAATAACAATACGGAGCTTATATCGGTGATATGCAACCGATGCGGCAAAGAAATGAAGTTGGAAAATGGAATACTGAAGGAAGGATGCTTCGAAGTAAAGCATGCCTTCGGGTATTTCAGTAGCAAGGACGGACAGGTATACCATTTTGACCTGTGCGAACAATGTTTTGATAAAATGCTTGCAGAGTTCCGCGTGCCTGCCGAAGTAAAGGAGGCCAGGGAGCTTCTGTAGCGGAATGGAGTAATACGACAGAATGCTGGATGTATGTTTACTGGGTACCGGAGGAATGATGCCGCTGCCGTATCGCTGGCTCACATCCCTCATGGCCCGTTATAATGGAAAAAGTATCATGATTGACTGCGGCGAGGGAACGCAGATTGCGATGAAGGAGAAGGGCTGGAGTCCGAAGCCGGTGGATATTATATGTTTCACCCATTATCATGCCGACCATATCAGCGGCCTTCCCGGCATGCTTCTCACCATGGGGAATGCGGAACGCACCGAACCGCTTCTGCTCATTGGGCCCAAAGGCCTTACCAGGGTGGTGAATGCCCTGCGCGTCATCGCGCCGGAGCTTCCGTTTGCCATTGAGTGCATGGAGCTTACGGAAAACGAGCAGTCCATCCCCTTAGACGGCTTCCGTATTGAGGCGTTCCGCGTCAACCATAACGTGATCTGCTACGGCTATAATATTGTAATAGAACGCGGCGGCCGTTTCCTTTTGGAGAAGGCGCAAAGCCTGGGAATACCCAAACAGTACTGGAACCGCCTGCAGAAGGGGGAGACAATTGAGACGCCGGAAGGCCTCCTGACTCCCGATATGGTTCTCGGCCCTCCCCGGAAGGGAATCAAGCTTACCTATTGTACGGATACAAGGCCCACCGAGGGAATTGTAAAAAATGCCGCCGGAGCGGATCTTTTTATCTGCGAAGGAATGTATGGCGAGCCGGAGAAAAAGGAAAAGGCAAAGGAGTATAAGCACATGACCTTCCTGGAAGCTGCGGACATGGCTAAGCGCGCCCAGGTAAAACAGATGTGGCTTACTCATTACAGCCCCTCCCTCATCAGGCCGGAAGACTACATGGATGGCGTGCGTAAAATATTCCCCCAGGCGGCAGTCGGGAAAGATGGAAAAAGTATCGATCTCCTTTTTGAGGAGGAACAGCAGTAGCAGCCAGGAACTGTCTGGCTGTTATAATCAGCAGTATAAAAGGTGAAAGCATTATGGAAAAAGAAGATATATATATTCTTGCTGTGGAAAGCTCCTGCGATGAAACCGCAGCCTCCGTTGTCCGCAATGGCAGAGAAGTACTTTCCAATGTGATATATTCCCAGATCGACCTGCACACCCTCTACGGCGGCGTGGTCCCTGAAATAGCATCCAGAAAGCATATTGAAAAAATCAACCAGGTAATCGAAAAGGCTCTTTCCGACGCAGGAATTACCTTGCAGCAGGCGACAGCCATGGCGGTCACCTATGGTCCGGGCCTGGTGGGAGCTCTTCTGGTGGGAGTTTCTGCGGCAAAGGCCATCGCCTTCGCTGCCGGCAAACCGTTGGTGGGAGTCCATCATATCGAAGGCCATATCAGCGCTAATTATATAGAAAACAAAGATCTGGAGCCTCCCTTTATCTGTCTTGTGGTATCGGGCGGCCATTCCCATCTGGTTGTGGTGAAGGATTACGGTGAATATGAAATCATCGGAAGAACCAGGGACGATGCGGCGGGAGAAGCATTTGACAAGGTAGCCAGGGCCATAGGCCTGGGATATCCCGGAGGCCCCAAGATCGACAGGGTATCCAGGGAAGGAAATCCGGACGCTGTTGTATTCCCCAGGGCCAAAGTGGATGGAAGCACCTATGATTTCAGCTTCAGCGGCCTGAAATCCGCAGTGCTCAACTACCTCAATTCCTGTGAGATGAAAGGGATTGAGATCTGCCAGGCTGATGTGGCGGCATCCTTCCAGAAAGCGGTGATCGACGTCCTGGTAGGCCATTCCATGGAAGCCGTATCCCAATATCATTTAAAAAAGTTCGCCATAGCCGGCGGCGTCGCTTCCAATTCTGCGCTGCGGGCGGCCTTTGAAGAAGCCTGCCGGAAAAACGGGCTGGAATTTTACCATCCCTCCCCCATTTACTGTACGGACAATGCGGCCATGATAGGTGTGGCGGGATACTATGAATACATAAAAGGCACCAGACATGGCTGGGATCTCAATGCAGTTCCCAACCTGAAGCTGGGAGAAAGAATCAGTTAAGGCAGGATAATGCTATGGAAAACGCGCGGGAAAAAACAGCGGCGGTAGTTCTGGCTGCCGGAAAAGGAAAACGTATGAACAGTGATATCCCGAAGCAGTATATGATGCTCCGGGAAAAGCCGGTTATTTATTATGCCTTGAAAGCTTTTGAAGACAGCTTTATTGATGAAATCATACTGGTGACCGAACAGGGAGAAGAGGCTTACTGCCGCGAAGAGATCGTGGAGCGCTATCATTTTACGAAAGTAAGAAAGATAGTGCCCGGCGGAGCGGAGCGGTATTTCAGCGTGGCGAACGGGCTGGAAGCCGTTTCGGAGGACTGTGCCTATATATTTATCCATGACGGGGCCAGGCCCTTTGTCACAGAGGAGATTCTTCAGACTGCGCTTGAAACCGTAAGGGTACGCCATGCCTGTGTGGCGGCAATGCCGGTGAAGGATACCATAAAAATCGCGGATGAGAATGACTTTGCCGTATCCACGCCAAGGCGTGATCGTGTCTGGATGATGCAGACCCCCCAGGTATTTAGTGCCGATTTGATTAAAGATGCATACCGCATGCTTCTGGAAAAGGAAGAGGAGCTTCGTGAAAGCGGGGTTCAGATCACGGATGACGCCATGGTGGTGGAAACACTCCTTGCCCATCCGGTAAAGCTGTTCCGAGCTTCCTATGAGAATATTAAGCTGACGACCCCGGAGGATTTACTTTTAGCAGACGGTATTTTAGAGAAAAGAGTCTGAATTTACAAAAAAAACGACAATGCATACCCTATATATGCAGTAAATACAAGGAAAATTACACTTCTGAAAAAATAATTTGAAATTTCTGAAAAAATGTGTTGACACTGAGGGGCTTTTTAGCTATAATAACTTTTGCACTGCTGAGGAACACAAACTTCTGAACAAACGGAAGGTTCCATGAAGGCAAAGCATTAGTACTTTCTTCTATATAAAGAAGGAAGAGATTCGGAACGACCCATCGTTTTAAACAAAAACATGGAGAGGTATCGAAGTGGTCATAACGAGGCGGTCTTGAAAACCGTTTGTCCGCAAGGGCGCGTGGGTTCGAATCCCACCCTCTCCGTTAGCGATTGTTTCGCTACGGAAATCAGACTGAATGATTTTCGGGATGCCATACAAATAAATACAAGTTGATTGAGTCAGCTTACTTGGAGAAGTACCCAAGAGGCCGAAGGGACACCCCTGGAAAGGGTGCAGGTCGTTAATAGCGGCGCGAGGGTTCAAATCCCTCCTTCTCCGTTCGCAGCAATCCGATAAATATACCGGAAAAGCTGCAAGAAAAGTTTTTGAAAAAAGCGCTTGACAGTCCAAACGACATGTGATAACATATCAACTGTTGCGACTGAGAAAGCAGCACACAGAACCTTGACAAATAAACAGTAATGCAACCCTGAAAATTCTAAAAAAGAAAATTCAGAGAACAAGTTTTAAAGCTTCGAAAGAAGACCTTTAAGACACCCAAAAACAGTAAGAAACGCTTGGAAACAAGCAACGGTTAAACATTAGCTAGAGTTAATCTTAACTGGGTTAAACACTTAAACAAGAGAGTTTGATCCTGGCTCAGGA
>NZ_VUMI01000006.1 GCF_009696275.1 Eisenbergiella porci
TCGCAGCAGTTCCATGTTTCATTTGAGCGAGACCAGTGTGCAAACTGTCCGAATAAGGACCGATGTAAAGCAAAAATCCATAAACGTGTCAGCAATGTTACTGTATCGATAAAATCCCATGAGAGAGCAAAACAACAGCGATTCATGGAAAGCGAAGAGTTTCGAAATCTATTCAAAATCCGTAATGGAGTTGAAACCCTGCCGTCCCTGTTGCGCAGACAATATCATGCAGACAGGATGCCTGTCAGAGGACTAATCCGGGGACGTTTTTTCTTTGGATGTAAAATCGGAGCATTGAACTTTAAAAAGCTCTTTACCTATCGAAAGGGCTTGGGGCATTATGCTCAAAATCCAGTATTGGAATAACGAAAGGACTGACAGTCATTTTGGTATTGACTACTAACATCTGGAAAATGATAAAAATCCAATTGTGTAAAATTTTCAAGGTACTATATGGTAGGTCAGAGAGTTTTTACAAACTCTTTTGACCCCAACATCTTTTTTTAATGCAAGTATAAAAAAGTTGTGATAATATAAGTTGAAAAAACCCGGGCTGCCGGTACTTTGTGATAAGGGCAGCAGAAAATCCGGGGAAGGCGGGGAGTTATGGCAACGGCGCAGCTTTGTTTTTTCCGAAGGTGGAAAGTCGGTTTCCGTCAGGAACCGCATACATAACGGATGCGGGATGCCTGCGGGACTGCGGGCGTGAAAATTTAGTGAGAAAGCCGTAATTCGCGGCGGCGGAATGGAGGATAAAATGAGCGAAGTTTTGAACGTTGAAGCAATTTTCGGCGAAAACGTATTCAACCTGGGCACTATGAGAGAGCGTCTTCCCAAGAATGTATATAAAGAGGTGAAGAAGGTCATGGACCAGGGCGGGGAGCTTTCCCCTGCAACCGCGGACATTGTGGCGAAGGCCATGAAGGACTGGGCTGTAGAACACGGCGCGACCCATTATACCCACTGGTTCCAGCCGCTGACAGGCATTACGGCTGAAAAGCATGACTCTTTTATCGGTCATCCGGATGAAAACGGCAGGATGCTGATGGAGTTTTCCGGAAAGGAACTGATCAAGGGAGAGCCGGATGCGTCTTCCTTCCCCTCAGGAGGCCTGCGGGCCACCTTTGAAGCAAGAGGCTATACGGCGTGGGATATTACCTCTCCCGCTTTCCTGAAGGAGGATGCCACGGGGGTGATTCTCTGTATTCCTACTGCCTTCTGTTCCTATACGGGCGAGGCGCTGGATAAGAAAACACCGTTGCTTCGTTCCATGGAAGCAATCGGGGAGCAGGCGCTGCGTATTGTTAAGCTGTTCGGGAATACGAGAGCTACCAAGGTAACGGCTTCCGTGGGACCGGAGCAGGAGTATTTCCTGGTGGATCGCCAGAAATATCTGAAAAGAGAGGATTTGATTTTCGCAGGCCGTACGCTGTTCGGAGCGCCGGCGCCTAAGGGACAGGAGCTGGAGGATCATTACTTCGGCGTTATCAGGGAGCGCGTGGGCGCTTTCATGAAGGATTTGAACATTGAATTGTGGAAGTTGGGCGTCACTGCCAAAACGCAGCATAATGAGGCGGCTCCGGCGCAGCATGAGCTTGCTCCCATTTATGAAACGGCCAATATTGCGGTAGACCACAATCAGATTATAATGGAAACGATGAAAAAGCTGGCGGAACGTCATGGACTCAGATGCCTGCTGAACGAGAAGCCCTTTGCGGGCGTGAACGGTTCCGGTAAGCACAACAACTGGTCTATCACTACGGATGATGGCATGAATATGCTGGATCCCGGCGAGACACCCAATGAAAACATCCAGTTCCTGCTTGTGCTGGCCTGTATCCTGAAGGCTGTGGATATCCATGCGGATCTGCTTCGTCAGAGCGCTGCTGATGTGGGAAATGATCACAGGCTTGGAGCCAATGAAGCGCCTCCGGCTATTATTTCCGTATTCCTGGGCGAGCAGCTGGAGGATGTGGTAAGACAGCTGATTGAGACCGGAGAAGCCAAGTCCTGCCTTCTGGGCGGCAAACTGATGACCGGTGTATCCACGCTGCCGGATCTCCCCAAGGATGCCACGGACAGGAACAGGACCTCACCCTTTGCTTTTACGGGGAACAAGTTTGAATTCCGTATGGTGGGTTCCGCGGATTCCGTGGCAAGCCCTAATATTACATTGAATGCCATTGTGGCAGAGGCTTTCTGCGAAGCGGCGGATATTCTGGAAAAAGCGGATGATTTCGACATGGCCGTGCATGATCTGATTAAACAGTATCTGACCGAGCATCACAGGATTATTTTCAATGGAAACGGGTATTCTGAGGAATGGGTGAAGGAAGCGGAGCGACGGGGACTTCCCAATATCAAGTCCATGATTGAAGCGGCAGGCGCCCTGACTACGGAAAGAACGGTGAAGCTGTTTGAACGGTTTCATATTTTTACCAAAGCAGAGCTGGAATCCCGTGAAGAGATTGAGTATGAGACCTATGCGAAGAGCATTAATATTGAAGCGCTGACCATGATTGACATGGCTTCCAAGCAGATAATCCCTGCGGTTATAAAGTACAGCCAGAAGCTGGCAAAAACAGTGCTTGATGTAAAGGCGGCAGGCGTGGAGCCTGTTGTGCAGGCGGATCTTCTGTCCAGGGTGAACAGCAAGCTTACTGAGATGAAGGAAGCGCTGGAGGTGCTGCAGAGAGAAGAGGCGGCGGCCTTCGCCATGGAAGATGTGAAAGCGCAGGCATTCCGCTATAAGGATGTGGTGGTGCCTGCCATGGAAGCGCTGAGAGCGCCTGCGGATGAGCTGGAAATGCTGGTGGATAAAGCGGACTGGCCGTTCCCTACCTATGGCGATTTGATGTTTGAAGTATAAAAGAACGGGTTTAAGCCCTGAAAAGGGCCCCGGCGGCTCTCATTTGGAACCGCCGGAGGCTGTTTGCCCGGAAAATCCGGCGGTGTTTTTTGGCGGAAAGAGTATTTTTAAAGCGCTTTTTGCTGAAATTAAAAAATTTGAAAAATTTTTAAAAAATTATGAAAAAAGTACTTGCATTATTTCAGGGAATCATATATAATCTATTCTTGCAAGCGGCAAAAAAAGCTTGTACAAAATACAGATAGGGCTATCGCCAAACGGTAAGGCAACGGACTCTGACTCCGTCATTTCAAGGTTCGAATCCTTGTAGCCCTGTTAGGAACCTCAGTGAAGATATTCACTGAGGTTTTTGTTCGTTAAACAGATATGAGGCATATGAGTTGCCTGTTGAGGGAGATAATGAGGTGCAGGGTATGATTGCGCTAAAACATATTCGGAATCAGTATTATACTCATTCAGGCAGGCGGAATAATATGATTATAGCTGAAAGAAAAATGTTGGTTCTGAATGGTTTGCCCCGTATTTTGATAGTCCTGTAAAGTCCCCAAATTAAGGGAAATTTTTTGCATTAATAATTGCAAGTATTCATAAGGTATGTTAAAGTAGCTGTGTAACAACGAACATGTTTAAAAGGAAGGAGTGATTGCCATGCTGCGGATAACAAAAGGGAAAACAGAATATATGAGACAAAAGGCAAAAGGCGCAGATGCTCTTACTCTTGGCAGGACTGTATAGACGGTTCGTATTTAGAAGAATAGACGGTTCATATATAGTAAGGCAATCCGGCACCTCTTGTTGAGGTGCTTTTTTTGCGCCCAAAATCAGAAAACGGAAGTATGGAGACAGAAAAATATATGGAAAAGATAACAGGAAAATATGCGCAGGCGGAGATTTTTGCAGACGATGCGGAGGACTACGCAAAGGCGCAGATTGAGATGATATGCAATAATGAGGTGAGCGACGGCTGCATAGTGAGAATTATGCCGGATAGGGATGAGGAAGGAAATCTCTATGTGGGGATCCATTCCGGCAGCCGGCACCTGGGAAAGGAAGTGACCGACTATTATGTGAAAGCCGGGGCGGCGCTTTTAAAGGAGCGTGGGATAGAAACACCCTATCCTCTTACCTGGCTGGAGGGTGAGCTTATGGAGGATTACCTGCATGACCTGCTTACGGTACAGCGTTACGCACAGCTGAACAGGGAGATTATGGCGGAGGAAATCATGAAGGGAATGAAGCTGAAGGCTCAGGAAGCCCGTTCCTCCGTCCACAATTATTTTGATGCTTCGGAGGGAATGCGTATTCTGAGAAAAGGGGCTATCTCCGCGCGAAGGGGCGAACAGATAGTCATACCTGTCAATATGAGGGACGGCATAATCCTGGGAACCGGGAAAGGAAATCCGGAGTGGAATTTTTCAGCGCCTCATGGCTCGGGAAGAAAAATCCGGCGGGATGAGGTAAAAGAGAGATATACGGTTGCGGCCTTCCGGAAAGAGATGAAAGGGATTTACAGCAGCTGCATCGCGGCGGACACCCTGGATGAAGCGCCCTTTGCATACCGCTCTATAGAGGATATCCGGGAAAAAATACGGGATACGGCGGAAATTGAGAAGATACTGAAGCCGGTATATAATTTTAAGGCAGGTGATAACAGGTGATATTTCAGATAAGCGCGGGGCAGGGGCCGGAGGAATGTGAACTGGCGGCGGGCAGGATTTTTGAAGCGCTGCAGAAGGAGTTTCCACAGATAGTAAAAATATCCGGGAAGACGGGGACTATCGTACTGAAAAATTCCACTGTGGCGGAAATGGCGGGCAAAATGTAAATAAGGTGGAAACCGGCATAAGAATAGTTCATATTCCTACTGGGATTACGGCAGTTTCCACGGAAGAAAGGAGCCAGTACCGGAATAAGCAGCGGGCAATGGAGAAAATAGACGCCAGGCTGGCGGATTTGAAGCGGCAAAGGGCGGCAGAGCAGAAAAACCAGGCCTGGAGGGAGCACAGCCGGATAGTCAGGGGAAATCCGGTGAGGGTGTATACGGGAATGGAATTTTCATTAATGGAAAAATAATTTCCGGCCTATGGGGTGAAGCAGTTAACCCGGTGGATTAAATCCACCGGGCTTTTTCGAAAAATTTTTATCTGTCACACAGATTACATGATTCCTGTGTGTTTCATTATTATCCTGTTTTTTATAAATTCTATTTCAGGTAAGGCAGGATTTCTTTAATGAATTTTTCCAGCACCAGCATCTGTTTTTCCGACAGGGTGTCCATCAGAGGCAGCAGACGTTCCAGCTTCCGGGCCGGGGATTCGTTTCCGGAATTTTCAACCGGTGTGATGTCCACAATGTCCTCCACGTTCACATGCAGGACAGAACAGATTTTCACAATCTTTTCCAGGGAGAAATTCCGTTCTCCCCGCTCCAGCTGGGCGTAGTACTGGGGATCCATTTCCAGGGCCGCAGCCAGCTTTTCCTGGGTCATATTGTTGAGCTTTCTGTATTTTTTTATGTTTTCATGAACCTGTATCATTACTTTTTCATTCATAAAATGCACCTCCTTATATAAAAAGCATAGAGTGTATTCCTGTAATTAGTAAGATACGATATGCTATATATACCCTTGCAAAAATATATGGTTATGATATGATGTGCAATGAAAAATGATTTAAGGTATTTTACGGCAAAACAGTAGTGAGATGGAGAGGAAAAGGGAGAAAATGATGTGGAAAAATTTGATGGTTCGGGCAATTATCCCGAAAAGCATCTGGCAGACTGGCCGGAAAATTATCCGGTAAATTATCTGGTAAATTACCATACACACACCGCATATTGCAGGCATGCGGGCGGCACGGCGGAGGATTATGCGCAGGAAGCCTTCAGAAAGGGGCTGGAAACGCTGGGTTTTTCCGACCATTTGCCGTTTCCGGGAGATCCCTTCGGCTACCGTATGCCCTATGAGGAGATAGGGGCTTATATTACAGATGTTTACAGAGAAAAAGAGCGGTATAAGGGACGAATGGAAATTCTCTGCGGCTTTGAAGAGAAATGGGTAAAAGGCAGGTATTCCGGTTGAAAAGATTGATCCTGTATACAAAAAACGGCGGTTTTTCCGCCGCTTTTTGCTGTGTAAATGATATTTGCCGGTCCGGAGGAGGATTTTATTGGATTATTATATTGCTAATAAATTATTTTTTGTTATGATGTATAATAACCAACTGACAAATACTCCGGCGTTCCGGCCTTTGGCTGGTATAAACAGATTGGTTCTTAACGATCCTGGCCGCCGTCTGGGCAAAGGACGGCTATTCCGGGCCTGTGGAATATGATATCCGTCGACTTGTTTAATCAAAGAGTTTCCTGTTATCACCCGGTTTACATGCCATTGTCATCCGGTTTACATAAGGAGGAGCAAATGAAGCTGATAGGAAGAGGCGCAACTGCGGAGGTCTTTGACTGCGGTGATGGTACGGTGTGCAAGCTGTTTATACCGGGCTGCCCTGTGGATGCGGTAAAAAGGGAATATGACAATGCCTGCCTGATGGAAGAAATGCGGCTCCCTGTGCCGAAGGCACATAAATTAGCCACGCTGGACAGCAGGGTAGGAATTATCTATGAAAAGATCTGCGGCGAATCCGTGTTGGATAAATTAGCAGCAGGGGAAAGCGTTGACGGCCTGAATATCTTTGTATAATCAGGGAATGCCGGAAATATGAGACTCCCCCTGCCCGTAAAGAGGTTTGACTTTATTTCCCCAAAACAACAGACATTGAATCTCGCGGCATCCTGAGTTATAATAAAATTTCAGACCGGAAAACCGGATAGCCGCATACAGCGGTTTCCGGAGGAGGAAGATATAAGTGTATACATTTCAAAGCAAAGTCAGATACAGCGAGCTGGACCCGGAGCGGAAGCTGAGCATAGCGTCTATTGTAGATTATTTTCAGGACTGTTCCACGTTCCATTCGGAGCAGCTTGGTGTGGGGATTGATTATCTTGAGGAACGCAGTCTTGTGTGGGTGATGTCCTACTGGCAGATTGTGATAGACAGATACCCGAAATTATGTGACAATATAACCATTGGCACATATCCCTATGAATTCAGAGGCTTCATGGGCTTTCGTAACTTTTTTATGGAGGATGATAAAGGGGAGCGCATTATCAGGGCAAACTCTATCTGGAGCCTGATGGATCTGAAGGCCGGGCGCCCTGCGCGTCCCACGGAGGAAATGGTGAAGGCCTATGTGCCGGAGCCAAAGCTTCCCATGGATTATGAGCCGCGCAAGATAAGCCTGGAGGGAGAGGGCAGGAAAATGCCCTCCTTTACGGTAGGAAAACAGCATCTGGACAGTAATCATCATGTAAATAACGGGCAGTATATTTATATGGCCCAGGACTATCTGCCGGAAGGGTTTTCCATCGGGCAGATGCGTGCGGAATATAGAAAGTCCGCGCTGCTCCATGACTGTATTGTGCCTGAGGTGTTTGAACAGGAGGATACGCTGAAGGTATCCCTGTGTGACGGGGCAGGACAGCCCTATGCGGTTGTGGAGTTCAGAAAACAGAAGCAGTGAGGAAAATTATGCAGATTGAATTAGGAAAAATGCAGGAGCTGACGGTTGTAAAAAAGGTGGATTTCGGTGTTTACCTGGCTCCGGAGGACAACAGGGAGGACAAGGTTCTGCTTCCCGGGAAACAGGTGCCGGAGGGCTGCGGGTTGGGGGACCGGATTACCGTATTTGTATACAGGGATTCCAGGGACCGCCTGATTTCCACAACCACAAAGCCCGGCCTGTGCCTTGGCGAGGTGGCAGTGCTGACTGTGGCTCAGACGGGAAAGCTGGGCGCTTTTCTGGACTGGGGCCTGGAAAAGGACCTTTTTCTGCCGTTCAAGGAACAGACGAGACGCGTCCAGGAAGGGGAAAGCTTTCCTGCGGCGCTGTATGTGGATAAGAGCGGCCGTCTGTGCGCAACCATGAAAATTTATCATTATCTGAAAACGGACAGCCCATATCATAAGGATGACCGTGTGAGCGGCCATCTCTATGAAATCAGCCGCCAGTTCGGTGCGTTTGTCGCGGTGGATAATCAGTATTCCGCCCTGATTCCCCCCAGGGAAATGTACGGGGAATTAAAGGTGGGAGATACGGTGGAGGCCAGGGTTATCGCTGTTCATGAGGACGGAAAGCTGGATCTGAGCGTGCGCGATAAAGCCTATCTCATCATAGAAACGGATGCGGATAAGGTCATGAGGCTGATTGAAAGCTTTGACGGCGTGCTTCCCTTCAACGACAAGGTTTCGCCGGAGGTCATTAAAAGAGAGACCAATATGAGCAAGAATGAATTCAAAAGAGCGGTGGGCCATCTGCTGAAAAACGGCCGCATTGAGATTACGGAAAAATCCATCAGAAAGATAAAATAGGAGCAGGGCATGAATTACAAGAAAGTAAACTGGTATTTCCTGGGTGTGATAATGCTGCATCTGGCGGTGGTCGGGGTTCTGATAGCGCTGCAGAATGTGTATCAGATGGGGATGGCCGTCAATCTCCTGGTAAGCGAGCTGATACTGGCGGTACCCGCGGTAATTGCCCTGCTTGCTTCCAAAGAAAAACCGAACCGGGTGCTGGGATTTCATAAGCTGAAAATATCTTCAGTGCTGATGATTATCCTCTATACCTTTCTGATGCAGCCGCTGACGACGCTTTTAAATGCGATCAGCATGCTTTTTGTGGACAATGCCGTCACTTCCATCAGCAATGAGGTGATGAACCTTCCCTTCTGGCTGACCTTTTTCATGATGGCGCTGTTCGGGCCGTTCTGTGAAGAGTTCTGTTTCCGAGGCGTAGTATACAGAGGTTATCTGAAAAGCGGGAACGTAACGGGAGCGGTTCTTCTGTCTTCCCTGCTTTTCGGGCTGATGCATATGAATTTTAACCAGGCGCCCTACGCGTTTGCCCTGGGCGTTGCCATGGCCGTGCTTGTTGAAGCTACGGGAAGCCTGTGGTCCTCCGTTCTGATGCATGTGATATTCAATGCCCAGTCGGTGCTGCTGATGTATTTTTACCAGCATTTTATGCCTGAGGTATGGCTGCAGCAGACGCAGGCGGCGGTTACCGCCGAGGATATGCTTCCGTTAATCGGCATATACCTGGTTATTGCCGTAGTATGTACGGCGCTGGCAGCCTGCGTGCTCGTATGGCTGTGCAGGAACCAGGGACGGGATGAATATGCGGCGTGGCTTTTGCAGGAGCGGAAAAGCGGGAAGAAAAAGGGCAGGCTGGTAAGCGTGCCGCTGGTAATAGGTATTGTGGTCTGCCTGGCCTACATGCTGCTGAACGTTTTTCTCAGCCGGGGGTAAGCTGTAACGAATCCTGTACCTGTTCAGTCCCTTCACGGGTACTGAGTTTTTCTATAAAACGCCCGCATAAGACAGGCGCGTTGCGCGCCTGGATATTATCTGTTATAATAGGGCGTAGGTTATGTGCGGACCGAAAGGCCGCCTGCCGGACAGCTGTTGTAGGACGGCCGTGCCGGCGGAACGATAATGGCTGGGGGGTCTGTGCGCAGAAGGTGCCGGTCTTATTCCTGTAGGCTTTTTTGGGGAAGCCTACGAAGGAAGCGGATATACTGCAGGTGTTGCAGAATATCATGTCGGGGACAGGCATTTTTTGTCAGGGTGAAGGTATGCAGAAATATACGATATTAGGAATTAAATTATATGATTACGGGGCGCGCGAAGCGCTGCGCAATACAGACAGCTTCCTGCACAACGGGGCGCTTAATACGATTGCGTATATTTCCAGTTCCAACCTGGCGCAGGCATCCAAGGATGAACAGCTGAGGGAGTGCCTGGAGGCTGTTGACATGACGATTTGTACGGAACCGGATGTGCTTGAGGCAGCAGGGATAGCCGGAAGGAACAGAATCCGCGAGATTGACGAAAAGGTTTATCTGCGGGAGCTTCTGAAGAAATTTGGCAGAAACCGCAACAGTGTGTATCTTCTGGCGGATACCCATGACAATCTGGAGGTGCTTGGGGAAATCATTTCCGAATATCAGGATAATCTCCTGATCCGGGGCTGCGGCGCCTATGAAGATTTTGGGAACCAGCCGGAAAGACTTGTTAATGCACTTAACGACCTGGCGCCGGATGTGGTGATATCCAGAATGCCGTGGCCGGAGGATCTTTATCTGATGCATGACTATGGACATTTTGTTAATGCGGAGCTGTGGGTTTCCCTCCCCTTTGGAGCGGTGACCTGGGTGCAGAATCCCTCCCTGTTCGCGCGGCTGAAGCGCAAGCTGGTATACCGGGCTTTTGCACATAATGTGAATGAATACAATAAGAAAATGGACGGGTGAATGAGCCTGTCTTTTTTTGTTTAGGTTGCCCAGAAGGTAAAAAATAGGATAAATGAAAAAAAAGCTCAAAAGTGCATAAATTTTTTGAGTTTCCTATGGATCTTTTTGTGGTTTTCAATTAAAATGGAAAAAGGGTGTTACAATAGGCAATTTTCCGGCGGCCATAACGTTTGTGGAAATTGCATAGAGAAGGAGTGGGGTAAGAATATGATATCAAATCAGGTATTACAGACGACAATTGACGGGCTGCGCAGCATCGCACGGGTTGACCTGTGTGTCGTTGACGTGGACGGCAAAATGATCGCAACGACATCCGAGGAAATGAGCAATTGTCTGGGTGCTGCACAGGATTTTTCCAGATCCCCCGCAGACAGCCAGGAAGTGCAGGGTTACCAATTTTTCAAAATTTTTGATGAAGCGCAGCTGGAATATATCCTTGTGATCGGAGGCTCCGGCGAGGACGTTTACATGATCGGGAAGATGGTTGCTTTCCAGATCCAGAGCCTTCTGGTAGCTTACAAGGAACGGTTTGACAAGGATAATTTCATTAAGAACCTGCTCCTGGACAATCTGCTTCTGGTGGACATTTACAGCAGGGCGAAGAAGCTTCATATTCCCACGGACGTGTCCAGAGTCGCGCTGATCATCGAATCGGAGAACAGCAGGGACAGCAATGTCCTGGAACTGATGCGCGGCAGCTTTGACAGCAATAACAAGGATTTCATCACGGCAGTGGATGAAAATAATGTAATCGTTGTAAAGGAACTGGTGGAGGCTGACGCCGGCAAGGAAATCGAACGCGCGGCCAGGACCATTGACGATTTTCTGGAAAAAGAAGGAATTGCGGGCGTGCGTATCGCCTACGGAACCATAGTAAAGGAAATCAAAGAGGTGAGCCGCTCCTACAAGGAAGCCAAAATGGCACTGGATGTGGGAAAAATTTTCTTTGACGAACGAAACATTATCGCATACAATGAATTGGGTATCGGAAGGCTGATTTACCAGCTTCCCATTCCTCTTTGCAAGATGTTTATCAAGGAAATTTTCGGCGGGAAAAGCCCGGATGATTTCGATGAAGAGACGCTTACCACAATCAATAAATTTTTTGAAAACAGCCTGAATGTATCAGAGACAAGCCGTCAGCTGTTTATCCACAGGAATACGCTTGTATACCGCCTGGATAAGCTGCAGAAGAGCACCGGTCTTGATTTGCGTGTGTTTGAGGATGCCATTACCTTTAAGATCGCGTTGATGGTTGTAAAATATATGAAGTACATGGAAACGTTTGAATATTAGGCTGCCGTTTTTTAGGCCGCCGGGATAGCGAGGTGTAGGTTTTGGGACTTTTTGGTACGAGGAAGACAAAAAGGAGAATTAAGGATGACGGCTCCGTCATAGTTCTTGACAGGGTAAGCAAGAGCTATTCGACGGGCGCTCCTGCTTTGAACGGAGTGAACCTGCGGGTAAAAAAGGGAGAGTTTGTTTTTATCGTGGGTGACAGCGGTTCCGGAAAGTCCACCCTCATCAAGCTTCTGCTGCGGGAACTGACGCCCACCTCCGGCACCATTCTGGTGAACGGACAGAGCGTGGCGGATTTGAAGCCGCGCCAGATACCAAGGTACAGAAGGAACCTGGGGATCGTATTCCAGGATTTCCGTCTGCTGAAGGACAGGAATGTCTATGAGAACGTGGCGTTCGCACAGCGGATCATCCAGGTACCCACAAAGGAAATCAAACGGAATGTCCCGGCGATTCTGGCGACCGTGGGGCTTGCGGGGAAATATAAGGCAAAGCCGAAGCAGCTTTCCGGCGGGGAGCAGCAGAGAGTGGCCTTGGCCAGGGCGCTGATCAACAGGCCGCCCATCCTGCTTGCCGACGAACCTACCGGAAACCTGGATCCCAAGAACTCCTGGGAAATCATGAAGCTTCTGGAGAAAATCAACGAAGGGGGAACCACAATACTGGTAGTAACCCACAACCGTGAAATCGTAAATGAAATGCGTAAGCGGGTTGTTACGATGAAGAAAGGCGTCATCGTGAGCGACGAAGAAAAAGGTGGTTATATCGATGAGAATTAGTACATTTTTTTATACGCTGAAACAGGGTATTATCAATATTTTCCGTAATAAATGGTTTTCTCTCGCTTCAGTGGCGACTATCAGCGCCTGCCTGTTTCTTTTCGGATTGTTTTATGCGGTGATTGCCAACTTCCAGAGTATTGTGAAAACGGCGGAGGAAGGCGTGTCGGTTACGATTTTCTTCCAGCCGGGTACCACGGAAGAGCAGATGAAGGAAATCGGGGATAAGATAGAGGCGCGGGAAGAGGTGTCCAAGGTGGAATTTACCTCTGCGGATGAAGCCTGGGATTATTACAGGGCAAACTGGATTCCTGAGGAATTTTCTGACGGCTTCCCGGATAACCCCCTTGAGAATTCGGCCAGCTACGCGATCTATATGAAGGATATCGCGGAGCAGGCGGCGCTGGTGGATTATCTGAACACCATACCGGAGATCAAGACGGTCAACCAGTCGGAGCTTGCGGCAACCACCCTGACGGGTGTGAATGCACTTGTGGCATATGTGTCGGCGGGCATTATCCTGATCCTGCTGCTGGTTTCTGTTTTCCTGATCAGCAATACTGTTACCATTGGTATTTCTGTCAGAAAGGAAGAAATCAGTATTATGAAATATATCGGAGCGACGGATTTCTTTGTAAGGGCGCCCTTCGTAATTGAGGGTATCCTGATAGGTATCCTCGGATCCGCATTCCCTCTGGGAACGATTTATGTGTTATACAATAAGGTTGTGGATTATATAGGGACCAAATTTTCCGTACTGTCTAATCTGCTGCATTTCCTGCCTGTAAATACAATTTTTACAACATTGGCCCCGGTCATAGTAATCGTTGGCGTGGGCATCGGTTTCATGGGTAGTTTCATTACGGTCCGCAAGCATCTGCGTGTCTGATAAGACGAAGCGGTTTGTCTGTGCGGTGCGGTGGAGAATATGATAAAGAACAGAAGAGATATCAGTCTTTTGCTCTGCCTTGTGCTTCTTTTTTCCTGGTTTTTTCCGGAAATAGGAAGCGAAGCGGCAACCTCCAGCGAACTGGAGCAGAGCATTAAGGAAAAGGAATCTGCGATAACGGAGGCACAGGAGCAGAAAAAACAGCTTCAGTCCACAATGTCGGATATACAGGCCATGGTAGACAGCCTGGAGAACTCCAAAAATGACCTGGAGGCATATGTAAAGCAGCTGGATGGCAATCTTGCACAGATTCAGTCTAAAATAAATGAGCTGAAGTCCATGATTACTGAAAAGGAAGAGGAAATCAGGGAGACCCAGAAGCAGCTGGAGGAAGCCATTGAGCGGGAGGAGCAGCAGTATGCGGCCATGAAGGTGCGCATCCAGTATTCCTATGAACGGGGAAGCAGTAACTATATTGAGATGCTGCTGGCTTCAAAGAGCTTTGGGGAATTTCTCAACAATGCCAATTACATGGAGCAGATGAATGAATATGACCAGCGGCAGCTGGAAGAGTACCAGAAGAACCGTGAACTGGTGGAAACGTGTAAAAAGGCGCTGGAGGAAGAGCAGGAGGTGCTGGAGCAGGCCAAGGCTGAGGTGGAAAAGGAAGAAGCCGGCCTGGAAACGCTGATCAGCCAGAAGGAACAGCAGATTACTGCTTTTCAGGGCGATATCAGCAATAAAGAGGCTGCCATCAAGGAATATGAAGCGGATATTGCGGCGCAGAATTCCACAATCGCCGCTTTGGAAGCGGCGGCAGCGGCGGAAAGAAAGCAGCTGGAGGAATTAAATAAGCCGAAGGTGACCTATGACGGAGGCATGTTCCAGTTCCCGCTTACTTCTTATAAAAGGATTTCAGATGAATACGGCTACAGAATCCATCCGACGCTTGGTGTGAAGAAGTTCCATAACGGTGTGGATTTTGCAGCGGCCAGCGGCACGCCGATACTGGCGGCCTATGACGGAACCGTGGTGGGCGCCGCATATAACAGCTCCATGGGAAATTACGTCATGCTCAACCATGGGGACGGGCTTTATACAATTTACATGCATGCTTCCTCACTGAATGTCTCCCAGGGGCAGACGGTGACCAAAGGACAGCAGATCGCAGCGGTAGGCTCCACGGGACGTTCCACCGGACCTCATCTGCATTTCAGTGTGAGATTGAACGGGGAATATGTAAACCCCTGGAATTATTTAAAATAGTTTACTATATACTAGAACAGGACGTAAACTTTGGAACCGGGCGGGGGCAGCGGATAAAGCTTGCAGCCCGGTTTTTATTTTCCGGAGCCACTGACGGATAAACATTTAGTAAAACGGCCTGACAGCCGCAGGAATCGAGGTTAACGATGAGTAATAAGAAAAGCTTCTTGGGAGGGATAGTTACAGGAGTACTGGCGGCAGCGCTGATTTTAAGCGGTGTTTTCATGGGGCGTTCCGCCTGGAATCTGTTTCAGGCGTCAAGAGCGCAGGAGGCAGCGTCACAGAGCGCGGCGGAAAACACAGGCAGCGATACTGTTGCCAATCAGCGGACTATGGATAAGCTGAAGCTGCTGGAGGATACCATAGGGAAGTATTATCTGGAAGGCGTGGACGAACAGACACTGGAAAAAGGCGTGTACGATGGGCTGGTTAAAGCTCTGGGAGATCCTTACTCCGTTTATTATTCAGCTGAGGAACTGAAAGAGCTGCAGGACAAAACTGAGGGTATCTATTATGGCATCGGCGCTTATATCGGCATTGATGCGGACACCAGCCTGCCCCGCCTGACGGGGATTATCGAAGGTACGCCCGCCCAGGAAAGCGGGCTGCGGGCAGGAGATCTTCTTTATAAGGTGGATGGGGAAGAGGTCCAGGGACTGGAGCTGACGCAGGTAGTCAGCAAAGTAAAGGGCGAGGAAGGCACTACGGTGCATCTGACCATTATCAGAGAGGGTGAGTCGGACTATCTGGAAATTGACGTTGTGCGCAGAAAGGTGGAAAGCCCTACTGTTAACCAGAAGATGCTGGACAACAACATCGGATATATCCAGATTACCGAGTTTGACACGGTAACCCTGGATCAGTTTACGGAAGCCCTGGCAGTATGCCGCGGTTCGGGAATGAAGGGGCTGATTCTTGATCTGAGAGGAAACCCGGGTGGAAATCTGAACACGGTCTGCGATATCGCCCGCGAGATCCTTCCCAAAGGCCTGATTGTATATACGGAAGACAAGAACGGGAAAAGGACGGAATATACCTGCGATGGAACAAACCAGATGAAGGAGCCGCTGGTAGTCCTTGTTGACAGCGGCAGCGCCAGTGCTTCGGAGATCCTGGCCGGGGCGATTAAGGATTATGGAATCGGAACGCTGGTGGGCACAACGACCTTTGGAAAGGGTATTGTGCAGCGGATTATTTCCCTTTCCGATGGATCGGCTGTAAAGCTTACCGTGAGTAACTATTATACCCCGAATGGGAACAATATCCATAAAATCGGTATTGCACCGGATATTGAGGAGAAGTTTGACGGGGAAGCTTATTATAATGACGGTGTGGATAACCAGCTGAATAAGGCGATTGAAGTAATGAACGGGAAGCTGGGGGATGGGCAGTAAACTGTTGGCCGCACGTGTTTGCCGTGCAGGGCTGTGATACAATGGGTACGGTATCATAGCTCTGTTTTTATATAAATATTGAAGAAAAGAATTGAAGTTGAGGACGAAGCGGTTATTCGAAGGCTTCGAAAGAACAGGATTGATAAAATCAAGCGATTCAGCGAGGTGGATTATGGATATAAAAGAAATAATTGACAGTAATTTCAGAGGGAATATATACGTTGTCCAAGACGGTAAGGTGATAATAGAAAATGTATCAGGCTTTGCTGATTTGGCCAATGAAATTCCAAATACGATGGAAACAAAATTTGCAAGCGCATCAGCAGGAAAAGTCTTTGTTGCGGTAGCCATTTTGCAGTTAATTGAACAAGGGAAACTGAATTTTGATGATACATTAGGAAAACTGCTGGATATTGATTTGCACGATATAGATGCAGATGTGACAGTAGAACAATTATTAAATCATACTTCGGGAGTCCCGGATTATTTTGATGAAAGCATTATGGACGAATACGAGGATTTATGGGTTGATTTTCCTAATTACAAAATCAGACATAACAATGACCTGCTCCCGTTGTTTATAGAGAAGCCTATGATGTATCCGAAGGGTGAAAAATTCCAATATAATAATTCAGGGTATGTGCTGCTTGCGTCAATAATTGAAAAAGTAACGGGAATGTATTTTGACAAATATCTGCAGACAAATATCTTTGATGTATGCGGTATGAGCGGAACGGGTTACTATGCACTGGACAGATTACCGGCAAAATGTGCAAATAATTATATTTATTGTGCTGACACAGATGATTACCGTACCAATATTTTTTCTGTTGATGTAAATGGAACAGGCGCAGGGGGAGCGTTTATCACGGTAAAAGATATCCTTAGCTTTTGGACGAATTTATTGAGCGGAAAACTTATTTCAAAGGAGCTTCTCTCAAAAATGTTTACTAAGCAAAGCGGGGACGGTATTGATGCCGAAGAAGGCTATTATGGCTATGGGATATGGATTATTGACAATCCATGTGGCAAAGACTTTGTTTACTTTCAGGGCTGTGACCCCGGTGTGAGTTTTATTTCTGAATATAATCCTAATAATGGCATGATTACTGTTTTGGTAAGTAATTATGGGGATAATGTTTGGAAAGAAATGAGAAAGATCAGAAAGAAATTTTATAAGTAGTATTGTAAAGGTTCAGGATGGTGCGCTGAACTGTTGCCAGAGAAGAAAAAAGCCTCGATATGTATTGCTCTTGTGCCATTGCTTTCTGGGCTGTCTGGTTAATGAAAGCTATATGAGGGGGCTCTTGCATAACTGAGTCTGTCCATTTATTTTTTCATCTACCTATTGAATATTTCGTCCATATTAAACTATAATATGGACGAAAGGGTAAAAGGCTGGACGAAAAGATTCTGTCAAAGCCGGGTACGGATATGAGAACATTTGATTATATGAAACTGGCAGACCGGATGTGGGATAGCGAAATTCTTACTTATGTTGCAAAAATACATGAATATAAAGGAAAGCAGGAACTATATGTGCGGCAGAAGCCTGTGGAGCTGGGACGCCCATCGTGATTTATTAAAACATGCCGGCTTGTCATATGGCGGTCAATTTAAGAACACACAGAACTATATCAATGAGACAAAACCAGACGGAACTGTAGTGACACGCTTTATTCCGCTGGCCCCTTATGAAACAGAACCAGCGATTGAGGCCATCTGTGAAAGCTATCGTCAGACATTGGCCATGGAGGTCATAGACCCTCTGATTCTGATTCCGACTTTTATCTGCGACTTTCTGTGCATCCATCCATTTAATGATGGAAATGGAAGAATGAGCCGACTGCTCACCTTGTTACTTCTCTATCAAAATGGCTATGAAGTGGGTAAGTATATCAGTGTTGAAAAGAAGATAGAGGAAACCAAAGATGTCTATTACGGTGTACTGGAATGCATTGATGCAGGATGGCATGAGGAACAGAATGATCCCACGCCATTCATTAAGTATATGCTTCAAATGATTCTTGCCTGCTATACTGAGTTTGAAGCCAGAGTAGGTTTGGTATCCGACAGTAATCGAAGCACGGTCTATGATGTGGTAAAAGCCTATGTGACCGGAAAAATTGGTAAGTTTACCGGCGCAGAAGTGATTGCTGATTGTCCCAGCGGAAGCCGTTCTGCTGTGCTGGGAGCATTGAAACGACTTACTGATGAGGAGGTCATTGTGAAATGCGGAACTGGTCGCAGAACCTTTTATGTGCGGAAGGACGCTATGGAATGATAGGGTTTCGTCCAGCTATGGAAGCTTTCGTCCAAATGGAACAAAGAAATAGATGATAATTGAATTAGTATTATCTTGGATATGATAAAATTACACCTATTACTATCAGTAGACCTTCTGTATATGAAGAGTATGAACTATATCACTTTACTGATACAGAGGCAGAATTAAAAAAGCTGTTGTAAATATGTTGATGAAATAAAAACAAAGTATAGAACAAACATTCGATGTTTCTCTGTACTTTGTTTTTATATTCTGATATAATGAGGTTTACGTAAGAAGAATATTACTGATTATGAAGAAGAGAATAACTAATGTATTCATAAAAGAGGACTTTTATGGATCATTTTGAAATAGTTTCAGAATATAAACTAACCTTGATCATAGCCAATAACAAAACATTGGCAGGCCAGCTATATGGAGAATTCAAAGAGTTTTTCCAAATAACGCGGTGGAGTATTTTGTCTCCTGCTAAGAAGTTATATTATTTATCTTTATTATCTCGTATGGATTTAGATTTGGAAAAATTGAAGAACCAGAAAAATTGGGATAAAACATCCGGAGATAGTAAAATGTATGCCTTGTAAATTAGTAATAGCAAACTGTAAAGTTTAGGAGAAGAACCCTTATTTATCAGCATAATGATAGGAGAACGGATTGGAAAATTAAGTATGAGAAAATTTTGATAAAAGGGCATAAATGGAATATATATGGGTAATTTGGGATTGGCGTTATCTTTAATACACTTATTCTGAAAGGAGAGTTACCGCAGATTAAATGCGAGTGTCGGGGAGATGCAACTGAGTGTGCCATGATAATCTCGGGAGAGGAAAGTAACTATCGCTTGTTGTTAGAGTGCATGGAGATATATGGATGTTTATTTGAGTGTAAAATTGAGGAAATATTTAAACATTATATAGATGAAATAGAAGCCGTACAGCATGCAAAAGATATAGAAGAAGCATATGTAAAGATTATTGAAACAGGAATAACAAAAGCGCAGCCGCATGTTATTACAATAGAAAAGTTAAAAACTAAGATAGAGCAGTTGTTACAAAATTACAATATATGATTATTCTTTTGACTATAAAACGGATATGGAACGTATATGGAGCGCAATATGAATTCGCTACACGCATGTAGCGAATTTAATCAGAGGTTAGATGTGCGAAAAAACTGTTGAAAAATCTATCGAAGGAATTGTTAGATGAATTTGGGAACAGTGAAAATGAGAGAATTATTTGTTGAAAAAATAGAAGAGAGGCAGGTGAAGATAGATGGATTTTGATATAAAACTCTTTGATGATTATCGGGAAAATAATCGCCTGGAGGCAAAAAAAGCAAGAGGCGGTTTGCCAAATAGCTTATGGGATACGTACTCTACCATGGCAAACTGTTATAGCGGGGTAATTCTGCTTGGTGTAATTGAGCGTGAGGATGGTAGTTTTGCAACAACCGGTTTAAAAGATATTGAAAAATTGAAAAAGGATTTCTGGAATGTAATCAATGATAGAAAGAAGGTCAGTATTAACCTGCTTACCGATGAGGATGTAGAAGCATATGAGATTCATGACGATGTTGTTATGGCTATTCATGTGCCACAGGCAACACGTGAGGAAAAACCGGTTTACCTGAATGACAATTTATTTGGCGGAACATTCCGACGAAATGGAGAGGGTGATTATCATTGCACTCCAGGTGAAGTGCGTGCCATGCTTCGAGATCAGACAGAAGAAACATCGGATATGAAGGTGTTGGATGAGTTGGAAATCAGTGATTTAAACTTGGATACCATACATGCCTATCGCAGCAGACATGCAGCGCTGCGCCCAAATCATGTGTGGGAAAAACTTTCGGATGCAGAGTATTTAGAGCAGATTGGGGCTGCCAGACAATCACGTACCGATAAACGGATTCGTCCAACCGGGGCAGGCCTTTTGATGTTTGGCGAGGAGTGCGCTGATGAAGATGTTTAATATCATTGGAATCGGTGAGCGTGCTGGTAGTGGGGTGCCAGATATTTTTGATGTTTGGAAATCACAGGGCTGGGAAACGCCAGTGATTGAAGAGCAGTATAATCCGGATAGAACGATTTTAATATTGCTATTCGTTCAGAAGCAATTGTCACAGGGAAATAACGGTTCAAAAATTAAAAATGAACCGATAAATGAACCGATAAATTCAACTGGGTATGAGAAAACTTTGCTTGAAAAAAGAATAATTGATATTTTAGTAATGAATTCAAATATCAGTCAACCTCAAATGGCAGAAATAATAGGAGTTTCATTATCCAGTGTGAAAAGAACTATAAAAAAGATGGTTGAATCTGGACAGATTAAACATGAGGGTAGCAAAAAGTCTGGTCGCTGGATTGTATTATAAAATAAATGCGTTTTAAAATGCTTTTTTAGCAATAAAATGCGTTAATATCCTTTAAACTTAGTGTAATAGATTTGCACAATATGGAGAAAAATATGGATCATTTTGAATTAGTATCAGAATATAAACCAACCGGTGATCAGCCCCACGCCATCGCCGAACTGGTGAAAGGTTTTCAGGAAGGCAATCAGTTTCAGACATTACTTGGTGTTACCGGCTCCGGTAAGACCTTTACCATGGCTAATGTTATCCAGGCCCTGAATAAGCCAACTTTGATTATTGCCCATAACAAGACATTAGCAGGCCAGTTATATGGAGAATTCAAAGAATTTTTCCCAAACAACGCAGTGGAGTATTTTGTTTCCTACTACGACTATTACCAGCCGGAAGCCTACGTCCCTTCCTCAGACACCTACATTGCCAAGGATTCCTCCATCAACGATGAAATAGACAAGCTGCGCCTGTCAGCTACCGCATCGCTGGCGGAGCGCAAGGATGTCATTGTGGTGGCCAGCGTGTCCTGCATTTACGGTCTGGGAAGCCCGGATGAATACAAGGACATGATTGTTTCATTGCGCCCCGGCATGGTGAAGGACAGGGATGCGGTTCTGCGGGAACTGATAGACATACAATATGACAGAAATGATATGGATTTAAGCCGCGGCTGCTTCCGTGTCCGCGGGGACAGTGTGGAGATTTATCCGGCGCAGGGCGGCGATTACCTGATAAGGGTGGAATTTTTCGGGGACGAGATTGATCGGATTGCCCAGGTGGATCCGCTGAGCGGGAAGCTGCATGCTACATTGGAGCATATCGCTATTTTCCCCGCCTCCCATTATGTGGTTTCCCAGGGAAAGATAAATATAGCCTGTGATAATATTGAACAGGAGCTGGAAGAGCGTATCCGGTATTTTAAGGGAGAAGACAAGCTTCTGGAGGCACAGCGTATTTCTGAAAGGACTAACTTTGATATTGAGATGCTGCGTGAGACCGGGTTCTGCTCCGGTATTGAAAACTATTCCAGACATCTGAACGGCACGCAGCCCGGTGAACCGCCTATGACACTCCTTGACTTTTTCGGGGATGATTTCCTGATTATGATAGATGAGTCCCATATTACTATTCCCCAGATCAGAGGAATGTTCGCGGGCGACCGTTCCAGGAAGATGACGCTTGTTGATTATGGCTTCCGACTGCCCTCCGCGTTGGATAACCGGCCGCTGAATTTTGAAGAGTTTGAATCACATATTGATCAGCTGCTTTTTGTGTCCGCAACGCCTTCCGCTTATGAAGAGGCGCATGAGCTGCTGCGTACGGAGCAGATTATCCGTCCTACCGGACTGCTTGATCCGGAGGTTATCGTGCGCCCTGTGGAAGGACAGATCGATGACCTGATCGGTGAAATCAGAAAGGAAACGGATAAACACAACAAGGTGCTGGTGACTACGCTGACAAAGCGTATGGCAGAGGATTTAACCGATTATATGCGTGAGGTGGGAATCCGGGTGAAGTACCTGCATTCCGATATTGATACGCTGGAACGGGCGGAAATCATCCGGGATATGCGGCTGGATGTATTCGATGTCCTTGTGGGTATCAACCTGCTCAGAGAAGGCCTGGATATCCCAGAGATTTCCCTTGTGGCCATCCTGGACGCCGATAAAGAGGGCTTTCTGCGTTCCGAGACTTCATTGATACAGACGATTGGCCGTGCGGCCAGAAATGCGGAAGGGCATGTTATCATGTATGCGGATAACATGACGGATTCCATGAATGCCGCCATCAGCGAAACTAACAGGCGTAGGGAAATCCAGCAGAAATATAACGAAGAACACGGAATTACGCCGCAGACCATTAAAAAGAGCGTGCGTGATTTGATTAGTATATCGAAGGTAATCGCCAAGGAAGAGGTACGCTTTGAAAAGGATCCTGAATCCATGGACGAGAAGGAGCTGGAGAAGCTGATTGGAGATATCCAGAAGAAGATGAAGCAGGCCGCTGCGGATTTGAATTTCGAAGCTGCCGCAGAACTGCGTGACAAGATGGTAGAGCTTAAGAAAACATTGGCAAAAATGAAGGAATAAGGATAACTGTCCGGAAACAGGATGGTTAGGAAAGAATACGGCGCGGGCCGGCGGGTCCGGCCTGCTTTGAAAGGAGCACAGACCAGAGCATGGAACAGGAAAGCATAAAGATGAGACCCCGTGAATTTATAAAAATCCGTGGGGCGAATGAGCATAATCTGAAGAATATAGACGTGGATATACCCAGAAATGAACTGGTAGTCCTGACCGGATTGTCCGGTTCGGGAAAATCTTCACTTGCATTTGACACAATTTATGCGGAGGGACAGAGAAGGTATATGGAGTCCCTGTCGTCCTATGCAAGACAGTTCCTGGGACAGATGGAAAAGCCTAACGTGGAAAAAATCGAAGGGCTTTCTCCGGCGATATCCATCGACCAGAAATCCACCAATAGAAACCCCAGATCTACAGTGGGAACCGTAACCGAGATTTATGACTATTTCCGTCTTTTATATGCCCGGATCGGTATCCCCCACTGCCCCAAGTGCGGAAAGGAAATTAAAAAGCAGACGGTAGATCAGATGGTAGATCAAATTATGGGCCTGCCCGACGGTTCCAGGATACAGCTGCTGGCGCCCGTAGTAAGGGGCAGGAAGGGCGAGCATGCCAAGGTGCTGGAACGCGCCAAAAGAAGCGGCTACGTCCGTGTAAGAGTGGACGGAAACCTGTATGAGCTGTCGGAAGAAATCAAGCTGGATAAAAATATCAAGCATAATATAGAAATCGTTGTGGATCGTCTGGTGGTTAAGGAGGGTATCGAACGCCGCCTTACGGACTCCATTGAAAGCGTGCTTGCGCTTACGGACGGACTGCTTATTGTGGATGTCATAGACGGGGAAACCATGACCTTCAGCCAGAGCTTCGCCTGCCCTGACTGCGGAATCAGCGTTGATGAAATCGAGCCAAGAAGCTTTTCCTTCAACAACCCCTTCGGCGCCTGCCCGGAGTGCTTCGGCCTGGGCTATAAGATGGAATTTGATGTGGATCTGATGATTCCCGATAAACGGCTGAGCATCAATGAAGGCGCGATTGCGGTAATGGGATGGCAGTCCTGCAACGATACTTCCAGCTTTACCAATGCAATCCTGCAGGCGTTGGCCAAGGAATATCATTTCAGCCTGGATACCCCTTTTGAAAAGTATCCGGATAAGATAAAGGATGTACTGATTCATGGAACCGGCGGCCGTGAGGTGGAGGTCTTCTATCAGGGACAGCGGGGAAAAGGCGTGTATCCGGTGGCCTTTGAGGGGCTGATTAAGAATGTGGAGCGCCGCTACAGGGAGACTGCGTCAGATGTTATGAAGCAGGAGTATGAAACCTTCATGAGCATTACTCCCTGTAATGTCTGCCAGGGGATGCGACTGAAAAAAGCAGCGCTGGCCGTAACGGTATGCGACAGGAATATTTACGAGGTTACTTCCATGTCCATCCGCAATCTGAAGGAATATCTGGATAATATGCAGCTGACAAAACAGCAGGAGCTTATCGGCAAACAGATCCTGAAGGAAATCAGGGCGAGGGTCGGTTTCCTGGTGGATGTGGGACTGGAATACCTGTCCCTGTCAAGAGCTACGGGAACACTGTCAGGCGGTGAGGCGCAGCGTATCCGTCTTGCAACCCAGATTGGATCCGGCCTGGTAGGCGTATGCTATATCCTGGATGAGCCAAGTATCGGACTGCATCAGCGTGACAACGATAAGCTTCTGAACACGCTGAAAAATCTCCGTGATTTAGGAAATACGCTTCTCGTTGTGGAGCATGACGAGGATACCATGCTGGCGGCGGACTATATCGTGGATATCGGTCCCGGCGCAGGCTCTCATGGCGGTGAGGTGGTTGCCTGCGGTACGGCGCAGGAGCTGATGAATATACCGGAATCCATCACGGGACAGTATCTGAGCGGGGCGCTATCCATTCCGGTTCCCGAAAAACGCAGGAAGCCTGCGGGATGGATTAAGGTAAAGGGCGCCGCGGAGAATAACCTGAGGAATATTGATGTGAAGTTCCCCCTGGGAGTCATGACCTGTGTAACCGGCGTTTCCGGTTCGGGAAAAAGCTCCCTGGTGAATGAAATACTTTATAAGACACTGGCACGCGACCTGAACAGAGCCAGAACAATACCCGGGAAAAATAAGGGAATCGAAGGAATCGACCAGCTGGATAAGGTCATTGATATTGATCAGTCCCCCATCGGCCGTACGCCCCGTTCCAATCCGGCCACCTATACCGGCGTATTTGATATGATCCGTGATCTGTTTGCGTCTACCCAGGATGCCAAGGCAAAGGGATACAAGAAAGGAAGATTCAGCTTCAATGTGAAAGGCGGAAGATGCGAGGCCTGCGGCGGCGACGGAATCATCAAGATTGAAATGCATTTCCTGCCCGATGTATATGTACCCTGCGAGGTCTGCGGCGGCAAACGTTATAACAGGGAGACTCTGGAGGTTAAGTATAAAGGAAAAAGTATTTTTGACGTGCTGGATATGACCGTGGAGGAAGCGGTTGGCTTCTTCGAAAACGTTCCCAGTATCCGCAGAAAGATAGAAACGCTCTACGATGTGGGCCTTTCCTACATCAAGCTGGGACAACCCTCCACAACCCTTTCAGGCGGCGAGGCACAGCGGATCAAGCTGGCTACGGAGCTGAGCCGCAGGAGTACGGGAAAGACAATCTATATTCTGGATGAACCTACAACAGGCCTTCATTTTGCGGATGTGCACAAGCTGGTGGAAATACTGCACCGGCTGGCCGACGGAGGCAATACGGTTATCGTTATTGAGCACAACCTGGATGTGATCAAAACTGCGGATTACATCATAGATATGGGGCCGGAAGGCGGAGATGGCGGCGGAACCGTGATCGCGGAAGGCACGCCGGAAAATGTGGCGGCCTGTGAAGGCTCCTATACCGGCTATTATGTAGGGAAGATGCTGGAAAAGGCGAAACACTCGCCGATGGATTAATTATGTAAGAACAGAAAACTGCATAAAATTTCCGCTTAGAAATTCTGCTGTAAACTGGATGCAGAGAAAAAAGAACCAGGCAGATTGAAAAAACCAATAGATTCTAAGGAATACATCGCTTTACCGTTAATATTTTGCGCTGTAAGGCCCTGATTCTGTATTGCCGCCTGCAACTATGCGGTAAAGCGGTGTATTCTTTAAATTTTTATGAAAAGACTTTCCATAAGAACGTTTTTAGGTTATAATAACAGACGGTATATTTTACGCTTGCGTCCGACAGGTTTTTTTCATTGATATTTCGCAATTTTACGTAATTTGTAAAATATATGCTTGATTCATAAAGAATGGTCCATAATATAATAGAGGCAGAAGGAAGCGCAGGGGATTTATTGGACAGTCTTCCGCGCCATCTTCATTTGGAATGGAGGAAATTATGCAGTATACAGATATTGGAATTGACCTGGGTACCGCCAGTATTTTAGTGTATATCAGAGGAAAGGGCGTTGTTCTGAAAGAGCCCAGCGTAGTAGCGTTTGACAGAGACACGAATAAAATCAAGGCCATCGGCGAGGATGCCAGACTGATGCTTGGACGTACGCCCGGCAATATTGTTGCGGTAAGGCCGCTTCGCCAGGGTGTTATTTCCGATTATACAGTTACTGAAAAGATGCTGAAGCATTTTATCCAGAAGGCGCTTGGCAGGAAGACCTTCAGAAAGCCCAGGATCGCAGTCTGTGTTCCCAGCGGTGTAACAGAGGTTGAGAAGAAGGCTGTTGAGGATGCAACCTATCAGGCAGGCGCACGCGAGGTTTCCATTATAGAGGAGCCGATTGCGGCAGCCATTGGTGCAGGCATCGATATTTCCCGTCCCTGCGGTAATATGATTGTGGATATCGGCGGCGGTACTTCGGATATCGCTGTAATTTCTCTGGGCGGTACGGTAGTCAGCGCCTCTATTAAGATTGCCGGTGATGATTTTGACGAGTCATTGGTACGCTATATGCGTAAAAAACATAACCTTCTGATTGGCGAAAGAACCGCAGAGGATATCAAGATAAAGATTGGTTCCGCCTATAAGCGTCCCGAACCTGATTTTATGGATGTCAGGGGACGTAACCTGGTAACCGGCCTTCCCAAAACAGTGAAGGTTTCCTCTGAGGAAACGGAGGAAGCCCTCAGAGAGCCTACCCTGCAGATCGTGGAAGCCATCCACAGCGTGCTGGAGAGAACTCCTCCGGAGCTGGCTGCGGATATCGCGGATCGCGGAATCGTGCTTACCGGCGGCGGCAGCCTTCTGCGCGGGCTGGAGGAGCTGATTTCCGACAGGACGGGAATCAACACCATGACCGCAGAGGATCCCATGACGGCAGTGGCAATCGGCACAGGTAAATATGTGGAATTCCTGGTAGGATATAAGGACGAAATTTAAGCAGTATTTGACAAGGTATAGATTCAGGGCTACTCCGTCGGGGTAGCCCTTTTGACACCCGGTCTGATTAGAACAGAGATGTTAGGAGTTTACCGGTGGAAAAAATATCAGGTTACGTGGAACATATTATATACAGAAATACCGGAAACGGTTATTCGGTTTTTGAGCTGGTGGCCGAAGGCGAAGAGGTTACCTGCGTGGGCACCTTCCGCGCCCTGGATGAGGGCGAAAATCTGGAGCTGACAGGCGGCTATGTGGAGCATGCGGTATACGGAAGCCAGTTCAAGGTGGAAAGCTATGAAGCTGTGGCCCCTGAGGATGAAAGCAGCATCGAACGCTATCTGGGATCCGGCGCTATCAAGGGGATCGGCCCGTCTCTGGCGGCCCGTATTGTAAAAAAATTCGGTAAGGATACCTTCCGTATCATAGAACAGGAACCGGAGCGGCTGGCTGAAATCAAAGGGATCAGTGAACGGAAGGCCATGGAAATCAGCACTCTGATGGAAGAAAAGAAGGGTATGCGGGAGGCCATGATTTATCTGCAGAAATTCGGCATTTCCAATACGCTTGCCATTAAAATATATAATACCTATGGCATGGAGGTTTATGGAGTACTGGAGGAAAATCCTTATCGCCTGGCGGAGGACATAGAAGGCATCGGCTTTAAAAGAGCGGATGAGCTGGCGGCAAGAATTGGTATCCACACGGATTCGGATTTCCGTATCAGGAGCGGCATTCTGTATACCCTGCAGCTGGCGGCCATGGACGGGCATACCTTCCTTCCTTATCAGGAGCTGACTGCAAAAGCGGCGGCGCTTCTGGGGCTGCAGAAGGATTATGTAAGCATCCAGATTCCCAACCTGGCCATGGATAAAAAAATCATGGTGAAGCAGGACGGAGAAAATAAATCGGTGTATGCCTCCTCCTTCTATTATGCGGAGCTTGCCTGTGCGCGTATGCTGCAGGAGCTGAATGTAAGCATGGTTTTCGGCGGGGAGCTGCTTCCCTCTGAAGAAGAGAAGATGCTTGCGGAGATAGAAAAGCTGGCCCGCAGACTGGGTATTGAACTGGAGGAGCTGCAGCAGCAGGCGGTTCTGGAAAGCATTAAGCATGGTATTTTTATCCTTTCAGGAGGGCCGGGAACGGGAAAAACAACCACGATCAATACTATGATCCGTTATTTTGAGGCGGAGGGGCTGGATATCCTTCTGGCAGCGCCTACCGGCAGGGCGGCAAAGCGGATGACGGAAGCCACCGGCTATGAAGCGCGCACCATTCACCGTCTGCTTGAGCTCAACGGCGCCATGCTGGAGGAGGAGAATCGATACGGTAAGAATGCCCGTTTTGAGAAAAATGAGGAAAATCCACTGGAAGCGGATGTTGTCATTGTGGATGAGATGTCCATGGTGGATATTCATTTGTTCCAGTCGCTTCTGCGTGCAGTTACGCCGGGAACCAGGCTGATTCTGGTGGGGGATGTGAACCAGCTGCCGTCTGTGGGACCGGGACAGGTGCTCCGTGATTTGATAGACAGCGGAAGCTTTTCCGTAGTTGAGCTGAAAAAGATTTTCCGCCAGGCCGGGGAAAGCGATATCGTGGTCAACGCCCATAAAATCAATAATGGCCAGGAGATTCCGCTGGATAATAAAAGCAGGGATTTCTTTTTCCTAGAACGCAGCGATGTCCAGGTTATTTATAAGCATATGATTCTGCTGATTCAGGAAAAGCTTCCCAGATATGTGAAGTCCGGGCCTTTTGATATCCAGGTGCTGACACCCATGCGTAAGGGAAATCTGGGAGTGGAGGCACTGAATCAGATTCTGCAGGCCTATCTGAACCCGAAGGACGCCTCCAAGAAGGAGTATCAGTCCGGCGCCACGCTGTTCCGGGAAGGGGACAAGGTAATGCAGACGAAAAACAACTATCAGCTGGAGTGGGAAATCGTGAGTAAATACGGGATACCTGTGGATCATGGCGTGGGGATTTTTAATGGGGATATGGGAATCCTGAAGGAGATCGATGAATATGGGCAGACTGTGACGATTGAGTTTGATGAGCAAAGACGTGTTTCTTATGCCTTCGCCCAGCTGGAAGAGGTGGAGCTGGCGTATGCCATCACCATCCACAAGTCCCAGGGAAGCGAGTATCCGGCGGTTATCATGCCGCTGCTGGGCGGCCCGAGAATGCTTTTTAACCGGAATCTTCTTTACACGGGCGTGACCAGGGCGAGAAGCTGTGTGACGATCCTGGGAAGCAGGCAGGTGGTGCAGGATATGATCGCCAATGAAAGTGAGGCCAGGCGCTATACAAGCCTGGATGTGAGGATTAAGGAAGTCATGGCTTAAAGGAGCCTGATGAAGAAAAATGTATGGAGTACACTACCGCAAATGCTTTTGGATCTGGCATTTCCCAGACGCTGCCCCGTGTGTGACAGGCCTGTAAAGCCTTCCAACGCATATATCTGCAGCGAGTGCAGGGATAAACTGATTTACATAAAAGAACCAAGATGCCGGAAATGCGGAAAACAACTTGAGAAGGCAGAAAACGAATATTGTTATGACTGCGGGTCTAAAAGGCATATATATGACAGAGGGGCCGCACTGTATTCCTATGGCAGTATAAGGCTGTCCCTGTACCGCCTAAAATACGGCGGAAGACAGGAATATGCAGTGTTTCTGGGGAAGGACATGGCCAGCCGGCTGGGGAGGGAAATACTGTCATGGAAGCCGGATGCGCTGGTACCTGTACCGCTGCACCCCGCGAGGGAGAAAAAAAGAGGGTATAACCAGGCGGCTCTGCTGGCGGCCGAACTGGGGAAACAGCTGGATATCCGGGTTCTTACGGGCTTCGTGGAAAGAACCCGGAATACAAGGCCGCAGAAGGAGCTGGAGGGTGCAAAGCGTCAAAATAATTTGAAAAAAGCTTTTAAAATAGTACAGAATGATGTAAAATTAAATACGATTGTAATTATAGACGACATATACACTACCGGCAGCACCATTGACGCGGTGGCACAGGCCTGCAGGGAAGCAGGTGTGAAGCATGTGTATTTTGCAGCACTGGCAATTGGCAGAGGAATGTAGGTATGATTAATAAGGATAAAGTGGCGGTTATGACGAAAATGGCCGCATATGAGGCGGGTGACGGCAGGAAGAATCTGGCCGTCTGCAGTTATTTCAGAGGTGACTATGTCGGCTTCCAGATGCTGAAGACCTGGATTGCAGTGACTATTGCATTCTGTATCCTCTTCGCTGTTTATCTTGTTTATGAGATGGATAGCCTGATGACGGATTTTTACAGCATTAATCTGCTGGGGCTTGGGAAAAAGTTCGGCTTTGCCTATCTGGCGCTCTGCGGAGTGTATCTGCTGGCGGCCTTTGTGATCAGCCAGAGAAGATACGGCCTTGCCCTGAGAGCAACGGTTAAATTTGACAAAGAGCTGGATCTGCTTTCGGGCGGTGAGGATGACGGCTTTGAGGAAGAGGAATAAGGGAGTGGGCCCCTGTTGCCCGGGGCGGCTGCCATGAATTCTTGAGAGGGACATTTATGACAACATCATTACTTGTAGTAAGAGAATATATCAGGAACTTTTATGTAAAATATGAGGAATATATAGTGCCGGTGCTGAAATTTCTCCTGGCGCTCGTTTCCATGCTGATGATTAACAGCCAGCTGGGATTCATGAGCCAGCTGGATAATGCGGCGGCGGTGCTGGTGGTGGCTCTGATTTGTTCCTTTATGCCCAAGAACTTTATTCTGTTCGTTGCGGCGGGATTTGTAACGCTTCATCTTTATGAAGTATCCCTGGAATGCGCGGCTGCCGCGCTGGTCGTATTTTTATTGATGTTCCTTTTGTACTTCCGTTTTTCCCCGGGAAGCGCGGTTCTTGTTATCGTGACTCCCATGCTGTTTGCGTTTAAGATCCCTTATGCGGCTCCTCTTGTGGCCGGTCTGCTGGGCAATCCCTTTGCCGCAGTTACCGTAGCCTGCGGGGTGATCGTATATTATCTGATTACCTATATGAATGTCAATGCCTCCATACTGGGTTCTTCGGAGGCAGAATCCGTAATCCAGAGGTTCCGTGATATTTTTGACGGTATTTTCGGAAACAGGGCCATGCTGATTATTATTGCCGCTTTTGCGGTGACGGTGATTATGGTTTATCTGATTAGGAAGCTTTCCGTGGATTATGCGTGGACAATTGCCATTGTCGCAGGGGCTTTACTGGATATCGTAATCCTGATGGTGGGGGATTTGATTTATGACGCCAATTTTTCCATCGGGGGTGTAATTCTGGGAAGCATCGCAGCGATGGCTGCGGCGTTTGTCGTACAGTTTTTCAGGTTCAATCTGGACTATTCCCGGACGGAAAAGGTGCAGTTTGAGGATGACGAGTATTATTATTATGTAAAGGCGGTGCCCAAAATGACGGTGGCCACGCCTGAGAAAAAAGTGAAAAAGATTACCACGCAGCGTAACAGCAGAAATGCCAGACATACGCATTCGAGAGACACTGCGCGGAAATAGCGGGTTTGGGTGGATATGGAACTGATTAAGACCTTTGCAGACAAATATTTTGCACATGTACCATCTCTGAGGATAACGGATATTGTGGAGATACTCATCATCTCCTTTCTCGTTTACCACATCATGGTATGGATAAAGAATACAAAAGCCTGGGCGCTTTTCAAGGGCGTTGTGCTGATTATGGTATTTATCATACTTGCGGCCGTTTTTGAGATGAATACCATTCTGTGGATAGCCAGGAATGTGGTTATGTATGGTGCGGTTGCATTGGTCGTGGTGCTGCAGCCGGAGCTGCGTAAGGCCCTGGAGCAGCTGGGGAAAAAGGAATTTCTGGCATCCCTGCTGCCTTTTGAAATCGGAAAGACAGAACAGGGCCTTTTTTCCGATAAGACGGTCCATGAAATCGCAAAGGCCTGTGTGGAGATGGGCAAGGTCAAAACCGGCGCCCTCATTGTTGTCCAGCAGAACGATCCCCTGACGGAGTATGAAAGAACAGGAATCGAAGTGGACGGCATCATTACCAGCCAGCTGTTGATTAATATTTTTGAACACAACACACCGCTTCACGACGGTGCTATTATTGTACGCGGAGATCGGATTACCTCCGCAACCTGTTATCTTCCGCTGTCAGATAATATGTCATTGAGCAAGGATTTGGGAACGCGTCACAGAGCTGGCGTGGGTATCTCGGAGGTAACGGATTCCATGACCGTAATTGTTTCCGAAGAAACGGGCAAAATAAGCGTGGCATACAGCGGTGTGCTTTACCGCGGCCTGTCTTCTGCAGAATTGGAGGAGCAGCTGAAGAAAATACAGAATAAACCGGTGGAGGAGAAGGAACACAGGCTCTGGAAAGGATGGCCGAAGAATGAAAAAAACAAATAAGCTTTGGAATAATCTTGGCCTGAAAATTATGGCGGTGATATTTTCCATTCTGCTGTGGCTTGTGGCTGTCAATATCAATGACCCGGTGGAACGGAAGGTTTTCCGGGATGTGAGGGTCGAGACAAGGAATACAAATCTTCTGACAGATGAAAATAAACTTTACAAGGTGCTTGATGATACGGATACGGTTACAGTGACGGTCCGTGCCAGCCGTTCTGTCCTGGAGAATATCAATGTGAGTGACATTACGGCGACTGCTGATTTTTCAGAGCTGTCCTTTACCAATACAGTGCCGATCAGGCTGTCTGTAAATAAGTATATTGACAAACAGATAGAGGATATCAGCGGAAGCGTAGACAGCATGAAGCTGGAGGTTGAAGATAAGAAGGAAAAACAGTTTGTAATAGAAATAGTACAGATAGGAGAGCCTGCGGATGGTTTTATCGTGGGCAAGGTTACCACAACCGACGGAAATGCCATGAAGATTTCAGGGCCTGAATCAGTGGTGGAAAAAGTTAAAAATGCGGTGGTAGAGGCTGATGTCAGCGATTTGACGGACAGCATAAATATTACGGAAAAAATCAGGCTGCTGGATGCACAGGGCAAGGAAGTAACGGACAGCAGCATTACCAGAAGCGTGAATACCTCCAAGGTTTCCATAACAATACTGGAGACGAAAACCGTACCTGTCAGCCTGTCTGCAACAGGAGAACCGGCGGTCGGTTATGTGGCTACGGGTGAAGTGAGCTGTGCCCCTGAAACTGTGACGATTGCAGGTAAGAGCAGTGTGGTGAAGGATATTTCCGAAATCGTTATTCCTGCGGATGAGTTGGATCTGACAGGCGCTACGGCGGATGTTACAAGGCTGATTGATGTAAGGAATTATCTTCCTGAGGGAACAAGCCTGACTAATACGAATGGGGAAGAATTCAATGGTAAGGTAGCTGTTACTGTGAAGATAGAGCCTCTTGTGGATATCACCAGAGAGGTAGCAGCTTCCAGAATCCAGATTCAGAATGTGCCGGAGGGCTATACCGTTACTTTGGACGAGGGCAGCCGTGTATCCCTGAGGCTCAGGGGACTGCAGGCGAATCTGGATCAGGTAAATGTGGATAATCTGGCGGGTTCTATTGATATTGCCGCATGGATGCAGAAATCGGATCAGACAGAACTGGCCGAAGGAAGCGCAGAGGCGGAGGTTACGTTTACCCTGCCTCCGGGAGTGACGCAGACAGCGCCGGCGAAGGCCCGCCTGAATATACAGAAGGCAGCTGAAGCAGAGGGAGAGGGCGGCGAATAAGCCGGAAGCCTGCTGTTTCCGAGAATGCGGCTGTAGATTAATAAATGAAGCTGCAGCCGGGGACAGATAGATTAGATTACAGCCGTTGTTAAGGCAGAATGAGAGGAAAATATGGCTAGATTATTTGGTACTGACGGCGTGCGCGGCGTTGCAAATGAAGAACTGACACCGCTTCTTGCCATGCAGCTTGGCCAGGCAGGCGCGACCGTACTGACAAAGGAAAATGAACACAGGCCCACCATTATGGTAGGCTGCGATACCCGTATTTCAGGAGATATGCTTGCCAATGCGCTGATGGCGGGAATCTGCAGCGTAGGCGCGAATGCCGTTTATGTAGGCGTCATTCCCACGCCGGCGGTAGCGTATCTTACCAAGAAGTACAAGGTGGAAGCGGGCGTGGTGATATCCGCATCCCATAATCCCGTGGAATTTAACGGGATCAAGTTTTTTGACGGAAACGGCTATAAGCTGCCTGACAGTCTGGAGGATGAAATCGAGGACCTTATCCGCAATGGGATGCAGGGAGTGGAGCTGCCTACCGGTTCCAGAGTAGGGAAAATCAAATACCGGACGGATGCCAGGGAAGAATATATCAATCACGCGATTCAGTCGGTGCCGGTGAATTTATCGGAGCTGAAAATTGTTGTTGACTGTGCGGAGGGCGCTTCCTACTACACTTCCGTAGAAGCGCTCAGGGAGCTGGGGGCCAATGTGGTTCCCATACACAATATGCCTGATGGAACGAACATCAATGCCAACTGCGGATCCACTCATATGGAAGAGCTACAGGCCAGAGTTGTTTACGAAAAGGCTCATGTAGGCCTGGCTTTTGACGGGGATGCCGACAGGCTTCTTGCGGTGGACGAAAACGGCACAATTATCGACGGTGACCAGATTATGGCTATTGTGGGCACCCATATGAGAGATCAGGGCAAGCTGAAAAAGGACACCATTGTTGCTACCGTAATGAGTAATCTTGGCTTCTTTAAAATGGGAGAAAGAGAACATCTGCAGATGGAACAGACTAAGGTGGGCGACCGTTATGTGCTGGAGCGCATGCGTGAAATCGGAGCCAGCCTGGGCGGAGAGCAGTCGGGCCATGTGATTTTCCTGGATGAGAATACCACCGGGGACGGCCTGTTAAGCGCGCTGCACCTTCTGGAGGTAATGGTGGATACCGGGAAGCCTCTTTCCGAACTGGCAAAGGTGATGACCGTTATGCCGCAGGCGCTTGTGAATGCGAAGGTGCCCAACCACAAGAAAGAGAAATATATGGAATACCCTGAAATTGCCGGGGCAATTGATGAGCTTAACCGTAAGTTCGCAGGAGAGGGAAGGGTGCTTATCAGGCCCTCCGGAACGGAACCTAAGGTCCGCGTAATGATTGAAGGCAAGGATCAGAGGATGATTGAGGAAGAGGCTCATAAGCTGGCAGATTTGATTCAGAATATTATGCTTTGACGCTGAAGGGTAAAAACTGCCATAAAACGCGGGGCAAAGCCCTTGAGAAGTAAGCAGAATGATGATATACTTAATGCAGGCAGGGAGTGCTTTCCCTGCAGGGCAGAAGAAACAGGAGGTATTTTCATGGTAAGCCAGAAGGTTGTTATAAAGAATCCTACAGGGCTGCATCTAAGACCGGCAGGCATCCTGTGTAAAGAAGCGATGCAGTTTAAATCGCTGATTACGTTTACGTTCCGAGACAGTACGGCGAATGCCAAAAGTGTTCTCAGCGTACTTGGTGCATGTGTGAAGTGTGGTGATGAGATAGAGCTTACCTGTGAGGGTGAAGATGAAGAAGAGGCTTTGAAGGCTTTGGTCAATGCGATCGAAAGCGGTCTCGGTGAATGATAGATAGGTTAATCAGCCCAACTCAAATGCTCCGGTAGCCAGAGAGGGCTGATTTTTTGTGCTATTATTAGTTGAGTGTTTCGCTGCATAATTTCTGCGTAATTATACAGTAAGAAACCGGGAGCCGGACGGGAAAGCCTCTGACGGTTCTGTTTTTGTACAGGAGGTAGCGTATGCTGAATTATAAGAGATACAGGAAGAATCCGGTAATTGATTACCCGGAAAGAGAATGGCCGGGGAAGGAGATTGAGAAGGCGCCGGTGTGGTGCAGCGTTGACCTGCGGGATGGAAACCAGGCGCTGATCGATCCCATGATTGTGGAAGAAAAAATTGAGATGTTCCAGTACCTGGTAAAGCTGGGCTTTAAGGAGATCGAAATCGGCTTTCCGGCTGCGAGCCAGATAGAGTTCGATTTCCTGCGTCAGCTGGTAGACCGTAAGCTGATACCGGATGACGTGCGGGTACAGGTGCTGACCCAGTGCAGGGAAGAGCTGATTGACCGCACCTTTGAATCCATTGAAGGCTGTAAACAGGCGGTTGTACATATTTACAATTCCACCTCCACCCTGCAGAGGGACGTGGTATTCCATGCTTCCCGGGAAGAAATAATTGCTATCGCGGTGAAGGGCACCAAAATGGTGAAGGAACGCGCCGAAAAGTTCCCGGGTAAAATTATTCTTGAATATTCCCCGGAGAGCTTCACGGGAACGGAGCTGGATTTTGCGCTGGAAATCTGTACGGCAGTCCAGGATACCTGGGGGCCTACGAAGGAAGAGCCTATGATCATAAATCTTCCTTCCACCGTGGAGATGAATACGCCCAATGTTTATGCGGATCAGATTGAATGGATGAACCGGCATTTCAAAAACAGGGAAACTATCGTGCTCAGCGTACATCCCCACAATGACCGGGGAACCGGCGTGGCAAGCTCGGAGCTGGCGCTTCTGGCCGGGGCGGAAAGAGTGGAGGGAACTCTTTTTGGAAACGGAGAGCGTACCGGAAATGTGGATCTGCTGACCATCGCTTATAATATGTTCTCTCAGGGAATCGATCCCCAGCTGAATATTGAGCACATTAATGAAATTATCGAGATATATGAAAGATGCTGCAAGATGCCCATCGATGCCAGACACCCCTATGCGGGCAAGCTGGTATTCACCGCATTTTCAGGTTCCCACCAGGATGCCATCAACAAGGGCGTGCAGGCGATGAAGGAAAGAAACAGCCAGATTTGGCAGGTACCTTATCTGCCGATCGATCCATCCGATATCGGACGGGAATATGAGCCGATTGTCCGTATCAATTCCCAGTCCGGGAAGGGCGGCGTTGCCTTCATTATGGATACTTATTTCGGCTTTAAGCTGCCGAAGGCCATGCATAAGGAATTTGCGAATGTGATTCAGAAGATTTCCGAGAAGCAGGGCGAGGTATCACCGGATGAAATCATGGAATCCTTCCGTGCAGAGTATCTGGATAAGAAGGAACCCATTCATTTCCGCAGGCTGAAGATTGATGATCTGACCGGGGAAACGAATTCGGAGTTTGATACCAGGGTGACCGTGGAGTATACGGATCACGGGGAGACGAAGCAGTATACCGCTGTGGGCAACGGTCCTATTGATGCCGTACAGAGGGGACTGCAGATGGAGCTGGGCGTGCGGATTAAGGTGCTTGATTACGAAGAGCATGCGCTGCAGAGCGGATCCAATTCCCAGGCAGCGGCTTATATCCATCTTCTGGATGCGGACAGCGGCCGGGTTACCTACGGCGTGGGTGTAAGCTCCAATATTACAAGAGCCTCCGTGAGGGCTATTTTCTCCGCAGTCAACAGACTGGGATTAGGAGAATAATTAACAAAATAATAAACAGAATAAGAAGCAGGATAAAAAGAAGGATAATTGCAGCGGTCCAGGCTGGGCTGCCGCAATGAATGTCCGCCGCGCTGTGAATGCGTCAGCTTTTCTGTTGGGAAGAGACTGCCGATTTACAGTGCGGCGGTATTTTTTATCCCAAGGAATGAGGCTGGCGGCAGTTTGGCAGCGTTTTCTTACGCTGTCAGGACTGTCAATGTTGGCGGTTGTTCGAAGACTGTGCATATGTTAAAATGGTAACAGCAGTTTTTGTTTTAACAAAAAGGCCGGTAATGAATAGGCATCGTACTGCAGGGGGGAAGGTATGAAACGTTTTTCTTTGTTCTGGCAGATTTTCATAATGATTTTTTGTGTCCTGATCATTCCCACTTCTTTGTTTTCCTATTATGCCATGGATCGTGTATCCAAATACTCGGAGGAAAGTATTGCGGTATCCAAGGTGGATAACCTGGAATCGCTCAGCAAGGCGACAGAAATGGTTCTGAACAGCTTTTCCAGGAATGTAATACAGTTTGCCAACAGCGCCTCGTACAGGAATTTGGGGGGAATCAATTCCTATCAGATCCTGAATTCTGATTTCGGAATGGTGAAAACAGCCTGGGAAGCGCAGTCCTATCTGAACAGGCTGTTCGGTACGGAAAAAATGGTGCAGTCCTGCTTTTATATCAGCGAGGACAGCGATTATGTAATCTCCACAGATAAAGGGATCTGCCGGGCGGATAACTATTCCCCTCAGGACTGGCTTGAGGAGGAGACCAGTGAGAAGCCAGGACTTTCTGGAAAATGGGTGGCGAGGAATCTGTACACCACTCAGGAGACTGAGGAAGGAAAAAGCAACCGGAACCAGGTTGCTGTGCTCTCTTATGTATATTCCATTAACCCGCTGATTTCAGCCAAAGGAGGCACGATTGTCTGTAATATTTATTTGTCGAAGCTCAGCGATTTCCTGAATCCATCCAGGCAGGCCCAGGGGATCTGCTATATCCTGGATGAAAATAATAATGTGATCTGCCATCCTGATAAGGCGTTGTTTTCATCCGGAGATGAGGAACGTAAAATCATGGAACGAATTTCAGCTATGAAGCTGGAAAAGGGGTATTTCGGCTATGAAGAGGCGGACGGACGCTATTTATGCGCTTTTAAAAGGTCAAGCTTCAACAACTGGACCTATGTGGCAACCTACAATCAGGAGGAGGTAATGAGGCAGGCCAAGGAAATTTCCTACAGCGCCGTGCTGATGATTATCCTTGCCGTGGCAGTGGAAACGATTCTGGTGCTGCTTATATCCTACCGGATATTTAAGCCCTTCCGTATGCTTTTCAACAGTGTAAAGGAAAACATGACGAAGAAAATGGCCGGTAAAATGATGGATAAAGAAGCGCCGAGAAATGAAATATATTATCTGAACGATGTATTTGAAAAGATGAAGTTCGAAGAAAGCCAGATCCACGATATTCTGGAAAAAAGGAACTCGGACGCCCAAAGGCTTCACTTGCGTGAAATGCTTACCGGGACGCTGGAATCCAGCGAGAAAAAGGAAAACCTGGAGAAGCTGTTCCCTTATGAGCATTTCATGGTGCTTCTGGCAAGCGTGGACGGGGGAAGCGATCTGCTGCGCAAATATAATTCTGACGAGCGTATGTATTATTTCCTGCAAATAGAGGATCTTTTCAGTAAGAAACTGAACCAGGAGGGATATGCGGCCAGGGCCATGCGCTTCCGTTCCACCACCTGTGCGGTGGTCCTGAACATCAAAACCTATGATCAGCGTAAAGTGGCGTCCTTTATAACCGGACGCATGGGAATTTTTAAGGAGGAACTGAAAAAGATTCTGGATTATACGATGACTATCGGCGTCAGCTCTGTGCATGCGGATATTGATGATCTGAATGAATGCCTGGCGGAGGCCACGGCGGCGATGAAGCACAGGATTATAGCGGGTAAGGATCAGATCATCTTCTGGAATGACCGGATAAATGAGAGCCAGAGATACTATTATCCCTATGACAGTGAGAATAAAATCATCAATTACCTGCGACTGAAGAAAATGGATGCCATTGATCAGGAGCTGGAGCACATCAGGGAGCAGATAGTGGCCATAGAGGATATTTCCTATGATAATGTGGTGCTTATTTACCAGCAGCTGATTGGGGCGATTATCAAGGCGCTTGTGGAAGAAAAGGTGAAGATATCCCGTTTTCTGGGTAATGGGAGAAAGGCTTATACGGCAATTGCGGAAAAGGATACCATAGAGGAGATAGAAGCCTTTCTGAAGGAATTTATTCAGACCATACTGACCTATCTGGAGCAAAGCGATGAACAGAAGGAGAATATGAAGCTGTATGACCGGATCACCTCCTATCTGGACGGGCATTATAAGGAAGATATTGATTTTGAGGAGGCCGCCGCCAATATGGGCATCAGCTATTCCTATATGCGCCGCGTGATGAAGGAGGATGGGGATATCAGTATTGTGGATTATGTGAACCGCCTGAGAATCAAGGAAGCAAAAAGGCTGCTCCAGACAACGGAGCTGAAAACCCACGAGGTAGCGGAGCAGGTGGGCTACCACAATGTACAGAGCCTGAACCGGTTTTTCAAAAAATACGAGGGCACAACCCCGAATGCGGTAAGAAGCTTGGACAAAAAGTAGATGGAATTTTATTGATAAAGGCCATATTTCATCAAAATGATGGTGGAATATGGCTTTTTTAATTGCTTAATATACAAAATGCTGTATGGTTTTTGATTTTGACTTTTAAAAATGACACAAAATTGGGCATAAATCAGGCTGAAAATGAAAGCAGGGTAATTATAAAAAGAAAATTAAAAAAGTATAAACTCTGGAAAAGCCCATATTTTCAGGCTTTTTTTTAACACTCAAAATTGATTCCGGCTATCAAAAATGATAATTTACAAAATTTTGTATGACGGATATACTGAGGGCAAGAAAACGGCAGACGAAATGTCGTTGCGGAAGGGAAGGAAGGGAAATTATTATGAGTGCTGTAAAGAAAGCAGTGGCAACTGATAATAAGATGACAGTGAAAAATGCCAGGAAGAAACAGCGAAGCTTTGCATCCTGTTTTAAACGGGACTGGCAGCTATATTCATTACTGTTAATACCGCTTGCGTTTTGTATCATTTTCAAATATGTTCCTATGGGATGGCTGCAAATCGCTTTTAAGGACTGGAAAATAAAGGATGGCTTTTTCGGAGGTGAATGGGCCGGGCTGGAGATATTCTCCAAGGTGTTCCATCACAGAAACTTCTTAAAGTCACTGAGGAACACGCTTCTGTTAAATGTACTGGATTTGGTGGTAAGCTTCCCGATGCCGATTATCCTGGCCTTGCTGCTGAATGAAATCAGGAGCCTGAAATTTAAAAAGGTTACGCAGACATTATTATATTTGCCTCACTTCCTTTCATGGGTTATCATCGGCGGCCTTGCTTACCAGCTCCTTTCCGTAAATACAGGTGTGGTAAACGCGCTGATTCAGAGCCTGGGAGGCACGCCGGTCAACTTCCTCCAGGAAAACGCAAGCTGGCTTGTCACTTACATTATAGTAGGGGCGTGGCAGTCCATGGGATGGGGGACCATCATTTATCTGGCCTCCATCACCTCAGTAAATCCGGAGCTGTACGAAGCGGCCAGGGTGGACGGGGCAAACAGATGGCAGCAGATGCTGCATGTAACGCTTCCCTGTATTCGGAGTACCATTGTTGTCCTTCTGATTATGCAGCTGGGCAAGATTATGGGAGGTTCCTTTGAACGTATCATGGCGCTGATGAATTACGCGGCTACGGAATATACCACAACCATTCCGGTACTGGTATATCAATGGGGTATCCAGGATATGAAGTTCAGTCAGTCTACAGCTTTAGGGCTGTTCCAGTCGGTAATCGGACTGCTGCTGGTTCTTGCCTCGGATTTCATTGCGAAACGAATGGGCGAGAACGGCCTGGTATAAGGAGGAGTTGAAAAAATGGCGGAACAGTTAAAAGTAAAAAGAAAAAAAGTATGGAATAAATCAAGGGTCTGCACCCTGATTGCCAATATTCTTATCTATACATTTGTGGCGGTTGTCAGCCTCAGCTGCGTGCTTCCGTATATCCATGTCATTGCCAAATCTCTCAGCTCGGAGAGCTATGTAATTGCCAAAAAGGTTTTCCTGCTTCCAAGAGGTTTTACCACGGAAGCATACATTAAGGTTTTTCATGATAATTCCTTTATCGTATCCTTTTTTGTAACGGTTATCATGACGGTCCTTTTCACCCTGTTAGGTATGGTAATCACCCTGTGCGCCGCGTATCCTCTTTCCAGAAAGGAGCTGCGGGGCAGAAGAGTCATCAACTTTTTCTTCATCTTTACCATGTATTTTGCAGGTGGGATGATTCCTGACTACATACTGATTAACAAGCTGGGAATGCTGGAGAAAATGTCTGCGCTGGTTCTGCCGCTGGCCTTCAGCGCCTATAACCTGGTCATTATGAAGAACTCGCTGGAATCCAGCATCCCGGACAGCCTGGTGGAATCGGCGGTTATCGACGGCGCGAATCATTATACGATTCTCGGGAAGATTATTATCCCGCTGTCCAAACCGATTCTGGCAACCCTGACCCTGTTCTATGCGGTAGGGCGCTGGAATACATACAGTGACGCGATGTTTTATATCAAACAGAATGTGTCCTTAAGGCCCCTGCAGCTGAAGCTGTACTATCTGATTGTGGCCGCTACGGAAAGTATCCAGGGCTCCGTCAATGATGTGAATATGTCCACCATAACGGATCCGGAAATCCTGAAGGCGGCCTGTATCGTATTTGCAACAATTCCTATTATCTGTGTCTATCCTTTTGTACAGAAGTATTTCGTACAGGGCACCATGATCGGCGCGGTAAAGGGATAATGCACCCATTAACTATGGCAGTTCCCGCGAAAGCGGATGAATGTAAAACAATTTAGGAGGTAGTAAAATGAAAAAAGCTTTACAGAAAATCGTTACTGCTGGTCTGATTTCCGCAATGGCAATCGGCACCCTTGCAGGATGCGGCAGCTCTAATGAGACCGCTTCAACACCGTCACAGCCCTCTGAAACCAAGGCTGAAGCATCCACGGAAGCGGCAGCGGAGTCCACAGAGGCAGGCGATACGGCAGCCGCCGGAGAATTTACGGATTATTCCGCCGGATTCCCGGAGACAGTAACACTCCAGGTTCCCGTATATGAAAGAGGCTGGGAAGGCTGGAATCCCACGGACAACTACTGGACCAAATGGATTCAGGAAAATTTCGGCGACAAATATAATGTAAACGTAGAATTTGTTTCCATCGGCCGCTCCACCGAGGTACAGGACTTTACACAGCTTCTGTCCGCAGGAAGCGCTCCCACTTTTATTTTCCACTATGATTATCCCAATATCCTGGCGTACTATTCCCAGGGCGCATACCAGGAACTGAACGCGGATGAAATCGCTTATTACGCTCCCACCTTCTGGGGAACCATGGGAGAAACCATCCAGGATTACGGCGTAATCGACGGCAAGCTGATGGTAGTTATGGGCAACAGGACAGAGCTGGTATCCTCCAACTGGGGTACTCTGGTACGTAAGGACTGGATGGACGCGCTGGGAATCGATATGCCCACCAACCTTGACGAATACAACGACATGCTGATGAAATTCAAGGAAGCCGGCTATGGCTATGCATCCGCCCCGCTGCTTGCAAAATCCTTCAACTTTGACTACAACTTCAGAGGCTGGCCGTATGACGAAGAAGGCAGAGCTCTTAACTCCGACCTGGCAGTTGCTTCCTTTACCTGGGAGCCTACCAAGGCTTATCTGAAAAACCTGAATTATCAGTACCAGAACGGTCTGGTTGACCCGGACTTCTATCTGGATACCGACGGAAACCAGTCCAAATCCAACTTTGTTGCAGGCAAGGCAGCAACCTATCCATGCTACATCAATGCAGGAACCCAGGAAAACGTAATCGATCCGCTGCTTGAGCAGAACCCGGATGCTGAAATCGTGATTCTTGACCCTGCTGCAGAAGTACCCGCAGGCGACAAGCCCCAGGGACGTAAATACTGGCCTTTCGGCATGATTTATGGTATTAATGCGGACGCTACCGACGAAGAAAGAATTGCAGCCTGGATGTATATCGAATGGATGAGCCAGGAAGACGTAATCGATACCTTGCAGAACGGCTTTGAAGGCAAGAACTACGAAGTAAATGAAGAAGGCGTTAAGGTTCCTACCGGCTACACAGGAGAAGAGAAGCTGTCCAATAACGACAACGGCGACTACTGGTGCATGGTAAATGCCAACAAGCAGTATGCAACCGAAGAAGAATGGAGAAAATCCATCATCTACGTAAATGCTCCCGTAGGCTATGAATACCTCATCGAAAATATCCTTTCCTACAATGACAAATATGATGAATACCGTACGCCGGATACCTGCTTCACAGTACCGATTGAAACACTGGCTGAGTACTCCTCCGACCTTGCTGAGCTGTGGAAGGAATCCTATGTACAGATTGTTACCAAGGCGGCCACAGAGGAAGATTTCGAATCTATGTATGAGCAGATGAGCCAGAAGTATCTGGATGCAGGCTATCAGGAAATCCTGGATGAGAAGAAAGCGGCATATGATGCCGGAGAATTCCACTAATCCGCTGCTAGGTATAAGCTGAGAAATACTTGCAATATAAGTACAGAGTCCGGCTTTTGATACAGAACGCGCCTGCAGGCGCGGTAAGATAAAAAAGAATGCCGCTTCAGAAATTTCTGAAGCGGCACTTTTTATTGGAGTAAGGCGGAACCGCAGAGCGGGTCAGCCGCTGCCTTTGCTGCATGGCAGGACGGTTTTATTCGTCGTAGCCGAAGGTATCTCCGTCTTTTACAATACAAATCATGGTCTTTCCGGTGTTCAGCTCAATTTCGTTGCCGTTGTCATCATAGAACTTTGTAGGTTCGTAATCTGCCGTCTTTTTCCAGTTGACATGGATGCCTCTGCCATTTGTGAAATAATAGCCGTCCCGTTTGGTATCATGTACCTGAAAGGAAAGATAACCGTTGTCATCCCTTACTTCCTGATAAGCGAACTGGATCAAGACGTTTTTGAAAGCCAGCTGCTTGTTATCGAATCTGGCATCCACATGGGGCTTGCCGTATTCGAAGCGGTAGTAAAGCCCGTCATCCGCATTGTATTCGAAAGAAGTTTTGGAAACGGTGTAGGTCTTTGCCATATCAATCTTGCTTGCAGAAAATGAATTCTGGTATTGCTCCAGGGTGTTGGGTCTGGATTCGGGAGCAAACTTAAAGTGATCCGGCTTGTAATAATCTCCCCGGTAGGTTTTGGAGATTCCCAGCTTGTCCATGGCCTCATTTGCCCCTTTGGCGCTCAGATAAGCATTCTGGGGAGCCTTCCTGTCGGAGGTACGATAATAGGCATTGCCGTATACGCCCTTTTTCCCTGTGCCGCCGTAATTGGCGCCGGTAACATTGTTGGTGCTCTTCTGCTCAATGACAGGCGCGATATAAAAAGGACCGCCAAAATGAAAATAAACGGCATCCCATTCAAAAGACCAATATACAAAATAATCACGGCAGCTTCTTACATTGCCGATCCGATCCATGTCGTCCCGGTCCCAGTCCTTGAAAACAGCCATAAGACGGGTGATCCTGGCTTCTACGGGGCATTCGTACAGGATGTCCGCTCTGGAAAGGCTGTAATGGGGCAGCGCTGAAGAATCATTGGGAACCATCACTGCAATGGGCCGCTGGTCTGCGATGTCTCCTGAAATCCATTCATTTGTCAGCGTGCTTCTCACCATTCCTTCTTCGGGAGGAACTTCCTCATTGGCTTCTTGCGTTGCCGTTTCGCTTTCTGTTTCCACAGGAACGCTTTCCGGTGTTTCCTGTACCGCGGCTGAAGTCGTTTCTTCCGCAGGCGATTCTTCCTTCTTCCCGCAGCCAAAAAGGAGCGCGGCGCAGGAAAGGCCTGCCAGGAGTAATACGCTCAGTTTTTTCATTGTAAATCCTCACTTTCCTCACGATTTTTCTCAGGTAAAGAACGGCGCCCTGTGTGAAGGCGCCGTTTTCTGCCCGGCCCTCTGTAGAAGAGGACCGGTGTAAACTTATAAGCCTTAATTGCCATTATAGTCAAAAAGGGAGGGCTTGTCACTATGCTTTAATGAAAATTAAGGAATTGACTGGCCTGTATTTTTCGTACGGAAATGTGCCTTTTCAAGGATTTCCATTTTTGATATACTTTACAAGGATGGGTAAAATAATAAAGGGATGATAGCAATTTTGTACAAAGAAAAGAGGAAAAATGTATAGGGTATTATTTGCGGAGGATGAACTGCTTGTAAGGCTGGGCCTGAAAAATTCTATCAGGTGGGCCGATTATGAAATGGAAGTGGTGGGGGAGGCGGACAATGGGATTACGGCGCTGGAGCTTTTCCGCAGGCTGAAGCCGGATGTTCTTATCACCGACATTAAAATGGGAGGCATGGACGGCTATGAGCTGATCCGCAGGGTCAGGGATATTGACGGCAGCTGCGCTATTGTGATCATTTCCTGCCTGGATGATTTTGAGACGCTTCGGAAAATGATGGGCTACTGCATTATCGGGTATATCCTCAAGGCCAGCATGACCTTTGAGGAAATCGGCGACGTGCTGAAGAGGACAAAACAGTATCTGGAAAATATCCGGAGGCAGCAGGCGGAACCGGAGCCGGAGGAAGAAGGGAAAAAGGAGGCGCGTCTTTGCAGCTATCTGTGCAGCGCCGAAAAGCCGGAGGAAACGGTGCGCTGGATGGCGGATTGGGCGGTTCCGCTGGAAAGCCTGCGTTTTATGGTGCTCCTTTCGCTTCGCAGGGAAGACAGTGGGAAGATTAACGCGCTGGGAATGAAGCTGGTGCGTCAGCTTCTGGAGCAGTGGCTGCCGGGTGCCGTCTGTGCGCAGACGAGCCGGACAGAGGTGGCCGTGCTGTGGCCGGGGGAGGAGGAGAAGCTGGAGGAGGGACTTGCCCGGCTGGATGATGCCGTGGATAATTTTCTCGGCGTTAAATTCCTGAGGAAAAAAGCGGCGCTTAAGAAGGACCGGAGCGTCTGGGAGGCTTACCGGGAGCTGCTGTATCAGGAAACGCAAGCCAGGGAGGAGGATCCCCTGATGGAAAAAGCTGTCCGTTTTATGCAGGAAAGGTATCGGGAACAGATAACGCTTCACGAGATATCCGATTATCTGTGTATCAGCCCCAGCTACTTTTCCGCCCTGTTTAAGAAAAATACCGGAAAAAGCTTTGTGGAATACCTGAATGATATCCGTCTGGAAAAGGTGCTGGCGGAGCTTCGCATCTCAAAGGATAAGATCGCCTGCATCGCACAGCGCCACGGTTTCCGCAATCAGGAGTATTTTACCCGGTTTTTCAAGAAAAAGATGGGGATATCCCCGGTGAAATGGAGACAGCAGAATTTCCGGACGAAAAAGGGGGCTGCCCATGAAAAGACTGAACTGGAAAGTTAAGCTTGTGATCACGATCATCGGAGCCATCAGCCTTGTTGTGGCGGTGCTGTATCTGGTGACCTATTTATTTTTTTCCGCGCAGCTGAAACGGAATGATGAAAAAATAGCGCAGATGAATTTCCGGCAGGCGGAGGAAAACCTGGAGCAGATCATAAAGCTGGGAATCAGGGACGCCAACCGTTATGACATGGATATGATGGCCTGGACTTTTGGGAACCGTGAGTTTGAGGGAGATTCCCAGCGGACCGCGCTGACAAGAAAAATGATTCTTCGTTTCGAGGAGATCCTTGCCATCAACCCGAATCTGAGCGCAGCGGCCCAGATGAATGGGGACGGTGAAACGGTAATTGCCAGCGTGTCCAAAAACCGCACCGGAATCACGCAGGTTTCAGAGGAACTGAGGGCAGTGCTGGAGGAAAGTACAAAGATCTATCCGGCTTTTCAATGGGTGCCGGGTGATGTGCTGGGAGAGGATGAGGTTCTAAGTAAGGCAGTGGAGGAGCCTGCCGTGCTGGGAATCCGGTCTATCGGCCGTTCCGGCCGGGCGGAGGAGGACAGCTTCATCATCCTGAGCATTTCGGAGGAGCGTATCCGCAGATGCTACGAATCTGTAGTATACAACGGCAGCCAGGCAGTGCTTCTGGATGAAAACAACCGGGTGATTTCCAGTACGAAGGAAGGCCTTCTATATCAGGAATTTGAACCGGAAAAGGACTGCCGGATCGTGGTGTATCCGTTATCCTACAATAACTGGACCATGGTGAATATGATCCCGGTGAAAAATTATCAGAAGGAGATCCGCACCTTCCGGAATTTTTCCCTGGTCATCATACTGACCGCCGCGGTGTGCGTGATATTTATTGCGGTGATATGGAGCAGAAGATATACATCGCCTATCCAGAACCTGATGGATAATATGGAAAAGGTGGGAAAGGAACAGCTGGATATTACGCTTCCTGAGCGCACAGGCCTTTGTGAGCTGGACAATCTCAACCGGGAATTTTGTGAAACGGTGCGGAAGCTGAAAATGTATATTGCAGACCTGCAGCAGGCGGAGAAGGATAAGGCGGCGGAGGAGCTGAAGGCGCTGCAGTACCAGATCAATCCGCATTTTCTGTATAATTCACTCAATTCCATCCGCTGGATGGCCATGATGACGAATAATATAAAGGTGGCGGATTCCATTGTCATGCTTACAAGAATTATCACTCCCGTGTTCCGTAATCCCAGCCTGACGTGGAAAATCAGGGACGAGCTGGAATTTATTGACAACTATATCGGGATGATGATGCTGCGCTATTCCGGCAGCCTGGAGTACAAAATGGAATGCAGGGAGGATCTGAAGGAGGAAAGCTTTCCCCGGTTTGTGCTGCAGCCTGTCATAGAGAACTGTTTTGTGCACTGCAGAAACAAAGCGGAGGACATGAAAATCCGTGTCGCCATTGACAAAACGGAAGCGGGCTTTGTCATCGAGGTGCGCAATACGGCGGAATATGCGGAGGAAGAGCGTCTGGCTCAGGTAACTGAACAGCTGCGGAATACGAAGGAGGCTTCCGGGGAGGATGTGGGGCTGTACAACGTGGTGAAAAGGCTCCGTTATCTGTATGGGGAAGAATGCAGCATTATCCTTTTCCGGGAAAAAAATGAGGTGGTCAGCCGCATCAGCTTTCCGGAGAAGCCCAGTTAAACAATTGTAAGATTTATACATAAATTATAAAATAAGTCAATTAAAAAAAGGCATAATTATAAACTGGATGAAATACGACAATTGAAAAATAAAATAGAACATATAAAAATCCCCTTTATTTGTTATTGTTTATATGCGGGTAGCACAAGACGTCTTATGCATGACAGTAGTAAACTATTATGATGGAAGGGGATGTACTATGAAAAAGAAAAAAATGATGGCACTGCTTTGTGCCATGACATTAACGACCGGTTGTCTTTATGGCTGCGGCCAGTCGGACGGCGGCAGCGTGCAGACGGATTCCGGGGCGGGTACGGCGGCAGCTTCGGATACCGGCAGCGTTGGGGGAGAGACCGCCGACATATCCGAGCATGTGGATATTTCCATCGGCGGGATCAATGTGGGAAATTCCAGCTCTTCCGAAGGCTGGCCCTCGGAAATTGTTACTTATATAGAAGAAAAATTCAATGTGACGCTGGAAACAAAATCCTATGATAATGAAAGTCTGAACCTGGATCTGTCAGGCGGCACCACCTGCGATATTCTGCAGATCAATGATGAACATATCGAATCCATTCTGAAGGGAAAGCATGCGGTGGATCTATCCCAGTATCAGGATACGCTGGCAAAAAATATTTTTTCCGATACCTATTCCTTCCGCAATGAAGTTTTAAAAAGCTTCAAAAGCAACGGAGAGGATAAGCTGTACTTTGTAACGCCCCGCGTGACCTCTGACAACGCCCAGTCCACTTTTGGGGCCACATTAAATTATGGTTATGCGGTGCGCTGGGATTTGTACAAGGAAATCGGCAGCCCGGAAATCAAAAATGATGATGATTATGTGGAAGCGCTGAAGAAAATGAAGCAAATCTATCCGGAGACAGAGGACGGACTTCCGGTCTATGCCCTCAGCGCCTATAACGACAGCAATCTGCACCCCTATTTTTTCATCGGATGTCTGACACAGGGCTATTCCAATATGGAGAGCGGGCTGTATGTGAAGAACATGAAAACAAACGAGCTGGTTCCGGATATCTATGATGTGAATCTGGATGGTGTGACAACGCCCTTCTGGGCAGGAATCTCCTTCTATAACAAGCTGTATAAGGCCGATCTGCTGGATCCTGACTGCTTTATTACCAAGGGAGAGGACCTGACGGAAAAATACACCAAGGGACAGTATCTGGGAGGATATGTAAACTGGCATTACGGCAACTGGAATAAAAATGCAAAAGCCGAGGATCCGGAGACAATGAAGCAGTTTGTGATACTTCCCGCCTACATGGGATGGGCTAATGAAAGGAATTTCGCCGGCTGGCAGGGAAAATACTTCCTGGTATCCTCCCACAGCAAGAACATTGAACGGGCTGTCATGATTCTGGATTATCTGCAGAGCGAGGAATGCGCAAGGATTGTGGACAGCGGTGTGGAAGGCAGATGGGAAATCGGCGCGGACGGAAAACCGGCCCTGACGGAGGATACAATTGACATGAAGTCCAATACGGCCCGGGCCGAGGAATGGACCAAGAGCGGCATCGGCGCCACCTTCTCCGATATGGTGGGCTTTGATCCCAACAATATTGCTTCGGACGGAAGCGCAATCAGCCTGTGGGAGAAGCCGGATATCATGGTGAGAAACCTGACGGCGGCGGAAAAGGATATGTGCAAGGAGTTTGGTATTGAGCTGCCCTCCGATCTGCTGAAGAAAAAGATGGAGGCCGGTGAAAGCATGGATATGAGCGCAGGCAATTCCGCCATCCAGTTCGGCATGGAAATCGTTCCCAGCGATATCGGGCGGATCGACAGCAATTGTGAACAGATCACAATCAATGCAATTCCCGGACTTGTCCAGGCAAAAACGGACGAAGAGTTCCAGGCGGCCAAGGAGGCTTTGATGGCGGAGCTGAAGGCAGCAGGAGCAGAGGATTCCATCGCCTGGTGGACGCAGGCCTGGAATACCTCCAAGGAAGCAGTTGAAAACATGCAGTAACAGTTTGGCCGAAGGATGAACTGCTACGTAGTAATACTTTCTGCGGCGGACAGGAGCTCCTGTCTGCCGCAGTCTGGTAAAGGAGAAGAATTGCCATGGGAAAAAAAGTGATACCGGGGCGGCGGAAAAAGTATAATCTGCTTTTTATGACACTGCCTTTTATGATAATTGTGCTTCTTTTTAACTATGTGCCGATATTCGGCTGGATTTATTCCGTATTTGACTACATACCGGGGGTATCCGTTTTTGACTGTGATTTTGTGGGGCTGGATTTTTTCCGGCTGATTTTCAAGGATGCCAATGTGGTGAGAACGCTGAAAAACACCTTTATTTTTGCCGTGATAGGAATTGTGCTTACGCCGCTTCCCATGTTTTTTGCCATACTGCTCAATGAGATTAAATGCGGCCCCGTACGGAGAGTGGTGCAGACCTTTACAACGCTTCCCAATTTCATCAGCTGGGTGATCATTTTTTCCCTGGCGTTTTCCCTGTTCGCCACCGACGGCGTGGTGACAACGCTGATAGCGCGGATTACGGGCAGTGAAGTGAATTCCATTTTAAGCTCGGGGGAATCGGTGTACTGGTTCCAGACAGCGCTGGGAATCTGGAAATCGCTGGGCTGGAGCTCCATCATTTATCTGGCGGCCATTGCGGGGATTGATCAGGAGCAGTATGAGGCCGCAAGAGTGGACGGCGCCGGGTATGTACAGTGTGCGCTGCATGTGACGCTGCCAGCGTTGATGGAAACCTATGTGGTGCTTTTTATCCTGCAGATAGGGAATTTCCTGAATACGGGTTACGAACAGTATATGCTGTTCAAAAATGCGCTGACGGCCAATAACATTGAGGTGCTGGATCTCTACACCTACCGCATCGGTCTGGAAAATATGGATTATTCCTACGGCGTGGCCATCAGTATCCTGAAATCCATTGTCAGCATTACCCTGGTGGTGCTGGCCAACATGGTCGCAAAGAAAATCCGCGGGAATACGGTGATCTGACAAAAGGAGGCAAGTTTGAAAGTTCCTTTCAAACTACTTATTAATGCAGTATCGCAGGCAAGCCTGTGATATGCGGGAGGTATAAAAATGAAAATAAAACCGTCAAAATCAAGAGTTATTTTCCAGATATTTAACTATTTTTTAATGCTGCTGACCACCTTTATCTGCGTATATCCCTTCTGGTATATCGTGATTTATACCTTCAGTGATTCCAGAAAGGCAGGGATCAACAGCCCTGTTTTCCTTCCCAGGGGATTTTCCGTTTCCAATTACATAGATATATTCAAGCTGAACGGTTTTTTCCCCGCGCTGGGAATATCTGTCCTGCGTACGGTGCTGGGAACGGTTTCGGCCGTGCTGGTCTGCTCTTTTCTGGGATATATGTTCACAAAGGAGGAAATGCCGGGCAGGAAGGTGATGTACCGTTTCCTTGTCATGACGATGTATATCAACGGCGGCCTGATTTCCACCTTTATCGTCATGAAATCCTATGGGCTTCTGAATACATTCTGGATTTACATTCTGCCGATGCTGATTTCTGCATATAATATCGTGCTAATTAAGACCTATATGGAATCCTTGCCGGCATCCCTGGAGGAATCCGCCATGCTGGACGGGGCGGGCTACATCAGGGTGTTTACGAGCATCATCCTGCCGCTTTCCAAGCCCATTATTGCGACCGTGGCGGTATTTGTGGCGGTAGGACACTGGAATTCCTGGTTTGACAATCATATTTATACGAGAGGCGAAAGTTCGCTGACAACCCTGCAGTATCTGTTGTATAATTACCTCAACGAATCACAGCGTCTGGCGGACCAGATTAAAAATACCAGCAATTTAAGCAGCATTGAGAACGCCATGGAAACCATTTCACCCAAAGGGGTGAGAATGACGATTACCGTGCTGGCCTCGCTGCCGATCTTTGCGGTTTATCCTTTTATGCAGAAGTATTTTGTCAAAGGAATTATGGTGGGGGCGGTGAAGGGATGACGTGCGGGAGAACGGTTCAGGTATCGGAACGTTTTCTGAATTGTTATCCGTATTGTTATCCGCCGGAATGGATTTGAAAAAGGAGGAGGAAAAAAGATGGACACGAAAGAGCTGTACCCCGGTTATGGGGAGGATGTGAGGCTTACCCGCGTGGCGCCCGCGCCGAGGCAGATTGTACATCAGGAGCTGGAATATTTCGGCTTCATTCATTTTACGGTCAATACCTTTACGGGAAGGGAATGGGGGAACGGGGAGGAATCCCCCTCCATTTTCAATCCGGAGAAGCTGGATGCAGGGCAGTGGGTGGAAACGGCGGTCAGGGGAGGAATGACGGGCCTGATTCTCACCTGCAAGCATCATGACGGCTTCTGCCTGTGGCCCAGTGCATATACGGAGCACAGCATTAAAAATTCTCCCTATAAAGGGGGAAAAGGTGACATCGTAAGGGAGCTTTCCGACGCCTGCCGGGAAGCGGGACTGAAATTTGGCGTTTATTTGTCTCCCTGGGACAGAAACCAGGAAACCTATGGTACGGGTAAGCCCTATGATGACTATTATGTAAACCAGCTTACGGAGCTTCTTACCAATTACGGGGAAGTATTTACCGTTTGGCTGGACGGCGCCTGCGGAGAGGGGCAGAACGGCAAAAAACAGGTGTATGACTGGGAACGCTATTATGAGGTGGTGCGCCGGCTGCAGCCGGAAGCCAATATTTTCGGCTGCGGGCCGGACGTAAGATGGTGCGGCAATGAGGCCGGGGACACAAGGCCCAGCGAATGGAGCGTGGTGGCCGCAGAGCTGGCGGATGCGGAGAAGGTAGCCTCCGAAAGCCAGCAGGAGGACAGCGAGGAATTCCGGCAGAAAAAGCTGGTCAGCACAGATATGGATCTGGGCAGCAGAGCTGTCCTGAAGAATAAAAAGAATCTGATCTGGTATCCTGCAGAGGTGGATGTATCCATCCGCCCCGGTTGGTTTTATCATGAGGAAGAAAACGATAAGGTGAGATCCTTTGAAAACCTGAAGGAAATCTATTTAAAATCCGTGGGCGGTAACTGTACGCTGCTGCTGAACATCCCTCCGGATACGGACGGACTGATCCGGGAGGAGGACAGAAGGAGCCTGTTTATGCTGGGGGATTTCATCCGGGAGTCCTTTGGCAGGAATCTGGCGGAGGAAGCGGTACTTACCGTAAAGCCGGAGAAAGACCGGGATGGGAAGGACGGAAGCGTTCTTCTTAAGAAGGGTGAGGAAACCTGGTTCGGCAATCCGGACGGCCTGTGTGAGCTGGAGGTGGAGTTTACCTGGGCAGAGGAGCGCTGCCTTAATTATCTGGTGGTACAGGAGGCGATCCGGTTCAGCCAGCGCGTGGAGCAGTTTGAAGTATACTGCCTGGATGGACAGGGCTGCTGGAAGCAGATCGAAAAAGGGACGACCGTGGGATATAAGCGGATTGTGCCGCTGCATGGGGCGCCAACGAAGGGGCTTAAGCTTGTGATCACGGACGCGCGGGTGGCGCCTGTCCTGGCATTTACGGGCGTTTATTAAAGAGCGGATTCTGATGGGGGCATTCCGGCGTTATATATTCTGGCCTGGCCGTGATAATTCAATCGTCCGGATTGGGGAACCGCCGCGTCTGACTGCCTGTTCCATGCTTTCCTGAAAACATACCGGAAAATTTTACTGAAAACATTCCTGAAAACAACCCTGTGGTAAAATCGCGGCCTTGGTGATATAATAAGAAAAAATGTAACCACGCAGGCAGATTTTCCCGTACTTTCAGGAAAACGGCTTCTGTCCGCGGAGAATTTGGAGGTTTTCGATGAAGAAAATAATTGTAACCGGATGCAACGGACAGCTGGGACGGGCTGTTAACCTTTTTTTTAAAGATGCGGCAGATATCGGCTTTGTGAACACGGATGTGGGAGAACTGGACATTACTAATATTGATAAGGTAATGGAGCTGGCAAGGGAAGTAAAGCCCTATGCAATCATCAACTGCGCGGCCCATACGGGCGTGGATGCCTGTGAAACGGAATATGACAAGGCTTTTAAAATCAATGCCATCGGCCCCAGGAACCTGGCCATTGCGGCAAGGGAGACCGGCGCAAAGCTGATGCATATTTCCACGGACTATGTATTTGACGGAAAAGCGACAAAGCCCTATGTGGAGACGGATGCCACCAATCCCCATGGCGCTTACGGATCCACTAAGCTGGCAGGCGAGAATTTTGTGAAGGATTTTGCGGACAGGTATTTTATTTTGAGGACGGCCTGGCTGTACGGCGATGGCAAGAACTTTGCCAAGACCATGCTCCGGCTTTCCGAAGATCATGATATGGTAACGGTGGTAGAGGATCAGTTCGGTTCCCCCACCAGCGCGGCTGAGCTGACCAAGGCCATTAATGCGCTGCTTTTTACGGAAAATTACGGAACCTTCCACGCAACCTGTGAAGGCTCCTGCAGCTGGGCTGAGTTTGCAAAGGAGGTATTCCGGCTGGCAGGTAAGGCAACGCAGGTAAAGGCGATTACCACCGAGGAATACGGCGCGGCCGCGCCCAGGCCGGCTTATTCCGTACTGGAAAACAGGATGTTCAAGCTGACCACGGACTTTATGTTTGCGGACTGGCATGATGCGATTGCGGAATATATTAAGACGCTGTAAAAGATATAAAGGATATGAGGGAAGCTGCAGTACTCGCAAACAGTACTGCAGCTTCTTTCATTTCGTGATTTTCAGATATCTGTAATTACTTATTTCTTTGGAACGGAGATTTTTGCCTGCTGTTTTCTTTCCGGTCCGCTTTTTTGGCATTGGCTTCCGGTCCGGGGCCGGCGATCTCAAGCCCTGCATGTATCAGCAGCGGCATGGACAGAATGAGCGAGTAGGCATATCTTACGTCGGACGCCACCGGTGTTGCGGCGCACAGCGTAAGAAGGACGGCAAAGAACGGCAGGTACAGAATCCAATTCTCTTTTTTCCCATTTAACAGACAGTTGGCAAACAGGAACACAGCCGCCCAGGTAAATGTGCCGATGCTGTAAAGCAGTCCGTAGAGCGGGAAAATAGTATACAGCTTGGAAAGGATCTCCACAATTTTCGTCACAGCCTGACCGCGCAGCACAGGCTGCCAGGACAGGCCCAGTTCATTGGGGGAAATCCCTTCATTTGTAAGAAGGCCCGGCGCATCCGGGAACCAGTAGCCCTTCGTCTGATCCACAAAAGCATTCCAGTAATCCAGCGGATATTTAAGCCCCAGCTGCACCCAGAGCCTGAGATACTCGCCCTTATGCGCCTCCAGATATTCCGGATGCCCATACTGGATCAGCGCCTTCACCGGATCGGAAAGCTCCGGCTGATAATAATCCGCAATTACCGAATATTCCACGGTTTTTCCCAGCAGCTCCTTCTGTTCCCCGGACAGCTCTCTTCCTTCATAAACCACCCGCGCTATCTGCTGGGCCGGAATAGAGAGCGATTCGGAAAACGCAGGCTGCGCCACATCAAAGGCCTCCATGACAGGCCCTTTTACCAGGAACACAACAGCCAGTACCAAAACCTGCAAAGGTAAGATTATCTTCCAATGCCTTCGGAAGGCATATACCAGAAAAGGCATGGAAAACACAAAGGCATATAGCCCGTTAGAGCGCATCAGGCACACCAGGACGCCGCTTATGCCAAACAAAACAAGCAGCCCGGGCCTCTCTCCAAACCTGCGCCCTTCGCAGCAGAGCGGCAGCAGCTGGTAAACGCTCAGCACGAACAGAAGAAACAGCCCGGAAAAAAGAATATCTTTCCACATGGTCACCGCAAAAATCCCGTTATAAGGCACCAGGGCATAAAAAAGCAGGAAACAGAAGCACAGCTTTTTCCCCGCGCCGCGCCGGAACAGAACCTGCAGCCCGTAAGTAACGATCAGAGCCATGGCAATCATCTGAAAAACTGTATAACATGCAATCCCCGCATACACATCATGAAATACCGCATTCCCCAGGGAGGTAAACAGCTGAATCAGCAGCGTATGCACAAAAGGATGATGATTGCTGTACCCGATAAGCCCGCCCGCCTGGCTGAACTGGCTTAAGCTGTCGGGCGTCATGACCCCGGGAAAATCATAAAGGAACCAGGGAAACCAGCATGCCAGCAGAAGCAGGAAAATCAGCCAGAACGGCTGCCCTGAATTTTTCACTCCGTCCGCCTGCCCCGTCCCGGCTTTCTTCGCATTTCCCTCCACAATTCTCCGGATCCGCTCCGAACGCTTCTCCAGCAGCAAAAACAAAACCCCGCAGCCCCTGAAAAACAGCAAAAACAGCCCCGCCGCCGTCAGACCCAGATAAATCAGCCGGAACAGCCCGTTTTCCAACGTCCCGGTCAGTTCCCCATGCGCCGCCGCAACATAACAGAACGTATAAAAAATACCCAGGACCAACGCCGCTGTCCGCCGCTTCCCCGCGCTGCGCCCATGAACCAGCTTCTTCCCCTCCTCAGAAAGCGCGCACTCCCTTTCCCTGCCGGCAGCATACTTGAAAAACTGGAAACACAACAGAAAAAGAACCAGAGTTATTATATTCGTAGTCGCAATTCCCCCAATATTCGCCAAAGCAAAAGCAGCCAGATAACCCTCCAGCAAAAAAGGAAGCCTTTCTTTCACACTATTCATACACAATCCTTTCCCGAATCCAAACAATACCTTTGAAATCCCGCCGCCCTGTGCCCTCAAGGCTGCAACTATTTTACCACGAATTCCTTTCCCCTGCCTACCATTTCCGGCGATATTCCAACGGCGTCATATTTTCCGCCTTTTTAAACACCTTAATAAAATATCCCGCGTCCGCAAATCCGCACAACAACGCGATTTCTTCAATAGAGCTGTCCGAAAAACGAAGCAGTGACTTGGCATGGGAAATCCGCCGCCCCGTCAAATCACTCCCAATCGTAATCCCATACTTCTTCTTATATTCCCTGGAAAGATGATATTTACTAATAAAAAAAAGCCCCGACAGCTCCTCCAGAGATATTTTTTCCTGATAATGCTCCTCCAGGTACTTTCTCACCTGCATCAGCTTCGGAGAAAGCTCCCTTCCCTCCCCGGCCTCAGCCCTGTTTTCCAGAAAACAAAGCGTAATCAAATCCGTAAGATATTTATGCGCGCTCAGCTCCATCAAAGAAGGCTTCTCCTGCATCAAACCGAAAAGGTCGGTTAAACTATCCGTAAAGGCCGCGGCATTGGCCGGATGAAAAATCGATCCCCGATCCTGTTCCTGATAAGCCTTATAAAAATCATCCGCCCCATTCCCGTTAAAATGCACCCACATCAAAGTCCACGGATGCTCCGCCGTACTTTCGTGGGCATACTGGTTCCGGCAGTTGATATACACACAATCCCCCGCCCGGATAAAATGCTTCTTCCCCCGGTAAGTCAGATATCCTTCCCCCTGAATTACCGTCAGAAAAAGATAAGAACTGATATTTTCCCTGGAGCTGATATGCGGCTCCATACTCGTCAGCGTCCCGATCTCCTGCACATAAAGATAATGCTGCCTTGCATAAGCAGAAGGCGTCGCCAACACACGATCCGACAAAGACTTCCCCATAACCATAAAACCTCCTTTTGGGTGGGGGATATCTTTGAGGTGAGTATCGGTTTCCCGGGCGCCTTCCCGGGCGGGGGTGAGGGGATGGTGTGTGGGCCGGGTGGGGACATGGGGCTGGGGGAGGGCTGTTTCTGCTGCGGCCTCTGTTCCCGGTCCCTGTTCTGTGCGGTCGAACTCAAAAATGGGGGATTCCTAACTGTTTCTTTTTCCCGCAGCCAGTCTGGTCGGCTTGAACTCCTCGCAGACGACTGGCGTCGTCTGTTCGTCAGACAAAGCCTCCCGGGCAGACTGGCTGCGGAAAAAAGAAACAGTAAGGAATCTCACCATTTTTTCGTGACTCCCTTACAGAATCAGGGACCGGAAACAGAGGCCGCAGCAGAAACAGCCCTCCCCCAGCCCCATGTCCCCGCCCGGCCCACACACCATCCCCTCACCCCCGCCCGGGAAGGCGCCCGGGAAACCGATACTCACCTCAAAGCCCACTACATTACGCAGTCCGTAAGGTTAAAAAGATAAAAGACAAAAAATAAAGGACTAAAAAACAAATGATAAAAGATTAAAAACCAAGGTACACTTTCGCTAAAGAAACTTTTTCCATATTACTATCGATTGCTTTATTCTGCTGGGCTATTGAGAAGGAACTTGGCGCCCTGTGGCGGCGGGGGGTTTGGGGGCGGGAGGAAGGCGGGGGCGGCGGGCTGGTCTGCAAGGGAGTCGCGAAAAAATGGTGAGATTCCTTACTGCTGCTTTTTCCCGGAAACGGTCTGCCCGGGAGGCTTTGTCTGACGAACAGACGACGCCAGTCGTCTGCGAGGAGTTCAAGCCGACCAGACCGTTTCCGGGAAAAAGCAACAGTTAGGAATCCCCCATTTTTAAGCCCGACCGCGAAGACCAGCCCGCCGCCTCCGCCTTCCTCCCGCCCCCAAACCCCCCGCCGCCACAGGGCTCACAATTCCTCCCTCAACAACCCTCCTACATTATAAAGCAATCCCCACCAGATAGCAATATATTACTATTTGTGGGCAAGATAGTAAATTGTAATGAGGAAAATTAAGTGGTATATTCTTTTGCAGTCACAGCAAAATAAGCCTAATAGATTAAAAACAGAGAGGTAAACAGTATGAATAACGTTGCATTGATTACAGGGATTAACGGGCAGGATGGTTCTTATCTTGCGGAGTTTTTATTGGAGAAGGGGTATGAGGTGCATGGCCTGGTGAGGCGTCACAGTATTTCTGTTACCAGCAGGATTGACCATCTGATTCATTCCCCCTATAATAATGTTAAATTCTTTCTTCATTATGCGGACACGACGGATTCCAGCGGACTGATGCGGCTGATGGCGGAAATCAAGCCTACCGAAGTGTATAACCTGGCGGCGCAGTCTCATGTTGGTATTTCCTTTGAGGTCCCGGAATATACGGCGGATGCTACAGGAATGAGTACGCTGAAGCTTTTGGAGGCCATTCGGATCAATGGGGGGCCGTGCCGTTTTTATCAGGCGTCTACCTCCGAGCTGTTCGGCGGGCTGCCGGAGACGGCTCCCCAGAGTGAGAAAACGCCTTTTTATCCCAAGAGCCCTTATGGTGTGGCGAAGCTGTATTCTTACTGGATTACGGTGAATTACAGGGAGTCTTATAATATGTTCACCTGTAACGGGATTCTGTTTAATCATGAATCACCCAGAAGGGGCGAGAATTTCGTTACCAGGAAGATTACGCTGGCCATTGCCAATATTCTGGCAGGAAAGCAGGAGAAGCTTTCCCTGGGGAATATGAATGCCAAGAGGGACTGGGGCTTTGCAGGGGATTATGTGGAAGGTATGTGGCTGATGCTGCAGCAGGATAAGCCGGGGGATTATGTGCTGTCTACGAATGAAACCCATACGGTAAGAGAATTTGCGGAGGCGGCTTTCCAGGAGGTGGGCATTACTGTCCGCTGGGAAGGGACCGGGGTGAATGAAAAGGGTTATGATTCCCGGACCGGCAGGCTGCTTGTGGACGTAAATCCTGAATTTTACCGTCCGGCGGAGGTGGAGTTCCTCTGGGGAGATTGTTCCAAGGCGGAGAAAGAACTGAACTGGAAGAGAAAAGTGGATTTTAAAGGCCTTGTGGCTATGATGATGGATGCGGATATGCAGGCCGTTGTCGGCGTGGGCTGTGAGGAATTTAAAAACAGAAAGTAGGATTTTATGTTAACTGTGCTGTTCAACTGGGGATATATTTTCGTTACGGCATTTCTGATTGGCTTTGCGGTATTGCTGCCTTTTGAAAGGGGCGGCGCGGCGGCCGGCAGGGCGCCCGGAGGCGGGACGGGTGCTGTCCGCCGGAAGATGACGGCGGTCCTGATGGCGGGGCTTGCGGCGGTAACGGTATATTCCCAGGTGTTCAGCCTTTTTGCGGGAGTGGGGCTTTGGGCAAATGTGCTGTTGGTGGCGGCGTGTGCGGTCATTGCGGTGGTCTGTCGCCGGCCTTTGGCTGTTTATTGGCGGGAAAGGGCCGGTCAACGCAGCAGGGGGTATGTGGTGTTTTTGGCGGGACTGGTCCTGCTGATGGCCTATGGGACCTCCAGAGGGTATATGCATGTGGATACCGGGCTGTATCATGCCCAGGCCATACGGTGGATCGAGGAGTATGGCGTGGTTCCGGGGCTGGGTAACCTGCACAGCCGGTTTGCCTATAACAGCGCGGCGTTTCCGTTGTGCGCGATTTACAGTATGCGGTGGCTGGGAGGAAGCCTGTTCCCGGGGGGAATCCATGCGGTGCAGGGTTTTCTGGCGCTGCTGGTGGGTATCCAGTGCAGCGGGATCCGGACGTTGGCGGCGCGCAGAAAGGTGAGGGTCTCCGACTTTGTAAGGGTGGGAGGCATCTATTATCTGACTGTGCTGTTTGGTGAGATGGTGTCGCCGGCGTCGGATTATTTTGCCATGCTGCTGCTGCTTTTTATCCTGATTGACTGGCTGGATTTGCTGGAGAGCGGGGAAAAGGAGGCGGCGCCCTATGCCCTGCTTTCCCTGCTTCTTGTATTTACGGTTACAGTGAAGCTGTCGGCGGCGGTGATTCTGCTGCTGGTGCTCAAGCCTGCGGTGCAGCTGCTGTGGGAAAAAAGGTGGAAGGAAATCGGGCTGTATCTGGGGCTTGGTTTTGGGATTGCGCTTCCCTGGCTGATACGGGGCGTGCTGATTTCCGGCTGGCTGTTTTATCCTTTTACTTTTCTGGATCTGTTCCCTGTGGACTGGAAAATCGAAAAGGGCTATGCGGATTGCGATTCCAAGGAGATCCAGGTGTTTGCCAGACTGCTTTATGATGTAAATCTGTATGACACGCCGTTTTCCGGCTGGGCGGGCAAGTGGTTTGCTTCCCTGAAGGGGCTGGAAAAGCTTTGGGTGGCGGCAAGCGCCGCATGCACCGGGCTGGGGGCTGTAACCATTGTGGGAGCGGGCCTGAGAGTATGGAAAGCAGGATTGGAAGAACGGAAAAACAGGGCACGGGAAAAGGAGATACAGAAAAAGGATACACAGGAAAACAGGCCGGAGGCGGACGAAATTCTTCCCTGGGACTGGATTTTGTATGCGGCGGTCCTGATAACAGGTTATTTTTTCTGGCAGTTTTCCGCGCCATTGGTGCGTTATGGTTATGTCTATGTGCTGGCGCTGCCTATGGCGGTGCTGGGCTGCTGTTATACATGGGTGCAGGGGAAAATTGAAAAGGGCAGCCGGTACGGATATTATGTATTCGAAGCCGGTTTCCTCCTGTTCCTTATATTTAAGGCTGTGGGCCTGGCCGGCGGCATGGCGGCGTCTGCGGGGGAGCCTTATTATGTGAGGCAGCAGGGCTATGGAAGCTTTGACGCTGTCACCTATGATGTGGACGGTGTGACGGTTTATGTGCCTGCGGACGGCGGGCAGATTGGATATGATAAATTCCCTTCCTCCCCCAGGATCCAGAATATTGAGCTGCGGGGAGAAGGAGAGCATGCGGGAGATATCAGGTATGGCTTCCGCGAGAATAGAAAAGAGGAAGATGCACAATGAGTACAATCGAAAAATCAGATAAAATATATGTGGCGGGTCACCGGGGACTTGTGGGCAGCGCTATCGTGAGGAACCTGCAGGCAAAGGGCTATGAAAATGTGATCGGCAGGACACACAGGGAGCTTGATCTGACAAGCCAGGCGCAGGTAAGGGATTTTTTTGAAAAGGAAAGGCCGGATGTGGTGGTACTGGCCGCTGCGAAGGTGGGCGGAATCAATGCCAATAATACCACGCCTGCGGAGTTTGCCTATGAAAATATGCAGATTCAGTGCAATGTCATTAAATGCTGCCATGATTTTCATGTAAAAAAGCTGCTTTTTCTGGGAAGCACCTGTATTTATCCGAAAATGGCGCCCCAGCCCATTCCGGAGGATGCGCTTCTCACCGGACCTTTGGAGGAAACGAATGAAGCCTATGCGATTGCCAAAATTGCGGGGCTGGAAATGTGCAAATTTTATAAAAGGCAGTACGGCGATGATTTTATCAGCTGTATGCCCACGAATCTGTATGGCCCCCATGATAACTATGATCTGAAGGGAAGCCATGTGCTGCCCGCCATGATCCGGAAGTTCCATGAGGCAAAGGTGAACGGCGCGTCCACGGTGGAGCTGTGGGGCACCGGGACTCCCCTGCGCGAGTTCCTTTACGTGGATGATATGGCGGATGCCTGTGTGTTCCTTCTGGAAAATTATAGCGGTGAGCAGCATGTAAATATCGGCACCGGCAAAGAGATTACAATTAAGGAGCTGGCGGAGACCGTGCGCAGGACGGTGGGCTTTACCGGTGAAATCGTATGGAACAGCGCCATGCCTGACGGAACGCCCCGGAAGCTTACCGATGTGACCAAGCTGCACGGGCTGGGCTGGACACATAAGGTTGAGCTGGAGGAAGGCGTAAGGCTGGCTTATGACTGGTTCAGGGAAAATGTGGAGGCGGCAAGGCTGTAATTGACGGCAGCATGGAGCTGCGGGAATTTTAAAGAAATGGCGGCAGCCGTAAACGAACAGTTAAAGTAACGGTCCGGTTATCTGAGCCGTTACCGGTTAAGAATGGAGAATGGACATGAAAACATACGGAGTAGTAATGGCCGGGGGCGGAGGCACCAGATTGTGGCCGCTTTCCACGAAAAAGCTGCCCAAGCAGTTTCTGAACCTGTCCGGCAGGGAAACGCTGGTGAATGAGGCTGTGGACCGGCTTCTGGGCGTTGCGGACAAGGACGATATTTTTATTGTGACCAATGCCTCGCAGACGGAGGTGATGCTTTCGCAGACCGCAGGACGGGTGAAGGCGGATCATATCCTGGCGGAGCCGGCGGCGAGGAATACGGCGGCCTGTATCGGCTATGCGGCCATAACCATTTTGAAAAAGTACGGCGACGGCATCATGTGCGTGGTGCCCTCCGATCCTTATATCAGGGATGAAAAAGGGTTCCAGGCAACGCTGCAGGAAGCGGTAAAGGCCGCTGAGGAAACGGACGCTCTTGTGACCATCGGCATCAGCCCCACCTTTGCCGCTACCGGCTACGGCTATATCCGGAGCACTGCGGTGGAAGGGAAAGCGTACCGCAAGGTAGAGGAGTTTGTGGAAAAACCGGATGAGGAAACGGCAAGGGGATACCTGGAGGCAGGCAGCTATGCCTGGAACAGCGGCATGTTTATCTGGAAGGCTTCCACCATCCTTTCTTATTATAAGAAACTGCTCCCGGATATTTACGAATGCCTGATGAAGCTGGCGGAGGGCTTTTGCACTCCCGGAGAGGAAGCGCTTCTGTGGGAGGTTTATCCTGCAATCCCGAAGATTTCCGTGGATTATGGCATTATGGAAAGGGCGGATCATGTGCTCATGTTGACAGGCGATTTCGGCTGGAGCGACGTGGGCGGCTGGGACGCTTTTGACGCGCTGAAAAGCAGGGATGAAAACGGAAATCTGACCGTGGGAAAAACTTTGCTTCTTGACAGCAGGAACTGTACCGCGTATTCTGTAGACAAGCTGATCGCTGCCGTAGGCGTTGAGGATCTGATCATTGTGCAGGCCGGGGAAGCCGTTCTGGTATGCCCGCAGGCCGAGGCGCAGAGAGTGAAAGAGATCGTGGAGGCCCTGTCGGAAAAAGGAGAAAATTCGTATCTGTAGCGCGAAATTTCTCGATCGCTAATCATTCTATTTCCGGTGATACCGTGATATCATTGTAGATGGACCTGGAAAAAACTACCTTTAAGCAGGTCTGCGCACCTGTTGCGCTGACTGTAAGAAAGTGATTCAGGAGTGCCGAAATCCATCGCCAAAGGTGATACAGGCCGGATTTTGGCTGTAACTGTGAAGGTACTGAACAGTTACCGTCACGCACGGACATCAGGAGGAGAAGAATGGTTACGGAAAATTTAACGCAGGCACAGATAGAACGCTACGTATCGGAATTCATGCTGGAGCTGGGAGTGCCGGCTCATCTGAGGGGATATTATTATCTGCGGGAGGCCATTGTTCTCACTGCTTTGGATATGGAACTGGTAGGAAGCGTAACCAAGCTTCTCTACCCCGGTATTGCAAAAAACAACCATACCAATATCCAGCGGGTGGAAAGGGCGATCCGTAATGCCATAGAGGTTTCCTGGGAGAGAGGAAACCCGGCCGTATTCGAGGATTTATTCGGCTACAGCGCCGCTTCCGGGGCGGTAAGGCCGACAAACAGCGAATACATAGCCCGGATAGCGGACCGTATACGTATGGACGGGCCGCTGGAGCCGGAAGCTTAATAAGGCTGCCTGCCTTACTGCTGTGCAGAAGGACAAGCGGCCGGTTACGTCAGGAGGAATACCCATGAGTTTACTGAGCGTCATTGTCCCATGCTACAATGAAGAGGAAAACGTAGATTGTTTCTATGAGGAATTGATGAAAAATACCCCTTTTTTTGAAAAAGAAGGGCTGGAACTGGAAATCCTGTATGTGGATGACGGTTCCAAAGACAGGACTGTGGAGGAAGTTAAGGACTTAAGGAAGAGGGATGAGAGGGTGCATCTGATTTCCTTTTCCCGGAATTTCGGGAAGGAATCCGCTATTTATGCGGGGCTGCAGAAAGCGAAGGGCGATTATGTGGTTATGATGGATGCGGATCTGCAGGATCCGCCGTCCCTGCTTCCGGATATGTTTTCATATATAAAAGAAGGTTATGATTCCGTGGCAACCAGAAGGGTGACGAGAAAGGGAGAACCGCCAATCCGTTCCTTTTTTGCACGGATGTTTTACCGCCTTGTGAACCGGATTTCCAAAACGGAAATTGTGGATGGGGCCAGGGATTACCGACTGATGACCAGGCAGGTGGTTGACTCCATTCTTCAGATGACAGAGTATAACCGGTTTACCAAAGGGATTTTCGGCTGGGTGGGATATTCCACCAAATGGCTGGAGTTCGAAAATGTGGAGCGCGCCCATGGAGAAACAAAGTGGAATTTCTGGAAGCTGTTCATTTATGCGCTTGACGGCATCACTGCTTTTTCCACGGTTCCGCTGGCATTGGCCTCCTTTATGGGGGTTCTGTTCTGTTTTGTGGCATTTCTGCTGATTCTTGTTATTGTGATTAAGACGCTGGCGATAGGAGATCCGGTGGGCGGCTGGCCTTCCATGGTATGTATTATCTGCATGGTCAGCGGCGTGCAGCTTTTCTGTCTGGGGATTGTGGGGCAGTACCTGTCCAAAACCTATATGGAAGTGAAGAAGCGGCCTATTTATCTGGTGAAGGAAGAGCTGTAATGAAGAATGATTTAATAAGTATTGTCATGCCTGTTTACAACGCTTCAGCGTATCTGGAAAAAACAGTGGAAACGGTACGGCAGCAGACCTGTACAAGCTGGGAGCTGATTGCGGTGGATGATTGTTCCACGGATGACAGCTTTCAGGTTCTCCAAAGGCTTGCCGGGGAGGATGCAAGAATCCGTCCGGTCAGGCAGGAGGGCAACCAGGGAGCGGCAGCGGCGAGAAACAGGGGTGTTGCGCTGGCTGAGGGCAGATATCTGGCCTATTTGGATGCAGACGATTTATGGATAAAAACAAAACTGGAAAAAGAGCTTGCTTTTTTAAAGGAAAAGCAGGCTGCTTTTGCATTTACAGGATATGAATTCGGAGACAGTGAGGGCGTGGGGAACGGAAAGGTAGTCCATGTGCCGGAAACCCTCACCTATAAAAAAGCGCTGTCCAGAACTGTGATTTTTACAACCACAGTCCTCTTTGATTTGGAAAAAATCAGTAAGGATCTGGTGAGCATGCCCCGGGTAAAGAGCGAGGATACCGCCACATGGTGGAGGATTCTGCGAAACGGTTATACTGCCTATGGCCTGGATGAAAACCTGGCGGTTTACAGAAGGCCCACAAGCTCCCTCTCCTCCAACAAGCTGGAAGCCATCCGGCGGATCTGGCATCTGTACCGGAAACAGGAGAAGCTTTCCCTGCCTGTGAGCGCATGGCACTTCTGCTTCTGGGCGTGGCGCGCGGTTGCAAGGAGAGTTTAGGTATGGTAAACTATTAACGATTGCTGCCACGCTGCACAAAGCGTATGAAATAAGGGCATACTATACAAAAGAAAAGGAACTGCGGCTGTGAAGAAGCACAACAGCCCCAGGGAGCTGCTGAAGGAGAAACGATGAATCAGAAGGAATCCAGAAAAAGACTGCTGATTTTGCTACTGTCATATATTGGTTTGCTGGCTATGCTGGGAGGATATGTCATAGCCTATTTCGGTTATTATTATCCGGTGATTATCAGGCATGATACGAAGCTTTATTTTAAGGGACATCTTCTGATTTTTGCTTTTTACCTGGTGGTTCTGTTCCTGTTTATGAAGACCTACGGCGGGCTGAGGATTGGATATCAGAAGCCCATGGAGGTTTTTGGTTCCCAGGTATTCGCACTTCTTTGCACCAATGTTTTTTCTTATCTGCAGATGGCGATGATCCACGGCTGGCTGATTCCTCCGGTTCCGCTGCTGCTGACGCTTATTGGGCAGATTGTGTTCGGCGCATTTTATACCTGGCTGTCCTACCGTATCTACAGGAAGCTTTTCCCGCCAAGGCAGCTGCTGCTGATTTACGGCGATCGTCCCACGGAGGATATCCAGCGTAAATTCGCCAGCCGCAAGGACAAGTATAATATTGTAAAATGTATGAACATTTCAGCCGGAGCCGACGCGATTCTTGACGAGGTGGAAAAGGGCTACGGCGGCGTGGTTCTGTGGGACATCCCCACGGCGGTGAGGAATAAGCTGATCAAGTACTGCTACAGCCGCTCCGTCCGTATTTATATGATGCCTAAAATTCCGGATGTTATCATCAAGGGATCCGAACAGCTGCATCTTTTTGACACGCCGATTTTTCTGACCCGGGAATTTGCGCTCACCGTGGAGCAGCAGATTTTCAAGCGCTGCATCGATGTTGTGTGCGCGCTGATTTTGCTGGTGCTCGCTTCGCCCTTCATGCTGATTACGGCCATTGTAATCAAGCTTTATGACGGCGGTCCGGTCCTGTATAAGCAGATACGTTGCACCAGGGATGCAAAGGAATTCAAAATCCTGAAATTCCGCAGCATGAGAGTGGATGCGGAGAAGGACGGCGTGGCTAGGCTTGCCGCCAAAAATGATTCCCGTATCACACCGGTGGGGAAATTCATCCGTGCGGTCCGGATTGACGAGCTTCCGCAGCTTATCAATATACTGAAAGGGGAAATGTCCTTTATCGGTCCCCGTCCGGAACGGCCGGAAATCATCGCCCAGTATATGGAGGAAATGCCGGAATTTGCGTTCCGCATGAAGGTGAAGGCAGGCCTGGCCGGTTACGCGCAGGTTTATGGAAAATACAATACGACTCCCTATGACAAGCTGAAGCTGGATCTGACCTATATCGAAAATTATACTGTATGGCTGGATATCAGGCTGATGCTGCTTACGCTGAAGATCCTTTTCAAGGCGGAAAGCACCGAGGGTGTGGAATCCACACAGATCACGGCGATAAAGTCGGAATCCGATGAGGACAATAAATAATGAGAGAAGAAAAATTCTGGCAGGAGGGCATGGACGGAAAGCGTTTTGCCCTCTGTCTTTTCAAAAAAGGATGGATTATCCTGGCGGCAGCGCTGGCGGGAGCCGCCGCGGCTGCGGGGATTTATCTCTTTGCGGCGCTGGTGCTTGGCGGAAAGCCGGAGTATCAGGTGTTTTCCCAGTACCGGATCTATTTTGACAAGGAGAAATACGGGGAAATCGAAGACTATTACAATGCTTATACCTGGGGGGAAATCATGAAGACCGACCAGGTGGTGGATTTTGTCATGGAGGCGCTGCCGGAGGGAATCAGCAAGGCCCAGGTAAAGGCGTCCGTTTCCGTGGGGCAGATGAACGATGTGAAAATTATGCCCTTGTACATCACCACGCAGGATGCCGGGCTTTCTCAGGAAATTGCTAAGGCCTATGTGTATGGCCTGGATAAGTTTGCCAAATCCATCGAGGGGCTTAGCGGGATGCAGTGCTGGACGGTGGAGCCTGTAACGCAGGTACCCCGTGCAACAAAAACCTTGAATGCCTTTATGTTCGGCAGTATTCTGGGTGCGGTGCTTTCTTTTCTGGTTCTCGTATTTTTTTATATTCTGGATGATTCCATTTATCTGGAGGAGGACTTTGCGAAGCGTTTCCGTATTCCGGTGCTGGGGATCCTGACCCGGGGGAAGGATGCGGATTATCTGGAGGAACTGAAAGGGAACGCGGCATTCCTGTTAAAAGGAAGCAAACGGATCTGCCTGGTGGACGGGAGCTGCCTGAAACAGACGGGGCGGATGGAGAAATCAGGGCAGACGGAAAAGACAGGTCAGACGGAGAAATCAGGGCGGACAGGAAAAACGGGTCAGACGGAGATAACAGGTCAGATGGAAAAAACGGGTCACGAAACCGGACAGGGAGCGGCTGCCGGGGCCTCTGCCGTCCCGTCGTCCTGCCGGGAGGCCGGTGAACTGCTGTCAGCCGCGGCGGGGGAAAATGCGGAGACCTTTGTTACTGCCTGGCCCTTCGGGGAAAAGGAAGTGCGCATGCTGCACAGTGCGGACAGCGTGGTGCTTGCGGTTCCCTGTGGATTCGGAAACGGCAGGGCGCTTTTTCATCTGGCGGCGCAGCTGGAAAAGCTGGGAATCACAGCCGCGGGCGCTGTGCTCACGGATGCGGATGATAAATTCCTCAGGGCCTATTACGGGAAGAAAAAACGTAAAGCGTCCGGAAAGAGAAAACAATGGACATGAAAATGCAGTTTCTTGTTTCCGCCGTGAAGGAGGATGTGGAAACGCTTGCGGAGCGTATGAACCTTCAGGCGGATGCGATTATTGTAAATCAGTGTGATGAAAATGCATACAGGGAGTATATGTATCAGGGACATACCATGAAATGCTACAGCTTTGCGGAGCGCGGCGTGGGGCTTTCCAGGAACAACTGTCTGATGCGTGCGGACGGGGATTTGTGTGTGTTCGCGGATGAGGATATCGTTTACCGGCCGGGAGCGGCGCGGGCGATTGCGCTGGAATTTGAAAAAAATCCGAAGGCGGACATGATCCTTTTTGATATGGAGGTGCCCCAGGATCGGGCTACCTATCACATTGATACGTACGGAAGGGTACGCTGGTACAACTGCGGCAGGTATCCGACCTACAGCTTTGCGGCGAGGACGGAAAAGCTTCATGAAGCCAATGTGACATTTTCCCTGCTTTTCGGGGGCGGGGCCAGGTACAGCAACGGCGAGGACAGCCTGTTTTTAGCGGAATGTATCCGGAAGGGGCTGAAGGTGTATAAGGCGCCGGTGACCATCGGAAAGGAAAACGGAAGGCCGTCCACCTGGTTTCATGGCTATAATGAAAAATTTTTCTATGACAGAGGGGTTCTGTATCATTTCCTGTATGGCAGGGCCGCTTTGCTTATGGCGCTGCGTTTTCTGTATAAGCACAAGGGCGTCATGTGTAAGGAGATGCCCTTTTCCAGAGCATTTTCGCTGATGTGCAGGGGAATACGCAGGAAAAACGGCCGGCAGGAGTAATTGGGACCGCACAGTTACCCGCAGGAGACGGAAGGTGAAGGCGGATGATATTTTATGGACTTCTTGGCGCGGTGACCATCGCGCTGGCATGTTTGGTAGAGAATAGAGCCTCCTGTTGTGCCAAAGCAGTGGGTAGAATGGGGATGACGAGGCGGCAGGCGCGCAGCTGCGCCGCGCTTTTCACTCTGTTTCTGGTGCTGGCAGGTACGGCGGCGCTGCGTATTGATGTGGGAAATGATTACGGAAATTATGTGAACATCTTCCATGAGATCTATGTGGGAGGCTATGTGGTGACGGAGCCGGGCTTCAACTGGCTGGTACGTTTCCTGTTCCTGCTTTCCGGCGGGGAGAATTACCTGCTTGTTTTCGGCTTGTTTGCGGTGGTTACGGCGGTAATTTTCCTGAAGGCCATGTATGATCAGAGCGTGGATTTTACGTTATCCTTTGCTCTGTTTATGCTGCTTGGCCTGTATTTCCGTACCTTCAATACGGTGCGTTATTATTTTGTGCTGGCGGTTACGCTGTACAGCCTCCGCTATGTGCTGAAACGGGAATACAGTAAATTCGTGCTGCTTATACTACTGGCGGCGCTGTTCCATAAATCGGTGCTGGTAGTCATTCCCCTTTATCTAATCGCCGCGCTTCCCTGGAAAAAATGGCAGGTGGCTCTGGGAGCGGCATTCGCGGTCAGCCTCCCGCTGTTTCAGGGGTTCTGGATGAAGGTAGTGCTGTGGCTGTATCCTTCCTACCAGAACACGGTATATCTGCAGAAGGAAACCGGGCTGGAGGGAAGCCTGATGGGCATCATCCGCTGCGCTGCGGTGCTGCTGCTGGGACTTTCCGCCTATCGGGAGACGATAAAGGAGAACCGGGCCAATCTTTTTTATTTTAAGCTGAACCTGCTGGGGCTGGCGCTTTATACCTGTGCTTCCTTTCTGCCTCTTGTGTCCAGGTTTGGCTACTATCTGATTACGGCGCATGTGCTCCTGGTGCCGGGGATTTTAATGGGAATGCCAGATGAGGCGCCGGAGCCTGGGGGCGCGTCCGCTTTGCGGCTCCTGAAAAAAGGCGCCGGAAAGAAGAAAAAAGTGATGTTCTTCCTGACAGCGGCTTTTTGCCTGCTGTATTTTGCCTATTTCCTCCTTACGGCCCATCAGGAGGGAGTGCGCGTGCTGCCCTATCACAGCTGGATTTTTACGGAGAAGGAATGGTTGAATGGCTCATTTATTTTTTAGTATTGTGGTCGTGTCGCTGAATCCGGGAGAAAAGCTTGTGCCCACGCTGAAGAGCGTGCTGGATCAGGACTATGGGAATTTTGAAATCATAATTAAGGATGGAGGCTCTACGGACGGCTCCGTTGAGAAGCTGGAAGAACTGCCGGCGGACAGCAGAATCCGTTTTTTCCGGGAGCCGGATAAGGGCATTTATGACGGGATGAACCAGGCGCTTGCCCAGGCCCGGGGGCGTTTCCTGCTTTTTTTAAATTGCGGCGACCGGCTTTACAGCAGAAGCGTGCTGTCGGAAACAGCCGAATTTATCGAAAAAACGGAGAAAGAAAGCCTGTGCCGCACGAGGCCGTATATTTTTTACGGGGATCAGTATAATGAACTGCAGGACTGTCCGGTGCATTCCGCGCCGCGGATGAATGATTTCGCCTGTTACCGGAATGTGCCCTGCCATCAGGTCTGCTTCTATGACGCCGGCCTGTTTGCGGAGCGGGGATATGATACGGATTTCCGGGTGCGGGCGGATTATGAGCATTTCCTGTACTGTATTTATGACAGGAAGGCGGAGGCTGTGTATATGCCGGTGACAGTGGCCTTCTACGAGGGAGGCGGTTTTTCGGAAACCAGGGAAAACCGGAAGCGTTCTGCGCTGGAGCACAGGGTGATTACACGTTTTTATCAGGGCTTTTGGAAAAGAAGCTTCTATTCCTTCCTCATGCTGGCTACTTTGGCGCCGCTGCGCACGAAAATCGCGGAAAGCCCTTCATTGTCAAAGGGCTATAATGCGGTTAAATCTGCGGTCTACAGGAGGAAAAAAGGATGAGGGAAGAAAGTAAGCGGTTGCGGGTGTTATGGCTGTGCAATATCTGTCCTCCTTCGGCGGCTGCCGCGCTGGGGCGCAGCTACAGCGTCAGGGAAGGGTGGCTGACCGGGGCGCTGAACCGTTATCTGGCGGATGAGGAGCAGGATTTGGAGCTGGGCATCTGCTTTCCTTCTGAAGAAGAGGAGCTTTCGCAGTTTAGCGGCAGGATAAAGCTTAAGGAGCTGACGGATGCGCCGGAAGCGGGAGAAAAAGAAGTATTCGTGTATGGCTTCCGGGAAAATCTGAAGAGGCCTGAGCTATATGATTTGGCGATGGAAAAGCGGTTTGCAGGAATTCTTGCAGATTTCAAACCGGATCTGGTGCATATTTTCGGTACGGAGTTTCCCCATGCGCTGGCCATGGTGAGAAGCTTTCAGCGGCCGGAACGGACGCTGGTGGGGATCCAGGGGCTGATAGGCGCGTGCGCAGAAAGCTATATGGCGGATCTGCCGGAAACCGTACAGAAAAAGACGACCTTCCGGGATTTGCTGAGAAAGGACAGCCTGCGTATGCAGCAGGAAAAGTTCCGTATCCGGGGAGAACGGGAGCGGCAGGTGCTCCAGGGCAGCGGCCATGTGACCGGGCGGACCGTTTTTGACAGGGAGGGATCCCTTGCATGTAATCAGGGGCTTGTTTACCATAAAATGAACGAAACCATGCGTTCCTGTTTTTACCAGGGAAGCTGGCGGCGGGACAGCTGCAGGAGCTATGAAATCTTTGCCAGCCAGGGGGATTATCCGCTGAAGGGATTCCATTATCTGCTGCAGGCCATGCCGGAAATCCTGCAGAAATTTCCCGAAGCGCATATCAGCGTGGCGGGAATCGGTATTACGGCCTATGGCAGCCTGAAGGAAAAGTTGAAAATCTCCGGCTACGGCAAATATCTGCGGAAGCTGATGGAAGAAAACGGGCTGGAGGATAAAATTACCGTGTTAGGCCAGCTTTCGGATGTGCAGATGAAGGAGACTTATTTGAACAGCCATGTATTCGTCTGTCCCTCCGCGCTGGAAAATTCCCCTAATTCCCTGGGGGAGGCCATGCTGCTGGGGGTTCCCTGCGTCGCCTCCTGGACGGGGGGCATCCCGGATATGGCGGAGGATCAAAGAAGCGCGCTGCTGTTTGGGAAAGGCAATGTGCATGAGCTGGCCCAATGCGTGATCCGGATATTTGAAAATGACGGGCTGGCGGACAGCCTTTCCCGGGAAGCGGCGAAGCAGGCCGGACGTAATCACGACGGGGATGAAAATTATGCCGTCCTGATGGGGATATACCGGGATATGATTAACCGGGGGAGCGTTCATGAAAATTAACTTTATTTCCAATTACATCAACCATCACCAGATTCCTTTCTGCGACTGCCTTTACCGGAAGCTGGGGGAGGATTTTACGTTTATACAGACGGAGCCTATGGAGGAGGAGCGGGTGAAAATGGGCTGGGCGGTGGACGCCCGGTCAATTCCCTATGTGCATCTGCTTTATGAAGAACCGGAGGTCTGCAGGGGGCTGATAGGGGACTGTGATCTGCTGCTTGCCGGCTGGATGGAGCAGGAGGAGCTGATTGCCGGAAGGCTTGGCAGCGGAAAGCCGGCCATACGCATCAGCGAACGGATTTACCGGGAGGGGCAGTGGAAGGCGGTTTCTCCCAGGGGGCTGGCGCATAAATACAAAGAACACATCCGGTACAGGAACAAGCCGGTCTATCTGCTTTGCGCGGGCGCATATGTGGCTTCGGATTTTTCACTGATTCATGCATATCCGGGGAAACGGTTCCGGTTCGGGTACTTTCCGGAAACCAGACATTACGATGGGAAGGGACCGGAGGATCGAAAAGCTGAGGATGGGCCGGTGCAGATTGTCTGGGCGGGCCGGATGATGCCGTTAAAGCACCCGGAATTTGTGGTGAGGCTGGCGGAGGATCTGCGGGAAAAGGGGCTGGATTACCGCATTCATTTTATCGGCAGCGGGGAGCTGGAGGATCAGCTGAAGGGCGAAATCGAACAAAAAGGCCTCTCGGACCGGGTCGTTCTGTACGGCTTTCTTGAGCCGGGTGAGGTGCGAAAGAAGATGGAGGAGTGCCATATCCATCTTTTTACAAGCAATCATCTGGAGGGCTGGGGCGCCGTGGTGAATGAAGCCATGAACAGCGGCTGCGCTGTGGTGGCGAATTCGGAGCCGGGCGCGGTGCCGTATCTCATTGAAAACCGTGTGAACGGGATGATTTACCGGGAAGGAAGCTATGAGCAGTTCCGTGAGGCGGTGGTTTATCTGATGGAGCATGAGGAGGAACGGCGGCAGATGGGACGCAGGGCCTACGACACCATCTGTTCTCTGTGGAATGCGGAAAATGCGGCCGCGCAGTGTATGCGTTTTTATGAAAACTGGCAGAAGGGAAGGGTGGAGCCGCCCGCAGAGGGGCCTTTTTCCATCGCCCCTGTCATCTGGCCGGGAAGGAGATCGGTATGAAGAATGAGAATCCGCTTATCACTGTCATCATCCCGATTTATAATATCATGGACTGTCTGGAGCGTTGTGTGAGCTCGGTGTGCGCCCAGACCTACCGGAACCTGGAAATCCTGCTGGTGGACGATGGATCCACCGACGGCACGGGGGCGCTGTGTGACCGGCTGGCGGAACGGGACGGGCGGATCCGGGTGTTCCATAAGGAAAACGGCGGCTCCTCCTCCGCCCGGAATTTAGGGCTGCAAAAGGCGCGTGGGGAATATCTGGGATTTGTGGACAGCGACGATTTTATTGAGCCGGATATGTATGAAAGGCTGATGGAACAGGTAAAGGCGGGCGGTTACAGCATCGTCCAGGCTTCCAGGGATGAGATTGATGAAAACGGGCAAAAGAGGGCGGATGTATGTACGCCGCCCGAAGAGGTAACGTTTTTGTCCGGGGAAGCCTTTCTGCGGGAGCTGCTGCTGCACAGGGGGGACTGTTCCTTCTGTACCAAGCTGACGGTACGAAGCCTTTTCGGGGAGAAACGGTTCCCGGAGGGGGAGCTGAACGAGGATTTTTACCTGCTGGTGGAGCTTTTGCAGGAGACGGAGGGCGTCTGTATCCTTCCTCAGCAGCTTTATCATGTATATTACCGCATGGGCAGCAATACCAGGCGGAAGGAGCGGAATGATTTTTCCAGGGTTTTTGTGGATATTGTGAAGAATGCAGACTTTGTCCAGGGGATAGTGGAGGAAAAATATCCGGCGCTGCAAAAGGAAGCGGTGCGCTTCGGCCTGTATCAGCGGCTGGATTATCTGCTGCATATCCCGGTGGGACTTATGGTGCGGGAGGATAGCTTTTATACGGCGGTAAAAAAATACTGCCGCAGGCATGCCGCCGATACGGTGGTTTCCCCCTATCTGACGGCAAAGCAGAAGGTGTATCTGCTGCTTCTGTCCGCCGCGCCGAAAACGGTGCGGCGGCTCCATGGCCTGACAATGCGGGCGCGGGGCGTGTAGAAGGGGGTATTATAAAAAAGGAGGGGCGGATGCTTCATTTCGAGGAAATAGATAAATACAGGGGAAATAACCGGATTGAAGCGAAACGGGCGCAGGGAGGCTTCCCGCGCAGCCTGTGGGAGACCTATTCCGCTTTTGCCAATACCATCGGCGGCGTGATCCTCCTGGGGTTGGAGGAGCTGCCGGATAAATCCTTCCGTCCGGTTAAGCTTCCTTCGCCGGAATGGCTTGTTGAGGAGTTTTGGCGTCTTGTAAATGACAGGCAGATCGTAAGCGCCAATATCCTGGAGGAAAGCCAGGTGCAGATTGTGGAGGCGGGAATCGGCGGACAGGGCGCTGGGGAGGTTCCCTTACAGGCGCAGGGCAGCAAAACTTCCCCTTTTCCGGCGGAAAACAGCGGTAGGGGAAGGATTGTGGTAATCGAGGTTCCCAGGGCGGACCGCAGAAGGGGATCTTGTGCCTGGCCTTATTGGAGAAGGAAAGTATGATTGTCCATGAGGAGGGCAAAGAAGAGGTGCGGTACCGCCTGCGAGATTGAGGGACTGTTTTTCGGGGAAAACAGTTCGGACACAGAGCGTTTCAGTTCAGCCAGGTCTGCGCATTTACCGCGCTGACGGATTCAGGTGCATTGCATTAGCCGGTAGGCTATGTTATAATGCCGATAGAAACCGGCTTTTCCTTGAAGGGTCCTGAACTCTCGGCAGTACCGGCCGAAAAGCAGAAAGGGAGCAGCTGTGATGATGCGGGGCGGCAGGCTGTTTTGTCTGCGGCTTCAGCTACACGAGTGCTTTTGTGCGCAGATGAGAGTAAAGATGTATAGACCATCAGAAGAAAAGGGAAACTATACACAAATGGAGGAAAGTTCATGTTAGATAATAAAACGATACTGATAACCGGCGGGACCGGCTCTTTTGGCAAATGTTTTACCAAGTATGCGCTGACCCACTACAATCCAAAGAAAATCATTATTTATTCCAGGGATGAATTCAAACAGTACCTGATGCAGAATGAATTCAAGGAATATGAATCAAAAATGCGTTACTTTATCGGTGACGTAAGAGACAAGGACAGGCTGAAAAGGGCTTTTGAAGGTGTGGATTATGTCATCCATGCGGCGGCCCTGAAGCAGGTTCCTGCCTGTGAATATAATCCCAACGAAGCCATTAAGACCAATATAAACGGTGCGCAGAACGTGATTGATGCGGCGCTGGATTCCAATGTAAAAAAGGTGGTGGCCCTGTCCACAGATAAGGCGGTCAATCCCGTAAATCTTTACGGCGGAACCAAGCTGGTGAGTGATAAGCTTTTTGTAGCGGCTAATGCCTATGCGGGCAATAAGGACATCAGCTTTTCCATCGTGCGTTACGGGAATGTGGCGGGAAGCCGCGGCTCCATCATCCCTCTTTTTAACAATATCATTAAAAACGGGGGCACGGAGCTGCCTATTACGGATTTCCGCATGACACGTTTCTGGATCAGCCTGACAGAGGGCGTGGAGCTTGTTATCAAAGCGCTGAAGGAGGCGAAGGGCGGCGAAACCTTCATCAGCAAGATCCCTTCCTTTAAAGTGACCGATCTGGCTGAGGCTATGCTTCCCGGCTGTACGAAGAAGGAAATCGGCATCCGTCCCGGTGAAAAGCTCCATGAAATCATGGTGACACCGGAGGATTCCTTCAATACCTACGAATATGACAAGCATTTCATCGTATATCCTCAGGTGGTATGGAATGACAGGCAGGTTCCGGATCTGAGCGGCGTAAAGGTGGAGGAGGGATTCTCCTACAGCTCAGGGAACAATAAGGAATGGCTTACCGTGGAGGATATCCGCGAGCTTCTTAAGAACGTGGAACTGGAGAAATAAAAATCAGAGGGGGCCTTTACGCGGCTGCTCCGGGTATCGCTTCCGGGAGACAGGAGCTGCATAAGGCGCCCTTCTTTTTGCAGCTTAAACAGGCCAGGCTCTGGGAAAGGACAATTTTATGGAAGAAAAAATATGGGGGCTTCCGGCGGCGGCAGGCGGATCGCCGGTCAGGGAGACAAAAATATATTACGGACATCAGTATTTGGACGAGGCAGATTATCAGGCGGTTTTGGACGTGCTCAAAAGCGACGCCCTCACCTGCGGTCCCAAAATCGGAGAGCTGGAGGAACGGCTTTGCAGTATTACGGGGGCGAAGCATGCCGTATCGGTATCTAACGGCACAGCGGCTCTACATATCGCCTGTCTTGCTGCGGGAGTGGGCCCGGGGGATGAGGTGATAACCACGCCTATCACCTTTGCGGCTTCCGCAAACTGCGCCCTGTACTGCGGCGCAAGACCTGTATTTGCCGATATCGATGACAAAACCTACAATATAGATCCGAAAAGCGTGGAGCAATGCGTGACGGAAAAAACGAAAGCGGTGGTTGCCGTGGATTATACCGGCCAGTCAACGGATTTGAAGGCTCTGCGGAAAATCTGCGACAAATATGGACTGATTTTAATTACGGACGGCGCCCATTCCATTGGCACCTGTTATGACGGGAAGGCTACCGGCTCGATTGCGGATATGACCACCTTCAGTTTCCATCCGGTGAAAACCGTAACTGCAGGAGAGGGCGGCGCCGTAATGACAAACAGCGACGAACTGTATAAAAAGCTGGTACTGTTCGGAAGACACGGCATTACCAGAAATCCGGACTGGATGGAAAACACACCGGAAGGGCCATGGTATTATGAGCAGATCGAGCTTGGCTATAATTACCGTATGACGGATATCCAGGCGGCTTTGCTGCTCAGCCAGCTGGACAAGCTGGAGATGTTCAAGGCCCGCAGGAAGGAAATCGTGAAGTGCTATAACGAAGCCTTTTCACAGATGCCACAGATTACGGTGCAGGAGGAAATCCCGGAATCCGATACTACAAGGCATCTGTATATCCTGAGAATCAGGCCGGAAGCGCTGACCATAGACAGAAAGGGATTTTTCGAGGCGCTGGCGGCGGAAAATATCTGCTGCAATGTGCACTATATCCCCACCTATTATTTTCCATATTATCAGAAACTTGGATATCAAAAGGGGCTGTGCCCGAAGGCGGAAAAGCTGTATGAGGAAATCATCAGCCTGCCTCTTTACTATGGAATGAGCGATGCGGACGTGGAGGATGTGATTAAGGCGGTTGGAAAAATAGCTTCCTATTATGCAAAATAGAGAGAAAAAGCCAGCCGCTGCATCCTGATGATAACAGGATGAGTCTGACAGGCCGGAGGAGAGTATATGCAGACAGAGGTGAAAAAAAAGAGTTGGCATCTGCCGAATGGAAAGCAGAAAGGAATATTAATCTGGGGCAGCGTAATATTTTTTACACTGCTGTATTTGTCCCTGATTTTTAATAACAATGTATGGACGGATGAAATTTTCAGTATGAATCTGTTCAAGGCGGGCTTCGGAGAAATCGTATTGGAAACGGCAAAGGATGTGCATCCGCCGCTGTATTATTTCCTGGGACGTTTGTTCCGGCTTCTGTTCGGGGAAAGCCTGCAGGTACAGAAGGTACTGACGCTGATTCCCATGAGCCTGACGCTTGTTCTGGGAGCGACGAAGGTGAGAAAATATTTCGGAGACAGAACCTCTTTTCTGTTTATCATCCTGCTTGGCTGCATTCCCTGCTCCATGGTTTATGCGGTCCAGGTGCGTATGTATTCCTGGGCTCTTTTCTGTGTTACGGCCTGCGGGCTGGCAGCCTGGGAAATCTACGTGAATGACAGATGGAGCTGTTGGATCTGGCTTACCGTAACGGCTGTGGCGGCGGCCTATCTGCATTATTTTGCATTTGCATCCGTTATCATTATTAACGGACTGCTGTTCCTGGCGCTGCTTTTTTCCAGGGAAAAAAGAAAGAAGCTTGGGAAATGGGTGCTGTTTTCGCTGCTTATGACGGTGCTTTACCTGCCCTGGATGCCTTATTTTTACGAACAGGTAACCAGGGTGGAGGCCGGTTACTGGATACCGCCCATCACCGGGGAAACGGTGTGGAGCTACTTTTTATGGGCGTTCGGACTGGCTCCGGTGCCGCAGACTACCTATGTCTTTCTTTTGATTTCCCTGCTGGCGGGAATCAGCTGCCTGGTTTCTGTGAAAAAGGGCGGAGAGGATGGAAAAGCCGGTGTATTCGCCCTGCTTTGTATGGCCGTGCCCACGCTGACGGCGGGCGGCGGCATTTTGCTTTCCCTGCTGAAGCAGCCGATTTACAGAGATCAGTACGTGTTCCCGGCCATGGGCCTGTTCTGCCTGTTTACAGCCATTGGCTGCCGGCGGTTCCGTAAGGAAATCGCTGCTTTGTTTCTTGTATTTTTCTTGGCTGTGGGGGCGATTTCCTACAGAGATAATTACCGGGCGGAATATAAGGCCACGCTGACCGCCCAGACAGAGGAGTTTTTCTCGGAAAACCTGGGCGAACGGGACCTGGTGGTATATAATTACCAGGCGTATTATTTTAACTATAAATACTATTTCCCTGAGGAACGCCTTTTCTATGTCAGGGATGTGGATTTGTCCCGGGATTTTGACCGGATCTGGTTTTTGGATACGGAAATGGAGTGGGACTTTGTGCCGGATCAAATCATTCCCTATCAACTGCAGATAGAATATGTGGGACACTATGGGATAGAGGATAACGAGTTTGATTTATATCAGGTGACCAAAGGGGCGGCGCCGGAGGCCGGGGAACCGTAAAGAGAGGAAAACTGAGAATGAAGCTGAGTGTTATCGTGCCTGTTTATAATACGGCGGCAGACGGAAAACTGGAATACTGCCTGAATTCCCTGGTGGGACAGACGCTGCAGGACATGGAAATCATCGCAGTGGATGACTGCTCCACGGATCAGTCCTGGGACATCCTTCAGCAGTTTGAAAAAAAATACCCCGGCCGCTTCCGGGCGGTCCATTCCGAGGTAAACCGAAAACAGGGGGGCGCCAAAAACATAGGCCTTACCCTGGCATCGGGGGAATGGATCGGCTTTATCGACAGCGACGACTGGATTACACCGGATATGTACGAAAAAATGCTGGCCCGCGCAGAAGAAACAGGCGCGGACATGGTGGGCTGCGACTACTGCCTGACACAGGAACACAGCATGAAAACAGGACAGGTGGTCCATAACAACAGCCCGGAGCAGGCCGGAAGCCTGGATCATGACAAATATGCCTCCCTGATACTGGACAGCGGCAGCCTTGTCGTGAAAATATACAGACGTGATATTATCCTCGGCTGTGAAAGCCGCTTCCCGGAAGGAATTTTCTACGAGGATAACGCGCTGGGAAACACCTGGATGCTACGGGCAAAGCACTTTGCATACATGCCGGAGCCCATGTACTACTATTACCAGCACGAGGCCTCCACCGTTCATACCATCACCCGCAAAAGATGCGAGGACAGGATGGAAGCCGGCAGAATCATGATAGCGGAGGCAAAGCGGTACGGCTACCTTGAGGAATACTACAAGGAACTGGAATGCAGCTTTTCTGTCCTTTTCTACGTGAATACCCTGTTCACCTATATGTTCGGCGTAAAAAAGAAGGAGCTTTCCTTCGTAAAAGCGTTGGGCGATGAAATGCGCAGCACCTTCCCGGATTTCCAGGAAAATCCCTATTATCAAAAACGTTTTAATGAGGAGGAGAAAAAACTGGTGCGCATGCAGCAAAAATCCTCCCTGTTCTTCATGATATATTTCAGCCTGCTCTGGACCTACAGAAATTTCAGAAAAAGATTAAAGCCATAAAGAACCGAGAAATTACGAAACATATAAAACATGCAATACGGGAAACCGGCGGAGGAGAAGCAGATGAAAGCAGCATTGATAGGCGCAGGAGAGGAATCCCTGCATACCATCCAAAAAGCACAGGAGCTGGGCGTCTACGTAACAGCCCTTGACGGCAATCCGGAGGCGGAAGGACTGAAAGCGGCAGATGAAGGACTTGCCATAGACATTTCGGATGAAAAGGCCGTACTGGACGCCCTGCAAGACAGAAAGCCGGATTTCCTGATCACCGGCCCTATCGGCAGATACCTGACCACGGCAGGCGCGGTAAATGACGCCCTGGGACTTGCCGGCATCAGCAGGCAGGCCGCCGAATACTGCACAGACAAATACCTGTTTCACAAAAAACTCCAGGAAAAGAAACTGAGGAACTGCCGCTGCTTTCTCATATCCGCAGAAGCAGCCCCGGCGCAAACAGGGGATCTTGCCAGAGATTTCAGTACCCTCCAATACCCCGCAATCCTCAAGCCAAGATACGGCTCAGGAAGCAGGGGCATCTTCTTCCTGAATAATCCCCGGGAACTGGAACACGCCCTTACCTGCATCTTCCCCGAAAACCAGGACACAGCAGCCCCTGCAGAAGACTACGTCCTGGAGGAAGCCGCGCCGGGCGTGGAATACGGCGTGGACGCCTGCATGGACAAGGACCGCTTCCGCATGATATTGCTGCGCAAAAAACTCATCACCCCACCCCCCGCCAGACAAGCCGTAGGCTACCTGAGCATATCCCCCCAGGAAGATGAAACACAACGCCTCCTCTGGGAAAGAGCAACCGCCTACCTGACGGAAACCACGGCCCTGCTGGGCCTAAAAGACTGCCTCCTCCACGCAGACCTCATGATCACCGAAAACAGTATTTTCGCCATCGAACTGTCAGCCAGGCCCTCCGGCCACAACCTCCACAACCTCTTCACCCCCCTGGCCACAGGCATCGACATGGCGGAACAATACATCAGAAGCCAATGCAACATGGACTACGCCTACAAGCCCGCAAAAACAGAAAAACTCCTGATTCACTACTTCAACCTGGAACAATGCCGCATCAAAACAATCCCCCAGGCCTCCCAACTCCGCCTCCCGCAAGGAATCACCCTCAAAGCCTGGAACTGCCGCATAACTCCCGGAGACTACATGCAGAAAGTAACCACCGGCCACTCCCTCATGGGAAGAGGCTACTTCATCCTCCAGTCCGCCCCGCTCCGCCCCTCTGCTTCCGAAACCACAGAAACCAACCTCATAAACGCCGCCGACCACATCCTCACCCAATTCGAAACAGAGTAACCCACCCGGGAAAACATAAGGGGGTGTCACGGATGCTTATGAAGTTTTGGAGCAGTTTCTTAAAGTATCCCAGGAAAGCTTTCCCCCTAAGATACGGCAGCTGTCTGAGGAGCCTGCGACGAGTTCCTGCCGTATCAGGGACGCCAAAGCTATCCTGGGATACTTTTAGAAACCGCCCAAAACTGAGTAGCATCCGTGACACCCCCTCACAGCCGCCCCCCCGCCCTCCAAAGCCCTCTCCCCAACGCCCCCACCGGATACCAGGACAGCAGGCCCCCTTCGGGACCGCCCCCGCCGGAAGGATGTGGATTTATTTACTTTATCTTGCTATGTTCCATACTTTCTTTTATAATATTCTTATAGAAATCCCTTTTGATATTTATTATGATTTGGTTTGCAGAAGCGATTTTTTCTTGAAAAATACAATATTCAAGGAGAGCAATTGCCATGCAGACAAAAGAAGCAGCACTGACCCCAAAACCCCAGAAACAGTATAAGGACCGCCTGTTCCGATTGTTATTTTCGGAGCGCAGTGACCTGCTGGAGCTGTATAACGCATTATGCCAAAAATGCTATACTGATCCGGACGCCCTGGAGATCACCACCTTCGATGATGTGATTTATATGGGGATGAAGAACGATATTTCCTTCCTTCTGGACGGAAGAATGGGGTTATTTGAACATCAGAGTACCTTAAATCCCAATATGCCGCTGCGGGGACTGTTTTACTTTTCCGATTTGTATAAACGTTTTTTCCATGACAGAATGATTTATTCCACAAGGCTGCTGCGGATTCCCACGCCGGTATATGTTATTTTTTACAATGGGGAGAGCAGGATGCCGGATACATCGGTTTTGAAGCTGTCGGATGCATTTATGCAGGGAGAGGATATGGCCTGTCTGGAAGTGCGTGTCCGTATGCTGAATATCAATGCGGGGCACAATACGGAATTGATGGGACGGTGCAGGAGGCTGGAGGAATACGCTGTTTTCATTGAACGCGTCAGGGAGAAACTGAGGGCTATGGAGCCTGCCGCGGCGATCCGGGCGGCAATGGAACAGTGTATTGAGGAAGGGATCCTTGCCGAATTTTTAAGCCGGAGGAGGGCTGAGGTTATGAATGCACTTTTAACGGAATATGACGAAGAAAAGGTTATGAAGAGCCTGAGCGGGGAATTTTACGAGGATGGATATGAAGCCGGTAAGGAAGACGGCAGAAAAGCCGGTTTGACGGAGGGTATCCGTATTTTTGTGGTGGATAATCTGGAGGAGGGAGTCGGCAAGGACAGGATTATCAGTAAGATAGAAAAAAGGTTCTCTCTGTCAAAGAAGCAGGCGGAAGAGTATTTCGCAGAGTTCTCGGAGAACTTTGTGAAAAATTACCTTTGAATGGAACGGGAAGAATAAATATAAAATAATTACAGCGTGTGGCAGGACTGCGTAAATCCAGTTGAAGGCCGCACGCTTTTTTGTGTCCGGAAACGGACCGAAATCCCCGGAAGTGTGGAGGATTAGGCAGTTTTCTGCCACAGATTTTTCTTGCGGTATAATAACTGCCAAAAATCAGACAGGGCCTCCGTTTTCTGCGTAAGACCCTGTTGGCATAATGCGCCCGCAGGGCGTTTTAGGGAAATTTGGATTATAAAATTTCGTTTCGGCTTTAATCCGTAATCAGGTTCCAGGCAAGGGGAGTACCCCTGCTGATATCGCGCGCTGCGTGCTGCCCGAGAATCTGTTCATAATACATGGTATGCAGGCCGTTTCCGGGACGGATGGAACGGACATTTTCCGGAGTCAGGGCCTCGCCTTTTGCAATATTCTTAACGGCAAAAAGAGAACGGGAGCCTTCATGCTCAATTTCCTGTTTTTCCGTTAAATGGAAATCAGAGCTGCCCAGGGCTTTTTCCATGATGCGGATATTTTTCACCATTTCGGCAAATTCTTCCGGTTCCATGGAGAATGCGCCGTCGGGGCCGCCGTCGCTGCGGCGCAGCGTCAGATGCTTTTCCACCATTTTTATGCCGAGAGCAATGGAGCCGGATGCCACCGCGGTTCCCATGCTGTGATCAGACAGGCCCATAACGCAGTCAAACATATTGCCCAGCGTTGGAATCATGTTCAGGTTAATATCTTCATAGGGCGTGGGATAGGAAGAAACACATTTCATCAGAACCACATTTTCGTTTCCTTCTTCCCTGCAGACGCGGAGCGCGCGTTCAATATCCTCCAGATGAGCGATGCCCGTGGCAAAAATCACAGGCTTATGCAGGCGGGCGATTTTGCGTATCAGGGGAATGTCGTTGATTTCGTAGGAAGCCAGCTTATAGGCGGGCATATTCATGGATTCCATAAAATCAACAGCCGTAAAATCAAAGGGAGAGGAGAAGCATTCCATTCCCAGGCGGTTCGCCTCTTCCATCAGCTTCGGCTGCCAATCCCAGGGAGTGTAAGCCTCTTCGTAAAGTTTATAAAGGGTGGTGCCGTCCCAGATAGTTCCCTGTGTTATCTGAAAACAGGATGACTCGCTGTCCAGGGTGATGGTTTCAGGCCTGTAGGTTTGAAGCTTCACGGCATCGGCGCCGGCCTCTTTGGCGGCATGGATGATTTCCACCGCCCGGCCGTAATCCTGCAGGTGATTGGCGGACATCTCCGCCACGATAAAAACGGGAGCGTTATTTCCCACGGAGTGGGAACCTATGGTAAACTCTTTATTCATGGAAATCCCTTTCTTCGGTATAATTTTTCTGCATAAATTCATCCACGTCCCACTGGTCACGGGCTTTAAAAAGCGTGCCGTCACGGTGTTCCACATAAACGGGAGGGAAATAATTGATGAAGAGCGGATTCAAACACATGGTATAGCCGCCGGCGGTGTCGTATACCACCTTATCCCCGGGCTTCATGGCCGGACCGTTCTTGATTTCAAAAAGACGGTCATACTCCATACAGGTAAAGCCGGTGACCCATTGGCTTTTTATTACGGGCCTTTTTTCAGGCTCATCCACATAAACCATATGGTGGGGATAAACATGTCTGGTGACAAGCGGGTTCAGGTTTGTACGGCTGCCGTCAGTGATGAGGAAGGAATGGTTACGGATTTCCTTCACATCTTTTACGGAGGTGACGAATGTCGTAGCCCTGGAGATCAGGGATACGCCGGGTTCAGCGATCAGCGTGGTACATGCGGGATCGAATTTTCTGCGCAGCTCCTTACAGATGGCGTAAAAATAATCCCGGTAATCCGGCTTGTCCTCCCGCCCCCCGAAATAACCGCCTCCCATATCCACATAGGAAAGCTCCAGATTATATTCCTCCGCTATCCTTACGGCCATACTGGCCAGCGCGGCATAGACGGAAACGGTGCGGGACTGGGTGGAGGAATGCAGGTGCAGACCGGCGACTTTGACATTGGGGAGCCTGTTTATGCGGGAAATAACTTCCTCCAGCCTTCCGTTTTCATAACAGTAGCCAAAGCGGCCGCCTTCTTCCTCCACCAGTACCTCCTCCGGACAAAGGGCGGCGATATCACAGTTTACACGTACGCCAACAGAAAAATTACGCTGAGGGTAAGCTGCGCTTAATTCCTCCAGCCATATGGGTTCTTCAGTGGAATCTATGTTGATATATCCGCCGTCAAGAAGAATGGAGTTAAAAATTTCTTTTTCTTTAATCGGCCCGTTATAAATCATATGGGCATTGTCAAAGCCAAGCTTTTTGACCAGGCGGTATTCCGTGTCGGACACGATTTCTGCAAAAAAGCCCTGTCCCTTCATATATTGAAGCAGCCAGGGGAGGGAATTGGTTTTTACGGAATAGCCCACGAGATGGTTCGGCCCCCAGTTTTTGGAGAGGGCTTCCTTCAGGATGGCTGCATCCGTATCCAGGCCGGTTTCCCGGATGTAAAAATAGGGGGTCTGCAGTGTATCAGAATTCATTGGTTTTCCTTTCTTTCTGTCGCAGAGGTCAGCGGTGTCGATCCGTGTATCACTGATGGATTTACTTCAGGTTCTGCATTTTGCGGTATTTTAATTCGGCAATGGCCCAGTCTTCTTCGGTATCGATATCCTGTACTTCCATTTCCGGCATGATCATGGGGACGAGGTCGTCCACGTCCGTTGTGCTGTCACGGAAGAAGGCATCCGTACGGCAGGCGTAGAACTGTCCGCAGTCATGATACAATTTTTCCAGATCCTGAGAGCGGGCGGTGAGAAATTCCGGGTATTTGCGGCGGATTCGGCCATTCTCCAGAATAATGCCCCGCTGTGGCGGATAGGAAAACGCAACTACCGGCATGACGGATTCGGCCTGGTCAAGAAGTGCCATGGCATTTTTCAGTTTCTCCGCCGTCACAAAGGGGGCGGTGGGATAGATGCAGCAGAACCGGTCAAAGCGGGTGCCGCCGGCTTCATAGGTCCTCAGGACTTCGGCGATTACATCATCCGTGGAGGCATAATCATTTGCGGACTCTGCAGAACGCATGAAGGGGACTGCGGCCCCAAAGCTCCTGGAAATGGAAGCAATTGCCTCATCATCCGTGGAAACCATGACCTCATCAAAGACGCCTGACGAAAGCGCGGCTTCGATAGAATAGCTGATAATCGGTTTTCCGCAGAAGTCACGGATATTTTTATGGGGAATCCGCTTGCTGCCGCCTCTGGCGGTGATGATGGCAACGGATTTTTTTTGAGGTTGTATGGTGGCTTGATTCATGATGTTTATTTTACTCCTTTTTGAAGTATTTTAATCGATGAGGGTGTTTAAGCCTTGACCGATATAAGTCTGCAGGCAAACTAATGTGCACTGTACATTCGCACTAATATAACCAATATAAATCGAAAATGAATCGTAACTGTTCAGTACCCCTCACAGTTACTGCTAAAATCCATCCTAAATCGCCTTTGGCGATGGATTTTAGCACTCCTGAATCACTTTCTTACGGTCAGCGCAAAGCGCTGGCCTGCGCAGCTAAATGCGCTGACCTGCTGAACAGTTACAATGAATCTACATATATTATACATGCGAAGCCTCAGAACACAATAGCTTTTCCAACCCTTCCGCAATTCTTACGCTTCCATTTCCGTCAACCATTTTATGCATGGAATGTGCCAGGAAATATCTGTTATCATAACTGCTGCTCAGAGAAATAATGGCTTCCGCCAGCTTTTCTATAAAATCAGTCGCAGTCCTCACATCGCCAACATAAGGGATTCCGGCAAAACGTTCCATATCCCTGGCTCCGGTCAGCTGATTATCCGCCATAGTAAAGCTGACGGCCGGGACTCCTGCGGCACACAGTTCATATAATGTGGTTCCGGCCGCGGAAACGGCAAGATCACACCGGCATATCAATGCCGCCATATCTGAAACCTTTTCATAGAGCCTGATAGCTGGATTCCCATCTGCCAAAAGGTTCAGGGCGGCGCGGCCGGAATGCATGGGACCGGCCAATATATGATAGCATATTTCCTGTTCCCCGGGGAGGCAAAGAAGCCTGTTTATGAGACGTTCCGCCACGCCACAGGGGTCGGTGCCCCCGGTAGAAATAAGAATGTCCTTCGCTTGCGGCCTTACTTCCGGATGAAGGCCGCGGAACTGTTTCCTGAGGGGAGTATAAGACAGCCCCAACAGTTTGTAAGGGCAGTTTCTGTAAAAATCCGCCGGAGGGGCGGCATCATAGTTTATAATCAGATCCACCGGATAATCAAAGGAATAGATATCGTCAATATAAGCAGTTTTCGCCGCCTTATGAAGCCCCTCCAGATATGGCGGGGTAACAAAATAGGAATCTATCAGCACACAGCCGATATTATTTTCAAATACGGCAGTGAAAAGCCTGTCCAGTTCAGCGGCAGGATTGCGGTAGTCCGTATCCAGACATATCACGGGAAAATTTTCTCCCCCAGCCATAAAAGAACGGAGCAGCTGTCCGCTGTTGTGATCAGCGACCGCAAAAAGAACAGGAAGATTCCGTTCCTTCAATGCTTGCGCAACAGACAGGCAGCGCATCAGATGCCCCGTTGCAATTTCCTGATTACCGTCTGCCCGGATAAGAATTCCCTTTTTCCCAGTCTCCATTTAACAGTCTCCCAAAAACGGATATTAAATTATCCTCTTTTATTTTCTTTTATTATTATACCTGCTGGAATAAATCCGGTAAAGGAAAAAGTAACAGTTCGGCCGAAGACTGAACTGTTACAGGAAAAAAGAGAAGACTTGTTTTTTATTTGCCTGCAATCCCGAAAAGTGCTATACTTGCATCAGTTAACGGCACATGATACTTTACCACGTTGAAGTGCATGGAAAGCCGGAAACAGGGAGGTATAAAGGATACTGTGCAGGCCGGTTTAAATTATTGGAAAAAGAACAATGTGTTGATACTTGGCACATTGGTTGGAATTGTTACGTTTATCTGTATATTTGGGGTTCATGTACTGAATGTCACCTACACGGACTGGCTCCTGGGTGGCGGGGATCTGACTCAAAATTATCTGGGCTGGTGCCTTTTCAGGAACAGTGACTGGTTTTTCCCTTTTGGGCTGATGGATAATGCATCTTATCCTAATGCGGTATCCGTTATCTTTACGGATTCCGTGCCTCTGTTTGCCGTATTTTTTAAAATATTCAAGGCGGTTCTGCCGGATAGATTCCAGTATTTTGGTATCTGGGTCATGCTTTGTATGGGCGCCCAAGGCGCTTTTGGGGCGCTTCTGATTTATCATTATGTAAAAAAGAAAGCGGAAGCAGTTGTGGGCAGCCTTCTTTTTGTAATTACGCCTGCGATGCTGGGGCAGATGTCCCTGAACCTGGCGCTGGGCGCTCAGTGGCTGGTGTTGTGTTCTCTGTATCTGGGAATCCGCAGAATGGAAATGAGCGAAAAAAGGTTTGAGCTTGCCTGGGGAATTGCCGGGTTTTTGACGGGAAGTATACAGATGTATTTTATTCCCATGTGCGGTTTTGTCCTTCTCAGCTTTCTGCTTTCCGATCTGCTGCGGAGAAAAAAAATCAGGCAGGATGTCCTTGCACTGCTGGCATACCTGGGAGCTGCGGTTGGAGTTGTAGCATTGCTGGGAGGTTTTTCACACAATCATATGCCGGATACGTCTCAGTTCGGACAGTCCAGCTTTAATCTGAATGGCCTGTGGAATCCGCAGGGGTGGTCTCAGTATCTGTCGGATCTTCCGGTTTACGGCGCAAATCCCTCAGAAGGGCTGGCCTTCCCTGGTACCGGAATTGTACTTACACTGATTGCGGCGGCCGCAGCCTGTCTGATACATACCATTTATAAGGTATTTATAAAAAAAGAAAAAAAGCTGACTCATCTTCGTTTTGACTGGGGCGAAAACGGTGTTGCATTTCTGATACTGGCAATGATTTCTCTTTCTGTGGCTCTTTCCCCTCAGGCCGCCTGTGGAAGCAGTCTGATCTGGAACTATGAGCTTCCGGCCTGGCTATCCTCTCTGTGGCAGAGAATCAGCTGCTGCGGCAGGTTTATCTGGCCGGTGCTGTACCTGATAATTCTTGGCAGCGTTGTATGGATGGAGAAGGAAATGCCATGGGAAACCATGGCGGCAGTTCTTCTGGTGATTTTTGCCGTCCTGCAGATTGCCGACGGAAAATGGCAGCTGATGCAGCGGCAGGTGCAGTTTGGAACCGAGTTTGCTTACGACAGCCGCCTGGAGGATGAAAAGTGGGATATGTGGGCCCGGGAGGGTGATAATAAGCATATGGTTTTTGTGGGCCTGGATGACGAGGATTTATTGAATGACCTGAGCGCATATGCGGCTGAAAATGGTATGACGATTAATTATTTTAATGCCGCCTGCCAGACGATAAGGACAAAGGCAGTGGAGGATTTGGTGGAGTCGCTGATTAATCCGCGGGAGGATACGATGTATATTTATAAGGCGGCTGATGAGGGGAACTGTATTGATACACGCATGGAGTATGATGCGGTGGATGGGGTAATTGTGGGGATGGTGAAGAAACAGGGTTAGTTTTGACGGGAAAGGATAAAAACAGCTATGAATGAAAATAGAGATACCTTTAAAGAAATATTATTAAAAATCCCCTTCCATATCAGGTGCTGCCTGGTTTCCGGAATCCTGTGGGGAATTATAACTCATGCCTATATGCTGACCAATAAGCTGCCGAACTGGGATGACATCAATAATGTGGGCGGGTATGCAGTCGGCTCGGAATTCGGCAGATGGTTTTTGAAATATGTCAATCCGCTGGATGGGATTTGGAGCGTACCCTGGCTGAGTGGGATTTTCTCCATCGTCCTGATTTCCGCTGCCGCCTGCTTTGTCCTTTCCACGCTGCATCTTAGAAGTACAACCTCCGCGGTCCTGATTCCGCTGATGATGCTGTCCTTCCCCAGCATGTGCAGCCTGTTTACCTTCATGTTTACCGCGGACTGCTATGCCGTAGGCATATTGCTGGCCTGTGCGGGTGCGTGGCTGATTAGGAAATACCGCTTCGGTTTCCTGCCAGGGATAGTCTGCCTGGTTCTGAGCATGGGAATCTATCAGGCATATCTGTGCCTGGCGCTGGGCATTCTGGTAATGGGGCTTTTTCTGGATATGCTTGAGGAAAACAGCCGGACCGCCGATGTTTTCCGAAGGGGAGTGAAGGCCTTTGTCGTGGCCTGCATTTCCGTCGTTATCTATACGATTGTTTCCAGAATCGTATATCCCCAGCTGGATGCCTATAACGGCCTGGATCAGATGGGGAAAATTGATTTAATCCGTCTTCCCAGGCTGATACTTCGTTCCTACAAATGGGTGGTGCAGTATTTTATTCTGAAGCCCTTTTCCTTTGTGACTGCGGCCGCCTGGGCGCTGAATGTGGCTTCCTGCCTTCTTACGGCTGGCCTGGTTATCGCCTTTTTTATAAGAAAAAAAATATATAAAGATTCAGGCAGCGCCATCCTGTACATTTTTCTTGCCATGATGGTGCCCCTGGCTATGGGTTCTATCATTATTATGGCGCCGGATGCCAGCATAAGCATGCTGATGCTTTACCAATACCATATCCTGTATACCTTTCTTGCCGCCCTTCTGGAAAAAAGCCAGGATACCCAGTCCGGCCTGTTCCTGGCGGATGCGGGAAAGGTGAGGGCAGGCAGGATACTGGGCTATGTGGTTGCGGCAGTTCTTCTGCTGGTGGGCTACCAGAATTTTGTTGTGACAAACCAGGCCTATTTCCGGATGGGAATTGCCTATGAAAGATCCTATGCATATTACAACCGTATCATGGAAAGGATTGAAGCCACAGCAGGCTATCAGCCGGGCGACCCCTTTGCGCTGATAGGGGAATATGGCCTGAGCGAGACGCCTGATCTGCTGGGCAGCTATTCCATGGATGGTGACAGGTTTACGGATTTATCCGGCGTGGCGAAGGAAACCGGGCTCCTTACCAGCGGCGTACGTTATAATTTTATGAAGACCTATATTGGCGTGGAAATGCCGGAGGTAAGCGAGGAAGCTGTCGAGGCCATTAAGGAGACAAAGGAATATCAGGAAATGCCTGCTTATCCGGCGGACGGCTGCGTGAAACAGATAGAGGGTGTATGGGTTGTTAAAACCTGTGAGGAAACAAAAGGGTAAATTTGGTAACAGTTCAGGAAGGTTTGTGCATTCACTGCACAAACCGTGAGAAAACGTGGTGGCAGCAGGCATCCGCCCCTCGCCGAAGGCGAGTTATAATGGGCGGATGCGGTAATAGTTCGGCCGAAGGCTGAACTGTTACTAAATTTGCTTTTTGAAGGTAATGTATGGTAAAATATAATGATATTTTTTTATAAGGAGCAGCGGCATGAATGAGAGAATCTATGTCTGCCACACTTTTTATCATGTATATATTGCCTGTCTGAAGGAATTAAACCTGCCCGGAGACAGAAGGGGACAGGCCTGCCTGGTGCTGAGTACGATGTCCAATGATTTTGGGAATCTGAAGGCCAGGGCGGAGCGTTCCGGTCTTTTCCGGCAGGTTTTTGTTTTTGAGGAAAAGGAGGAGGGCTTTTTTCCTGTTTTGAAAAAGTACCATACGGATCGAGGGAACCTGGTACTGAACATGCTGGCAAGAATCCGTTTCTGCAAGCTTTTGGGGAAACTTCAGGAGCCTTTTGTGCCGGTGGATTTCAGGGCTTATAAGGACATTTATGTATTCTGTGATTCTGATCCGATAGGATATTATTTAAGCTGGAAGAAAATCAGGTATCATGCCATGGAGGACGGGCTGGACTGTATCCGCTATTATGATACGGCCAGATATGATAACAGAGGACATTTCAGGCTGAAGGCCTTTCTCGCCTCCCTGAACCTGATTTTCATACAGAACGGCTGGGGAAAATACTGTATCGATATGGAAGTGAATGATATTTCCGTTTTGGAGTATCCCTGCCCCAAATATGTGGAATGCTCCAGGGAAAAGCTGACACAGCGGCTGACGGCAGAGGATAAGAGCTGCCTGCTGGGAATTTTCCTGGAGGACAGGGAACGGCTGGTAAAACAGCTGACGGAAGGGAAGAATCATGAAAATAAAATTCTGATACTGACCGAGCCGCTTTGTGATTTGGAAACGAGAGAACGGATCTTCCGTGATATTATAGAGCTTTACGGAAAAGGAATGCAGATCATTTTAAAGCCCCATCCCAGAGACCTGCTGGATTATGAAAAATGTTTTCCGGGCTGCGTGGTGTTATCTGGGAAGTTTCCTATGGAAATGATGAATTTTCTTCCGGATATCCATGTGAAAAAGGTGATCTCCGTATTCACCGTGCCCGCCTCCATCGGTTTTGCAGAGGAAACCGTCTTTCTGGGGGAGGATTTCATGGACAAATACGAAGCGCCGGAAATTCACCGGCAGAATGAGCAGATAAAGGATTAAGGTATTGCGATGAGAAAAATCATAAAGAAAATGAACATCCTTCTGGATGGAAAACAGAAGGCCAAGATGGGGGGGATTGTGGTGCTGATGATTATCGGCGCCCTTCTTGAGGCCTGCAGCATCGGCCTGGTCATCCCTGTGATCACCACGCTCCTGGATCCGGCGGCTGTGACCGGGGATGGGTATCTGGGAGATATCTACCGTTTCCTCGGCATGGAGAGCACCGGGCAGTTTACCATAATCATGCTGCTGGCCATTATCGCAGCATTTGTGTTAAAAAATATTTTTCTTTATTTTCAGAATGTAATTCAGCTGCGCTTTGTATACACGAATCAGTTTGCCACCTCCCGTAAGATGATGATTAATTTTATGGAGCGTCCCTATGAATATTATCTGAACGCGGACACTTCCGTGATCCAGCGAAGCATCACCTCGGATGTGAACAATATGTATGGTCTGATCCTTTCCTCGCTGCAGCTGACCAGTGAAATTATCATGTTTGTTGTCCTTATCGTGGTGCTGATGACTCAGGACCCGGTGATGATTCTTACCATTGCCGCGCTGCTTGTGGTGGTGCTTCTTATCATTAAGGGGATTCTCAAGCCCATTATGATCAGGGCGGGAGAGGAAAACCAGGAATATTACAGCGGCCTGTATAAATGGATTGACCAGTCCGTTATGGGAATCAAGGAAATCAAAATTGCCAATAAGGAAAATTATTTTATCAACGAATATTCCAAGTGCGGCTCGGGCTACGTGGGGGCGGTGCAGAAATATAATATCTATAACGCAACCCCCCGCCTGCTGATAGAAACGGTATGTATTGCAGGGCTGGTGTTGTATTTGATCCTGCAGATTGCGGCGGGAAAGGATGTTACCCAGATGCTGAGCCAGATCGGCGTTTTTGCAGTGGCGGCCATGCGTCTTCTGCCAAGCGCCAACCGCATTAATAACTATCTCACCTCAATTTCCTACTTTGAGCCCTTTTTCATGGGGGTAAGCGACAACCTGCAGCAGGATATCAATGACGGGAACGTGAATTATGACGAGCAGAATTACCGCAGGAAAAAGGAGGTTCCCAAGCTTCCTGTCCTGTCGAAAATAGAACTGCAGGATATTGTTTATAAATATCCCAACTCGGAGGCTCTGATTTTTGATCACGCACAGATGGAAATTCCCGTGGGCTGCTCCGTGGGCGTGGTAGGCACCTCGGGCGCCGGAAAGACGACGATCATTGACATCCTTCTGGGTCTTTTGGATATCCAGGAGGGCAGGATCCTGGCTGACGGCGTGGAAGTGAGGGAACACTATGAGGAGTGGCTGAAAAATATCGGCTATATTCCTCAAACCATTTTCATGATTGATGCATCTATCAGAAAGAATGTTGCTTTCGGCGTGCCGGATGAGGATATTGATGATGCCAAGGTATGGCAGGCGCTGAAGGAAGCGCAGCTGGATGAATTTGTGAGAGGGCTTCCGGAGGGGCTGGATACGGGAATCGGGGAGCGGGGAATCCGTCTTTCCGGCGGTCAGAGGCAGCGTATCGGTATTGCCAGGGCATTGTTTGAGGATCCTGAGGTACTGGTGCTGGATGAAGCCACCTCTGCGCTGGATAATGAGACGGAAGCGGCGATTATGGACTCCATCAACCGCCTCCATGGCAGGAAAACCCTCATTATTATAGCGCATCGTCTGCAGACGATTGAAAAATGCGATATGGTTTACCGGGTGGAAAACGGACAGATTGGCAGGGAGAGATAAAGTTATCGATCAGGGCGGAAAGGAGAAAGCGGTGGCAGCAGGGAAAAAGAGACAGGCTAATTTTGAATTACTGCGTATGACAGCCATGCTCATGGTGGTTGCCATGCATTTCCTTTCCCATACGGGCGGGCTTCCCGAAGCGGGGCAGATGCCGGGGGCAAGAGGTACGGCGGCGGTTCTTGCGGAGTCCTTCTGTATTGTTGCGGTCAATGTTTATGTCCTTATCAGCGGCTACTTTTTATCGGAAAGCGGCTTTTCTCTGAAGCGGCTTCTCAGGCTGCTGTTCCAGGTGCTCTTTTATACACTGCTGATTCCTCCCGTGCTGGTGCTCGCCGGGGTACTGCCTGCCGGGGAGGCTTTTCAGATATACCATATCTGGCAGTGCCTGTTTCCGGTGCAGGCGGGGCATTACTGGTTTGTGACTGCTTATGTGGTCATGTATCTGTTTTCCCCGGTGCTGAATGCGGCGGCGGGGGCCATGACGCAGAAGCAGCTGCGGATTACGCTCATGGGACTGCTGGTTTATTTCAGCCTTGGGAAAAGCGTGAGCATCCTTTTATTTTCATCAGACCGGTACGGCTACGATTTCGGCTGGTTCATTTTCCTTTATCTGACGGCGGCCTATATACGGAGGTACGGAATCCGTTTTTTTCAGGAAAAAAAGAGAGGTGCGCTTGTCTATTTCGGCTCCTGCGCGGCCGTGGCGGGAATTACCCTGGCTGCGCTTGTGGTATGTGCAAGGACCGGGGCGCTGGAATATTATGTAACGGTGCCCTTTCACTATAATTTCATTTTCTGCCTTACCGGGGCGTTGGGGCTGTTCATGGCCTTTGGCAGTCTGCGCATCCGTTCGGAAAAACTGGAACGCTGTATTTGCCGTCTGTCGCCGGGAATGTTCGGCGTATACCTGATCCATGAGCACATGGATATCAGCGCAAGGTGGACCGGCTGGATTATCGGAACGCCGTCGGAGCATCTGGGCGGTTATCTGATGCAGATGACGGAGAGCGTACTGCTTGTGTTCCTTCTTGCAGCGGCAATTGACCTGCTTCGGGGCAAATGCTTTTTGCTTGCGGAGCACCTGCTTGCAAAGACCTCCTTCGGGAAAAAATGCGGGGAAGCCATCCGCCGCATTGATGACAGCATGGGAAGGCAGAAAGGGTGATTCACAGTAACAGGATTGATATGGGGATAGAAATACCAATGGATAAAAGAAAAAAACTGACAAAAATTCTGGAAAAATTCATATTTCCCTGTCTGCTGCTGATCTACCCGCTGCTGTGGGTAAATCAGGGGATTGATGTGTCGGATCCGATGTACAGCCTCACCAACTTCCGGTTTTTCCCGGAGCTTAAGGGCAGTTGGGCGATTGCCACCTATCTTGCCAATGTGGCTGGCTGGCTGTTGATGAAGCTTCCTTTCGGCGGCACCCTTTTGGGCATCAGCTTTTATACAAGGTTGGTTATCAGTGCCATGGCGCTGCTTTCCTATTATTTCCTGAAGGGGAAAATGCCGGCCTGGGTGGTTTTTGCAGGGGAAATCATTGCCATCAGCTTCTGCTGGTGCCCGACGACGATTTTATATAATTATCTTACCTATTTCCTGTTCCTGGCGGTATGTATTTTATTATACAGGGGGCTTATCTGGAACAGGCCGGGCCTGCTCATCTGGGCGGGCGTTTGTCTGGGGCTGAATGTGATGGTGCGCACTCCGAATATTGCGGAAGCGCTTCTGATTATTGCCGTATTTTTCTATGGAAAGCTTTGCGGTAAAAGCGCGCAGGAGATGTGGAAACAGGCAGGCTTTTGTGTCGCAGGCTTTTTGGCAGGCTTCCTTGGTGTTTTCCTTGTCATATGCATCCAATATGGCCCGGGGGCCTATTTCGGAATGTTCGGCAGCCTGGCCGGGTATACGGCGACGGATGAGAGCTATTCGCCGTTTTCCATGATTACCTCTATTTTCACGGCCTATGGCAAAACCATGGTGTGGCTGATGGTAATTGCCGTGTGTGTGCTGGCGGGCTGGATTTTTTTCCATATTCTTCCCAAACGTTTTCACACAGCGGGAAAGATTATATACTGCCTGTGTATTCCGGTGCTGATCCGGTTGTTTTGGGGCAGAGGGATGTTTACCTTTACCTATTATAATTACCGCAGCATCTATGAATGGGGAATGCTTTTTCTGTACCTTGTGCTTATCAGCTGTGTTGTATGTATCGGAAACAGCCGTTTTTTCCGGAGGGACAGGCTGCTGGCGCTGATTATCCTGCTGTCGGTGGCGGTGCTCCCCATAGGAAGCAACAACGATACCATGCCGAACCTGAACTGCCTGTTTCTGGCAGCCCCTTTTACACTCTGGATGCTGGGAAAATATATCAGGCGGATGAGAAGAAAGCCTGAGGCTTTTCCTGTGACGGCCATGTCCGTTATGGTGGCGGGAATGGTTCTGATCCAGGGAATGGGCTTTCACAGCCATTTTGCCTTCGGCGACGGCATTTATGGTGAAAAAAGGGATGCAAAAATTGAAAATTCCTATATACTGAAGGGGATGAAGACGCGCAGCCTCAATGCGGACCAGCTGACAGGCCTGTTAGGATATGCAGGACAGAACGGTCTTTCCGGCCGGCAGCTTATTACCTTTGGCAATGCGCCGGGACTACATTTCCTTCTGGATATGCCGCCGGGACTCACCCATGCGTGGCCGGATCTGGACACCTATCCGGCAGTACAGATGAAAGAGGAGCTGGAGCAGCTTGGCGAAGGGACTGTGGTCATCTTCTATAAGGAAAATGGAGAGCTTCCCGGGGACAGTGAAAAAATGCAGGCGCTTATGGGCTGGCTTGATAAAGAAAATTATATTCCGGTTTTTGAAAATGAAGGCTATCTGATTTATAATATTGGTTCAGAATAAAAAAAGAAAGGCGACAGCTATGATTCGGTTCAACGTACCGCCCTTTACGGGAAAAGAAATGGACTATATCCGGCAGGCCGTGGAAAACCAGAAAATCTGCGGCGACGGGGAATTTACCAGAAAATGCAGTGAATGGATTGAGGAAAGGACGGGCACACGCAAGTGCCTGCTTACCACCTCCTGCACCCATGCCACGGAGCTTGCGGCGCTGCTTGCCCACATTCAGCCGGGAGACGAGGTTATCATGCCCTCCTATACCTTTGTTTCCACGGCGGACGCCTTTGTGCTCAGGGGAGCCGTGCCCGTATTTGTGGATATCCGTCCCGATACCATGAATATTGATGAAACGCTGATCGAAGCGGCTGTAACCGAAAAAACGAAGGCTGTCGTTCCCGTGCATTATGCGGGCGTGGGCTGTGAAATGGACACCATAATGGACATCGCGGCGCGTCATCACCTGTATGTGATTGAGGACGCGGCCCAGGGAATCATGGCTTCCTATAAGGGAAAGCCGCTGGGAGCCATCGGTGATTTCGGCTGCTTCAGCTTCCATGAAACTAAGAATTACAGCATGGGAGAGGGCGGCGCGCTTCTGATCCGGAATGAAAAGGACATTGAGGATGCTGAAATTTTCCGGGAAAAGGGAACGGACAGGAGCAAGTATTACAGAGGACAGGTGGACAAATACCGTTGGCAGAATTACGGCTCCAGCTATCTTCCCAGCGAACTGAATGCGGCTTATCTGTATGCACAGCTGGAAATGGCCGATGCTATCAATGAGGAACGTCTGAACCTATGGAACCAATATTGGCGGGAGCTGGAACCTCTGGCAGAGGCGGGCAGAATTGAGCTGCCCTTCATCCCCGATTATTGTGTGCAGAACGGCCATATGTTCTATATCAAAAATGCGGATCTGGAAGAACGTGCCGCACTTATTGATTTCCTGAAGGAAAATGACATTCTTGCGGTGTTCCATTATATTCCCCTTCATTCCGCGCCTGCGGGACTGAAATACGGCCGTTTCCACGGGGAAGACCGTTACACCACCAGGGAAAGCGAAAGGCTTCTCCGCCTGCCCATGTACTATGGGCTGAAGGAGGATCAGGTGAGCTTTATTGCCGGAAAAGTAAAGGAATTCTATGGTTTCTGAAAAACAGGTAAAATTTTACCGTAAATGGGAAAACTGGATATTGCCGCTGCTGTTTACCCTGGCGCTTCTTCTTTTTACCAGCCTTCGGTTTGATTACTATTATTCGCTGAATGACGATGTGCTGATGAAGGATATCCTTGCGGGTGTGTACACAGGCGTCCCGGAAAGCCGCAACGTGCAGATGCTCTATCCGCTCAGTCTGCTTTTGAGCCTGCTTGTGAAGGTGTTTCATACCTCCTATGTATATGGCATCTTTTTATGCCTCTGTCAGTTTGGCAGTCTGTATCTGATTTTGTACCGGAGCATGAGGTATGGGAAGAAAACAGTGGGAAAGGTCCTTCTGTGCCTTTTGGAGAGCCTGCTTTTTGCCGGCCTTCTGCTTCCTCATCTGGTTTTTGTGCAGTATACGGTGACCAGCGGCCTGCTGGGAGCCGCGGGAATTTTCTGGTTCCTGACCGGGGAAGCGGCGGCGTGTCCGGGCATGCAGACTCGCTCCGGGAAAGAGAACGGCTGGGTCTGTTTTGCAAAAAGAAATCTGCAGGCGGTCCTGTTGTGTGTGCTGGCGTTTTTGCTGCGCCCGGAAATGATGCTGCTGCTTCTGCCGCTGGCCTGTGTGGCCGGGGTATGGAAATGGGGGATGGAACGTCCTGTTTTTACAAGATATAATGCGTTTTGTTATGTGGGTGTTTTTTCCCTGATCCTTATCGGGCTGCTTCTGGGCGAGGTGAGCAATACGGCTGCCTATGGCAGCGGGGAATGGAAGGAATTTTTCCGGCTGTTTGATGCCAGGACGGAGGTTTATGACTTCAAAACAGAAACAATCCTGAAGTTTGAAGAAAATCAGGAATTTTATACCTCTCTGGGACTGGATGAAACGCAGGGCGCGCTGCTGGAAAATTATAATTACGGGATAGATGACAGCATTGATGCGGCTCTTATGGAGAAAATTAGCGGGTATTCCCGGGAAAAGGAAGGCTATTTCGGGAAGACGCTAAAGGAAGGAATCTGGCTGTATAAGGCCAGGCTCCAGAATATGCCGGGTCTGGATTTCGACGCGGCTGTGGAAATGCCATTCCTTCTTACGGAGGCGGCGCTTGCAGTGCTTTTGCTGCTCACGGCTTTCCTGAAAAGGCGCGCTGGCGTTATCTGGCAGCTGCTTGCGTTCGGCGGTGTGCGCAGTATTCTGTGGATGTACCTGATACTCCGCAACCGGGTGCCTGAGCGGATCAGCCACCCTCTGTATACTGTGGAAATCGTAATGCTGGCGGCGCTGCTTTTTATGTATCTTACCAAAAATGGGGCGGCGGATGAAGCTGCGCAGGGGGGGATGGAAAAAGTGCGTAATCCGTACCGCTGGCTGAATCCGGTCTTTGTAACGGCGGCGCTTCTGCTTGTCACCGCGCTCTCCATCCTGCCCCGCACTTTTGCCCGCACAGTACAGGAATATGCGGCGCGGGAGGAAATTAACCGTACGGATATCGCTGCCAGGGCGTATTATCAGAGCCATCCGGAGAACCTGTATCTTGCAGATGTGTACTCCACCGTAAAATTCTCAGAGAAAATGTTCCGGGATGGTGAGTGCGTCCTGGGAAATTATGATCTGCTGGGCGGCTGGCTTAGCAAGAGCCCGCTGGCGGAGAAAAAGCTGAAGGCCTTTGGATATGCCTCCCTGGGACAGGCGCTACTGGAAGGGGAAAATGTATATCTGGTGGCGGAAACGGGGCAGAGCCTTGACTGGCTGACGGATTATTTCGGCAGGAGAGGGACCGTGCTGCGGGCTGAGGCCAAGGAGGTCATCGGGGCGGCGGATTCCGGTCTGGTGATATACAGTCTGCACAGGGAGGAAGAGATAAATGACTGAACAGTTCAGAATCGATTTGGGACCGGTATATCTGCGGCCGATCACGCTGGAGGATACGGAAAACATTGTAAAGTGGCGTAATACGAACCGGGTGAGAAAAAATTTTATTTATCAGAAGCCTTTTACCAAAGAGGGACACCTGGCCTGGATGCGTGATAAGGTGGCCGCCGGAGAGGTGGTACAGTTCATCCTGTGTGAGACGGCAGGGGACAGGCCTGTGGGCAGCGTCTACTTCCGGGATATCGATACCGAAAATAAAAAGGCGGAGTACGGTATTTTTATCGGGGAGGAGGATGCGGCGGGGAAGGGCTATGGAACACTTGCGGCCCGGGCCGCGATTCAATATGCCGGCAGCGGCCTGAAGCTCCACAAGCTGATGCTGCGGGTATTTGCGGACAATACGGCCGCGGTGAGAAGCTATGAAAAGGCGGGCTTCGAAAAGGAGGCGCTGCTCAGGGATGAGATAAAAACCGGGGACGGTTATCGTGATTTGATACTGATGGCCCGTCTGTATCCCGAAAACAGATAAGAGTAACAGTGCGGACCGCTTGACTGTTACAGATAAAAACAAAAAAGTCCGCCGTATGGCGGGCGGATGGGAAGATTTCATGAATAAACTGGTAAGCATAGTAATTCCCTGCTATCGTTCGGCCGAAATGCTGGAGGGTGTTGTGGCGGATATCGGCAGGGAGATGGAGAATTTGAAGGACAAATACCGCTGGGAGCTTATTCTTGTCAACGATTGTTCTCCGGATAATACTTTTGAGGTAATCAGAAGGCTTTGCGAGAAGCATAAAAATATATGCGGCGTAAACCTGGCGAGGAATTTCGGCCAGCATGCTGCGCTGATGGCCGGTTTCCATCAGGTAAAGGGAGACTATCTGGTGTGCATGGACGATGACGGCCAGACGCCCGCCGATGCCATCGGGGATTTACTGCAGGGGCTGGAGGAGGGCAGCGATGTGGTGTATGCCAGATATGAGCATAAGCACCATAATGCGTTCCGCAATTTCGGCAGCAGGGTCAATGATCTGATGTTGAAATTCATGCTGGGAAAGCCATCGGATTTGTATGTCTCCAGCTTTTTTGCCGCAAGAAGGTTTATTGTGGACGAGATGCTTCGTTACCAGAATGCGTATCCTTATGTGATCGGCCTTGTCCTGCGCGCTACACGCAATATAAAAAATGTTACGGTGGAGCACCGTGACAGAAAAGCAGGAGAATCCGGCTATACCCTGGGAAAGCTTCTGGGGCTGTGGTTTAACGGTTTTACCGCCTTCAGTGAAAAACCGCTGCGGATCGCCACCATGATCGGCACCGGCTGCGCATTCCTCGGCTTTTTGTACGGCTTGTATACCATTATCAAAAAGCTGGTGAATCCGCTGGTGCCCATCGGCTTCAGTTCACTGATGTCCGCGATCATGTTTATCGGCGGTATGCTGATGCTGATGGTGGGGCTTGTGGGCGAGTACATCGGCAGGATGTATATCTGTATGAACAATGCGCCGCAGTATGTGGTGCGGGAAATTGTAGGCGAGGAGATGCACAAGCCCGAGGACGGCCTGTGCAACGGGTCGGGACAGGGGCCAGGACAGAAGGAACAGGAACAGAACGGGCAGGAGCGGACCAGGCCGGGAAACAATTAACCGGGGCAGGAACCCCGCGGCGGGGACAGGCAGCAGCATCCGGCAGCCGCGCAAATCAAAGACCCCGCTGCAAGCAACTGGGTATCAAACTTGCAGCGCTGCAGAGCAGCGGGGTATTTGACCCTCGCGGCAGTCGCCAAATATCCATGCAAGCATGGCTACTTGGCTCGTTGCTCGCGGGAATAAAAGCGGCTGCCTCACAGACTGAGGAAAATGAAAATGAGTATGAGTGAAGGAAAGAAAAAATTCATATCTGCCGTAGTTACTCTAGCGGGAGTGATCTGTCTTCCGCAGATGCTGATTTCTTCGGGAAAAGGGCTGGATTTTTCCAACAGCTTTCTTTCTGTGCTTGTTTTCCTGCTCTGCTTTCCGGTAGTCCACAGGTCGCTTTGGAACGGAGCGAGGAGCATCTGGTCCTTTCTCATGTCACTTGTGCTGGTGACAGCATGCTGTCTGGGCAGCCGGCTGGAAGCTTTGGGCTATGTCTGGCTGACGGATTGGCATATGTGGGCGGCCATGCCATTTCTGCTTTTATTTTTTATGCTGCTCACGGACGGGCTGTGGGGAATCCTGGAAGATGCCGGAAGATACGAAAAACAGGAACAAGAAGCAGCAAGGATAAAAAGGGAAACGCTTTATATATTCCTGTTTTTCCTGCTGGTATGGGGAATTGTGCTGCTGGCCGTTTATCCCGGCTTTTTCGTATATGACGCCCAGGATGAGTTTAATCAGGTGGCCATGCGCCGGTTCACCACCCATCATCCGTTGCTGCATGTAGTGCTTCTGGGAGGGATTGTCAGCCTGGGAAATAAAATATTTGCATCCTATAATGCGGGAATTGCGCTTTACATGGTTTTTCAGATGCTGCTGATGGCAGGCTGTTTTACGTATATCCTGTCTTATTTCAGACAGTACAGGGCGCCTGTGTGGCTTCGCAGGGCAGGCGTACTGTATTTCGCTTTTTTCCCTGTCATTCAGATGTATGTGCTCTGCTCCGCAAAGGATACCCTGTATTCTGCGGGGATGCTTTTAACCATAGTCCTGCTCCTTAGGCTTTTCAGGGAGAAAGCAGAGTTTTTTGGGGATCGGAAAAAAGCGGCGCTGCTTTTGCTGGCCCTGTTTTCCATGGCAGCCATGCGTCACAACGGTTTTTATATCCTGCTGTTAATGATTCCTGTAATTATCCTCTGTGCCGGAAAAAACTGCCGGGCAAAAGCGGCGGCGACTGCCTGTACAGCGCTGCTTCTTTATCTGCTTGTATCAAACGGACTTGCGTTTGCACTGCATGCGCAGGTGCAGGAAAACCAGGAAATGCTCACCGTGCCGATTCAGCAGCTGGCCCGTGTATATACCACCAGCCCGGAGGTGATGACAGAGGAAGAAAAGTCCGTGCTTCTGGAGGTACTGCCCCGGGAAGCGCTGGAACGATATACGCCGAAGCTGTCTGACAGTGTGAAGATTGATTTTAACAATGCAGCGTACAGGGCGGAGCCGTCCCGATACTGGAAGCTGTGGTGGTCCGTGGGCAAAAAAGCGCCTGCCGTCTATCTGAACGCCTGGCTGCTGACCTCCTACGGCTTCTGGTACCCGGATGCGGTGATCGATGTATACCGGGGAAATACTGTGTTTACCTATACCTATGAGGACAGCTCGTATTTTGGCTTTGAAACGGAACTGCCAGGCACCCGTGACAGCAAAATCCCTCTGCTGAACGAATGGTTCCGCAAGCTGAGCCTGGAATTGTTCCAGCAGAAGGTCCCGGTCGTTTCCATGCTGTTCTCCCCGGGATTTCTATTCCTTGTATACCTGTCCGGTCTGCTTTTCCTCATGCGCCGGAAACAATATAAAACCGTGCTGGCCTTCCTCCCGGCGATATTAAACTGGCTGACCGTAATACTTGGGCCGACCTATCTGGTACGCTACGTCCTCATATTCTGGCTGGCCCTCCCGGTACTGGCATATGTTGTAAGTACGGGGAAATTATGCTATACTAACAGGAATTAATAAATCGTAACTGTGAAGTTACTGGACAGTTACCAATTAACCTAAAAACCATCAGGTATAATAAATGAACAGAAAGTTAAAGAAATCCCGTGCAATCGAATACATTGTACTATGCTATGCCGCAGTTCTGATACTGCTCGCAGGCCCTCTGGGAATATTTGACGGTACCCGCCAAATTACAGGGAACGAGACTCCGGCAGGAACCTCTCAGATCATTGATCAGGATTCCAGAATTCAGCAGGTATTCATAGCGGACGGCGGCTATCTGGAGAAAATCAGTATATATGCCATGGAAGACCTCTCCCGGAAGGTAATAAATCTCACAATATCGGATGAACTGGGAGAAACGGTCTTTTCCAGGAATGTAGCGCTGGATGCTTATGAAGCACCCGGCTTCTTTACCGTTCCCGTAGAATTCCAGACAGTCCGGGGCAGGGCCTATGTATGGCAGATCAGCCATCCGGAGAAGCCCATAAGCTTTGGCTGTCAGAATACGGCCGAGTCCGGACTGGGCATTTACGGAAATTATTATTATGTAGGAAGCGATCAGTCTAATCAGGAGCAGGTGGGAAACAATATTATTATGCGTTTCCAGTACGAAGATAAATGGAGCCCTGGGAAAAAAGCCGCTGCTGCGGCAGTGATTGCACTCCTTGCCGGTTTCCTGATACTTCTTGTGGAGAATTCCGCCAGAAAAAAGAAAAAGGGAAAAGAAGTACGTGTACAATGGGTTTTCCGCAGGATTTTCAACCCTCTGCTCATAATCGGCGCAGCGGCCGGACTGGCTGCTGTTTATCCTATGGATTACTATGGAGGCGTCAGGGCTGACAAAATGGTTTATGCGGCCGGCATCCTTGTGTTGACGGCGCTGCTTCTCTACGTGGTCAATGCCAAGAGAGACAGTATAGCGCCTCTCCTTCCGCCCATCAGGGAAACGCTCCTGGACAGGGGAATGGACTGGCTGCAGTGCCTTTTCTGGGCCGGAGCGCTGTGGGGCTGTATTGATTATGTAAATGCGATGTATAATATCTATCAGGACTATGCCTACAGAAAGGTTCTGATTTATTTCTGCCTTGTCCTGCTTACCATGTGCAGTAAAAAATATGTGTTTCATTGGGGGAATCTGATATGGATTGCGCTTTCCTCCATTGCAGGCTGGCTGTACTACCGTCCGTATGCCGGCGTAGAGGAGCTGGACAGGCTCGCCCGGTTAAATGCCATTCTGTTTGTGACTGTGGGGCTGGTGGTCATTCAGCTCATCCTGCTTTTATGGAAAAAGAAGCCGGCCTGGAAGCAGCTGTTCCTTCCTTACGCGGGGCTTGTTGCAGTATTTTTCGCCTTGCTGGTGATTTTCCGCAATACAAGAGGCTGGCCGATTTATCTGGCGGCGGCTTTCGGCCTTTTTTATGTTTTTTATCTGTCCTGGGAGAAAAGAGAGCGGTTTCTGGGGATTTTCTGTAATGGTATCATCCTGAATTTTTTCTGCGCCCTGGTATTCGCCGTGCTGCGCAGGCCAATCCGTGCCTGGGGCTTTTACCGCTACAATTTTGTATTCCATACGGTTACTGTTACAGCGGCTTATCTGACGCTGATAATTTGTGCGCTGTTTGTGAAGCTGCTGATGCAGTACCATAAATCACGCAGGCTTTATACCTGCTGGACAACGGCTCTTTTATTCGGCATGGCGGTTTCGCTGCTTTTGATGACGCTTTCCCGTACCGGATATCTGGCGGCGGTGGTAATGGGCATTGTGGTTCTCCTTTTTGTATCCCTCGTCTGCTATCGGGAACGGTTACCCGTATTCCTGGCAAAAACGGGGCTTGCGATCGTCCTCGTGCTTGCCTGCTTCCCGGTTACCTATTCGGCGGTGCGCCTGATACCGCCGCTGTATGACGATCCCTATATTTTTGAACTGGAGGCAAATGAAGAAGAGTGGGCGGTGCATAAGGGCGATCCGGCTGACTCTGAAAATTATATCACATTCCCCCGTTTTGCCTACTGCATGGATGTGAAGCTTTTCGGGGAAGAGCACAGTATTGTCAGGAAATTCGTGGATACCTTTATGGCATCCGCTGAAGAAGAGAGCAAATCCATACCTGGCGGACACCTGGAGGTCAGCCGGATATCAACGATGCTGGCATCGGCAGACGGCGCCGTCGGGGCGGAAGCATCCGATGATGCCTCTTCGGGAAACGGCCCGGAGGAAACGGAGGAGGATTACTCCAACGGCCGCTTCGAGATTTTTAAACGTTACATTTCCCATTGGAACCTGACCGGCCATGATGGAATGGGCGTGGAGCTTGCGGACGGATCCCTCAGTGTCCATGCGCATAATACTTATCTGCAGGTAATCTACGATCACGGCCTGATTACCGGTGCGGTCTATCTGATATTGGGGGCTGTCAGCCTGATGCAGATGTTCCGTTACGCTTATTGGGCAGGCAGGAAAAAAAGGGAAGACAGCGCCGACCCTTACGCGGCCCTGCCCCTTGCCATATTCCTGGCATTTGCCGTGGCGGGGCTGGTGGAATGGCTGTTCCATCCCTGCAATCCGTTGGGCTTTTCCACCATGGCAGTACTGGCGCCGCTGCTTATATTCCGCAGAGAAAAGAAAGTGTAGAGTAACTTAAAAGGCTGCCTGACAGTTAAGAAAAAGAAAAGAGTAAACGATAATGAAGGATAAAGAGAACAAGACAAAACAGCATTTTAATTATCAGTTGTTTTACCGCAGGACCGCGCTCATCATATATGATATCCTGAGCGTGACAGCTTCCAGCTTTCTGGCGATCCTGCTGCGGTATGATATGCATCTGGATGAGATTCCGGATCAGTTCCTGATGCCCATCAGGAATTTCCTTCCGCTGAATATCCTGCTGACCATGGGGATTTTCTATCTCTTTCGCCTGTATCACAGCCTGTGGGCCTTTGCCGGGGAAAATGAAATGCAGAGCCTGGTCATGGCCTGCTTCCTTTCCGCCGTGGTTTCCGGAGTGGGGCTGAATCTTTTCAAGGTGTCGGGCAAGCCGGTGCCGGACAGCTACTATTTTATGTATCTGTTCATGCTCATCAGCTTTACCTTTGTCAGCCGTTTTTCCTATCGGTTTTTAAGAAGCCATAAGCACAGGCTGCAGAACAAGAAAAATAACATTTCCGTCATGATCATAGGCGCCGGGGAAGCCGGAAACGCGCTGATCAAGGAAATCGTCACAAGCAATTACAGCACCATGGTCATCCGCTGCATCATCGATGATGATAAACAGAAAATGGGCCAGTTCATTCAGGGAATCAAGGTGGTTGGCGGCCGTGATAAAATCATCGAATCCGCCGATTTGTATGATATTGATGAAATTTTTATCGCCATGCCTTCGGCGCCCCGTACGGAAATCAGGGATATCCTGGACATCTGCAAGGAAACAAGCTGTAAGCTGCGTTCCCTGCCTGGCATGTACCAGCTGGTCAACGGTGAAGTGAGCGTGAGCAAGCTGCGTGACGTGGAGGTGGAGGATCTTCTGGGAAGAGAGCCTATCCGCGTGGATTTGGATTCCATTCTGAGCTATGTGCAGAATAAAGTGGTTATGGTAACCGGCGGAGGCGGTTCCATCGGCAGCGAGCTTTGCCGTCAGGTGGCATCCCATAAACCGGCGCATCTGGTAATTGTGGATATTTATGAAAATAATGCCTATGATATTCAACAGGAGCTGCTGCAGAATTTTCCTGAGCTGAAGCTGACCGTCCTCATTGCTTCGGTCCGTAATACGAAGCGCATCAATTCCATTTTTGAGACGTACCGGCCGGATATTATCTACCATGCGGCAGCGCATAAGCATGTGCCGCTCATGGAGGTCAGTCCCAATGAGGCGATTAAGAACAACGTATTCGGAACCTGGAAAACAGCGCAGGCCGCCGCTCTGAACGGCGCGGAAAAATTTGTCATGATTTCCACGGACAAAGCGGTGAACCCCACCAATATCATGGGGGCCAGCAAGCGGATCTGCGAAATGATCATACAGACCTTTAACAAGCACTATGACACTGAGTTCGTGGCCGTCCGCTTCGGTAATGTGCTGGGCAGCAACGGCAGCGTGATTCCCCTGTTTAAGAAGCAGATAGCGGCCGGAGGGCCGGTAACGGTGACCCACCCTGATATCATCCGCTATTTTATGACCATACCGGAGGCGGTTTCCCTGGTGCTGCAGGCGGGCGCCTATGCCAAGGGCGGGGAAATATTCATCCTGGATATGGGTGAGCCTGTAAAAATCCTGGATCTGGCGAAAAACCTGATCCGGCTCTCCGGCTATAAGCTGGGGGAAGACATTCAAATCGAGTTTACCGGCCTGCGCCCGGGAGAAAAGCTCTATGAAGAGCTTCTTATGGATGAGGAAGGAATGCAGGATACGGACAACCGGCTGATTCATATCGGCCGCCCGATACAGTTGGATGAAAGGGAATTTTTTATTCAGCTCAAGCAGCTGGAGGATGCCTCCAAAGATGAAATCGCGGATATCAGGCCGCTTGTGGCGCAGATTGTGCCTACCTATGTGTATGGCCAGAATGCGGCATACGGAAAGGAAGAATAAATGAAGGTTCACCATATTGGATATCTTGTAAAAAAGCTGGAAAAGGCAGCGGAGGAATTTGAAAAGCTGGGCTATGTCAGGTTGGGGGAAATCACCCCGGATCCACATCGCAAAATCGATATCCTGTTCCTGGAAAAGGACGGGTATGTGGTGGAGCTGGTAAGCCCCAATGCTCCTGACAGCGTGGTTTCCGGGCTGATGAAGACCTATAAGAACGCGCCTTACCATATTTGCTATGAATGTACCGATTTTCAGGAGGATCTGGAGCGGCTCGCGGCGAACGGCTATGTGCAGATTGACCAGCCCACGCCGGCGCCGGCCATTGGAAACCGCAGGGTTGTATTCCTTATGAACAGCCGGCTGGGAATGATAGAGCTGCTGGAAGGCTGCTGAATAATAAAGCTTCCCGAGGCAGACCTGTGATAGTCAGGAGGAAAATCCTCCGCTCGCAGAGAGCTCGCATTTTGCTTCCCAAAACTACTAGGAGGAATAAATATGGACAAAGACAGTGTAATGCAGAAGAAAAAAATATTTCTCTCTTCTCCTACCATGCATGGAGAAGAGCGTAAATTTGTGGAGGAAGCCTTCGACACCAACTGGGTAGCCCCGCTGGGCCCCAATGTCAATGCTTTTGAAAAGGAAATGGAGGAGTACACAGACTGCGGATATGCGGCGGCGCTCAGCGCGGGTACAGCGGCAATCCATCTGGCGCTGCGCCTGATAGGAATACAGCCGGGGGATGTAGTATTTTCTTCTGACCTCACTTTTTCCGCCACCTGTAATCCCATATGCTATGAAAAGGGAACTCCGGTTTTCATCGATGCGGAAGAGGATACCTGGAATATGGACCCCAAGGCCCTGGAAAAGGCTTTTAAAAAATATCCTGGGGCAAAAGCGGTGATTTGCGCCCATCTTTACGGGACGCCTGCGAAAATTGATGAAATCCGCGCAATCTGTGATGCCTATCATGTACCGCTTATCGAGGATGCGGCGGAATCCTTAAGCTCTACCTTCCGGGGAAAAATGACAGGCACCTTTGGGGATTACGGCATTTTTTCCTTTAACGGAAACAAGATTATCACCACCTCGGGCGGCGGCATGCTGGTTTCCAGGGACGGTGAGGCAATTGAAAAAGCCCGCTTCCTTTCCACCCAGGCCAGGGATAAGGCAAGGCACTATCAGCATTCCCAGATTGGCTTTAACTACCGGATGTCCAATGTGGTAGCGGGTATCGGCAGAGGCCAGCTGCTTCATCTGGAGGAGCATAAAAAGAAAAAACAGGAAATTTACAGACAATATAAAGAGGCGTTTGCCGATATTCCGGCAATTGCCATGAACCCCCTGAATCCCGACGGGGACGCCAATAACTGGCTCTCCTGTATGACGATTGCACCGGAAAGCGGCGTGACGCCCAACATGGCCATGGATGCGCTGGAGGCGGAAAATATTGAATCCCGGCCTATCTGGAAGCCCATGCACCTGCAGCCGGTCTTTGCCGATGCCGATTTTATTACACTGCAGGAGAACGGCAGCGTGGGAGAACGTATTTTTGAGAAAGGTTTCTGTCTTCCCAGCGATATCAAAAACACGCCGGAGGATATGGAACTCATTATAAATACCATCAGAAACCTGTTTTAAAGGGATGCGAAGCTTGCAGGACGCATTTTACGGACCGCGGCAGTGGCTGTGGTGTTCTGAAAAAAGGCGGCAGCTATGCGGCATCCGGGCAGCAGAGAAATGAGGAAACAATGTTTTACAGGAAATTCGGCAAAAGATTTCTGGATTTTTTTCTTTCTTCCATAGCGATCATACTTCTGAGCCCCATCCTTCTTGTGGTGGCGGTCCTTGTGCGCATCAAGCTGGGAAGCCCCATTCTTTTTCACCAGGAAAGGCCGGGAAAGGATGAAAAAATATTTACCCTTTGTAAGTTCCGCACCATGACGGATAAGAGGGACGCACAGGGAAAGCTTCTACCTGACGCGCAGCGTCTTACGAAATTCGGTAAAATGCTGCGGGCCACCAGCCTGGATGAGCTGCCGGAGCTTTTCAATATCTGGAAGGGCGACATGAGCATCATCGGTCCCCGGCCGCTTCTGGTTTCCTACCTTCCCTGGTATACACAGGAGGAGAAGCTGCGCCATACGGTGAGGCCCGGCCTGACAGGCCTGGCCCAGGTATCGGGCCGGAATTTCCTGGACTGGGATAAGCGTCTGGCCAAGGATGTGGAATACGTGAAGAAGCTTTCTCTGGCCATGGATTTAAAGGTCCTGTGGAAAACGGTAATGGTGGTATTTGATCACAGCGAGGTGGCGGAGGATACCTCCGCAGCGGAAGGAAATCTGGCTGAAATCCGCAGCAAAAGGCAGGAAAGGGAAAAGCAGGCATGATTAATATATTAATTTTAAGCGCAGGAACCAGAAATAAGGTGGTGCAGTATTTCCGGAAGGAGCTGGAAGGAAAGGGTAGAGTATACGCCACGGATTGCAGCGAGCTGGCCCCGGCGATTTATGAGGCTGACGAAGCAATCCTCGTACCCCGGATTACAGAGCCGGGATATCTGGAAAAAATCCTGGATATCTGCCGGGAGAAGGAAATTACCGGCGTCTTCTCCCTGATAGATCCGGAGCTGACAATGCTGGCGGAACACAGGGAGGAATTTTTAGCCATTGGAACAACGCCCATTATATCCCCGGCGGAGGCGGTTGCCATATCCTTTGATAAATACCGGATGTTTGAAAAGCTGATGGAGCTTGGAATCCCCACAGGACGCTGCTTTATGGATGTGCAGGAGTTTGAGAGGGCGGTGGAGAAGGGGGAGATTGCATATCCTGTTTTCGTGAAGCCAGCCAAAGGAAGCGCCAGCATCAATATCAATAAAGTGACCTGCCGGGAAGAAGTGGAGCTGCTTTGCAGGCATAATGAGGACATGATGATCCAGGAATACATGGACGGCACGGAATATGGCGCGGATGTGTATGTTGATATGCTTACGGGAAAGGTAACTTCAATTTTTGTCAAGGAAAAAGTAAAAATGCGCGCAGGAGAAACGGATAAATCCGTTTCGGTGAAAGACGCGAAACTGTTTGGCCTTATAAAAAAATTCGTTGAATCCGTCGGATTTTGTGGTATTATTGACATAGATATTTTTAAGGTGGACGGAACGTACTATATTTCCGAGGTCAATCCCCGCTTCGGCGGCGGCTATCCCCATGCGTATGCCTGCGGCGTCAATGTGCCCGCGCAGATTATCCGTAATCTGGAGGGAGCGGCCAATGAGGAGAATATCGGCGATTACGAAGAAAATATCTGCATGATGAAATATAATGAAATCATGATTCGGAAGTTGTAATTGTCCGGCAGGCCGGCGCATTTGCCGTAAGGGTGAAGCTTGGTGTCCGGATAACCGAACGGAGACAAAAAATAGGAAAATAAGGAGAAAGCCATGGCTTCTTCCATACTGATACTGTCCAACAGCGATTCGGGGCTTTATGATTTCCGCAAGGAAGTCCTGAAGGCGCTCATGGAGAAAGGGTTCCATGTCCTTGTATCCGTCCCGGATACCGGATATGTGGAGCGGATTAAGGCCCTGGGCTGTGAATACATCCCCACCGCGTTTGAGCGGCGCGGCATGAATCCGTTTAAGGACATGAAGCTGCTGCTGTTTTACCGGAGGCTGATAAAGACGCACAGCCCCGCGGCGGTGCTGACTTATACGATAAAACCGAATATTTACGGAGGGCTTGCGGCAAGGCTCACAGGAATACCCTACCTGGTCAATGTGACGGGGCTTGGCACTACGCTGGAGCATGGAGGCGTGCTGCAGAAAATGATTGTCCTCATGTACAGGACAGCCCTGAAAAAGGCTTTCTGTGTTTTTTTCCAGAATCAGGGCAACCGGGATTTCCTGGTTCAGAGGGGCTGCGTCACCGGAAAGACGCGGGTGATTCCGGGATCCGGCGTAAACCTGAAGGAACATCTGCCGCAGGAATATCCGGCGGATACGCCTGTGCGGTTTGTTTCTATTATGCGGCTTATGAAGGATAAAGGAATTGAAGAATTACTGACAGCGGCGCAAAGGATACATGAAAGGCATCCGGACACCCTGTTTCAGATACTGGGGGCCTACGAAGAGGAAACCAGGCAGCTTTATGAGCCGTGTGTGAAGGCGCTGGAGGAGAAAGGCGCCATCCGCTACTACGGCTATCGGGACGATGTCCCTGAATTTTTAAAGGAATGCCAGGCAGTGGTGCATCCCTCCTATCACGAGGGAATGTCCAATGTGCTTCTGGAAGCGGCGGCAACCGCCAGACCGGTGCTTGCCAGCGCGGTGGAGGGATGCCTGGATACCTTTGAGGAAGGCCGCAGCGGGCTGGCTTTTGCACCGCAGGATGCGGACAGCCTGGAAGAGGCGCTGGAGCGCTTCCTGCGACTTCCTTATGAAAAGCGCAGGGAAATGGGGCTGTGCGGCCGCAGGTTCGTGGAGGAGAGGTTCGACAGGAATTTTGTGGTGGCTGCTTATCTGGAAGAGCTGGCCGCGGGAATAAATTTTATCCATAAAACAGACAGATACGAATGAAACAGATTCGGGAAATGAGGTCACAGATGGAATTATATGAAAAACTTGTAAACGGAGAAGAAAAGCTCTCTCTTGTGGGGCTTGGCTATGTGGGGATGCCCATTGCCGTTGCCTTTGGCAGAAAAATCAAAGTTATCGGTTATGATTTGAATGCAAAGAAGGTGGAGCAGTACAGGGCCGGCTTTGATCCTACCAGAGAGGTGGGGGATGATGTGATTAAGCAGGCGAACGTGGAATTTACTTCCGATGAAACAAAGCTGAAGGAAGCAAAATTCCATATTGTAGCGGTTCCTACGCCGGTAAATGACGATCATACGCCGGATCTCCGTCCCGTTGAGGGCGCCAGCCGTACGGTAGGCCGTAACCTGACAAAAGGAAGCATTGTCGTATTTGAATCCACCGTTTATCCGGGAGTTACGGAGGATATTTGTGTACCGATTATGGAGAAGGAATCCGGCCTGAAGTGCGGCGTTGATTTTAAGGTGGGCTATTCTCCCGAGCGTATTAACCCCGGCGATAAGGTGCACCGTCTGGAAACCATTGTAAAAATCGTTTCCGGTATGGATGAAGAGACGCTTGATCAGATTGCAAAGGTATATGAGCTTGTGGTAGAGGCGGGAGTTTACCGTGCAGATTCCATAAAGGTTGCGGAGGCTGCCAAGGTAATTGAGAACAGCCAGCGGGATATTAATATCGCTTTCATGAACGAGCTTTCCATAATTTTCAATAAGATGGGCATAGATACCAAATCCGTACTGGAGGCGGCGGGAACCAAATGGAATTTCCTGAAGTTCTTCCCCGGCCTGGTGGGCGGACACTGCATCGGCGTGGATCCTTATTATCTTACCTATAAGGCGGAGGAAATGGGATACCACTCCCAGATCATTCTGTCCGGCCGCCGGATCAATGACGATATGGGGAGATATGTGGCGGAGAACGTGGTGAAGAACCTGATCAGGGCGGATATTGCGGTAAAAACTGCCAGAGTAGCCATTCTCGGCTTTACCTTCAAGGAAAACTGCCCGGATACGAGAAATACCAAGGTCATTGATATTGTTAAGGAACTTCGGGAATACGGAATTGAGCCTGTGATTGTGGATGAAACAGCGGATGCGGAGGAAGCGCAGAGACTGTACGGCGTGAAGCTGGCAGACAGAAGTGAAGTGAAGGATTTGGATGCGCTTGTCATCGCTGTGGCCCATGAAGAATTCAGCCACATGACCAGGGAGGATATCGCTGGATATTTCAAACCTGAGCATGAGAAGAAGGTGCTTGTTGATATCAAGGGTATCCTGGACCGTAAGGATTATCTTACACAGGATTATATCTACTGGAGACTTTAAGAAGGCGCCGGTTTATGGAATATAGTGCAGCCGCGGCGGCAGGAAAGCCGGAACGGCCGCAGGAATACTGAGGCAAAAGGTAACTGTAGGATACCGAACAGCTGCCGGAAAAGGAAAGGATAGGAAAATGGGTTATAAACATTTGCAGTTTGACAAAGACAGTGTATTTCTTGTAACTGGAGGCGCGGGCTTTATCGGTTCCAACCTCTGTGAAGCGATTCTGGATATGGGGTATCAGGTAAGATGCCTGGATGATTTATCCACCGGAAAGCAGGAAAACGTGGAGATGTTCCTTGACCGTCCGGGCTATACTTTCATTAAGGGTGACATCAAGGATCTGGAGATCTGCCGCAGAGCCTGCGACGGCGTGGATTACGTGCTGAATCAGGCAGCCTGGGGAAGTGTTCCCAGGAGCATTGAAATGCCCATTTTCTATGAGCAGAACAACATCGGCGGAACGCTGAACATGATGGAGGCGGCAAGGGAAAGCGGCGTAAAGAAATTCGTATATGCTTCCAGCTCTTCCGTATACGGCGACCACCCCGCGCTTCCCAAAAAGGAAGGCATTGAGGGCGAGGTGCTTTCTCCCTATGCGCTCACTAAACGCACCAATGAGGAGTATGGGAAGCTTTATAAGAAGCTGTACGGGTTGGATACCTACGGCATGCGTTATTTCAACGTGTTCGGACGCAGACAGAACCCGGACGGCATGTATGCGGCCGTTATCCCCAAGTTCTTAAAGCAGCTGCTGCATGATGAAGTGCCTACGATTAACGGGGACGGCAGGCAGTCTCGTGACTTTACCTACATTGATAATGTTATCGAAGCCAACCTGAAGGCCTGCCTGGCTTCCAGTGAAGCTGCCGGGGAAGCTTACAATATCGGATCCGGCGGAAGAGAATTCCTGATAGACATTTATTATTATCTGTGCAAGGCGCTGGGCAAGGACATTGAACCGAAATTCGGGCCGGCCAGAAAAGGGGATGTGCGGGATTCCAATGCGGATATCACCAAGGCAAGAACCAATCTGGGATATGACCCTGACTATGATTTTGAAGCGGGAATCAAGCTTGCCATTGACTGGTATAAAGAGAATCTGAAATAAATACAGCCGGGGCCACTGGCTGCCTGGAAAGGCAGTCTGGTCCCGTTTGTTTTGGAAAGGTGAGGACGGATAAGTGAAATATAAAGTGGTAATATTCGGCGTAAAGGATACCACGGCGGAAATCGTGACCTTTATCCAGGAAAAAATATGTCCTGTGGATCTGGTGGTGACCATCCATCCCGACGTGCTTTCCGGAAACCAGGTTTCCGGCTACCAGGGACTGGGTTTTTTGACGGAAAAGTATGGAATCCCTGTATTCGAAACCCATTCCTATGGACTGAAGGATGAAGAAACGGCCCGGTTCTTTGATGGGAATGAATTTGAAATCGGTATTTCCATGGGCTGGCAGCGGCTGATTCCCCAGTCCGTGCTGGATCGGTTTGCACACGGTATTTTCGGCTTCCACGGAAGCTGCGGTTATCTGCCCTACGGCCGGGGGCGTTCTCCGCTGAACTGGTCGGTTATCAACGGGGACACCCGGTTTATTCTGAATCTATTTCAGTATGATGCGGATCCCGACAGCCCGAATGTATTTGCCAATGAAATGTTTTCCATCAATCCTCATGATACCATCCGTACGCTGCAGTACAAAAACATCCTGGCCTCCAGGCGGCTGATTCAGAAGCTTCTGGAAGCGTACAGGAAGGATGGGATCACCATAAACAGACAGTCCAGGGATTTCAGCGGCTGGTACAACAAACGGACTGCCGCGGACGGGAAAATCGATTTTCATGGGAAAACAAGGGATATCTATAACCTGGTCAGAGGAGTGACCCGCCCCTTCCCCGGAGCCTTCTGCCTGTGCGGGGAGGACAGGGTTACGGTATGGAGTGTCCACCCCTTTGACGAAATCATGGATTTCTCCGCTTATGCGCCGGGAGAAATCATAGACAGCATTGACGGAAAGCTGATAGTCCGCACAGTGGACGGTTCTCTTTTGATCGAGGAATATGAATGCGGCCGCAGGCTGCTTCCGGGAGACAGGCTGGAGTAAGGCGGTCATATAAGGGCGTGGCTGTTTCAGGTAACGGTCTAGCCCCGTCTGAACGGTTACTGTTTCTGGCCTCTTAAGGCCGGCCCGACTGATCAGTTAGGAAAGGGTTACGTATGAAGATTGCGATTCGAATGGATGATATTACGGCAGATATGAACTGGAAAAATTTCCTGGCGCTGAAGGAGCTGTTCGACAGGCACGGTATCTGCCCTCTGATCGGCGTGGTGCCGGATAACCGGGATGAAAATCTGCGTATGGATCCTCCCAGGGAAGACTTCTGGGAGTATCTTGGTAAGCTGCGCGGGCAGGGCTGGGTAATTGCGCAGCATGGGCAGTATCACCGGTATACCACTCAAAAAGGAGGATGCTTTCCCCTGAACCGCTTTTCCGAGTATGCAGGCGTACCTTATGAAAAACAGAAAAGCATGATTGAGGAAGGGAAAAAAATACTGGAGGATAAGGGGATCAGGACGGATATTTTTATGGCGCCGGGGCATACCTTTGACAGGAATACGTTGAAGGCGCTGAGAGAATGCGGTTTCAGATACCTTACCGATGGTTTCGGAAAATCACCCTATTCCCGGGAGGGGCTGACCTTCCTCCCCATATCCAGCCGTAAAAAAGATTGTTTTAAGGACAGGGAAGGCTATACTACCCTGGTAATCCACGCCAACGGAATGAGCGAGGCGGAAATCGGCTGGTATGAAAGAATGCTTGCAGAGTATCCGGATCGGTTTATTTCCTATGGTCAGCTGCTGACGCTTCCTGTCACAAAACGCGGTTTTGCAGGAAATCTTGCTGAATATATACAGGCTTCCTGCAAACGGATCCTGGTGAAGCTGCTTTCCTGAACGGAGTGAGGCTGTGAAGAGGGGGCTGTGAAGGGTGGTACTGTAAAGAGGGACACTGTGAAGAGGGGCACAGCAAAGTGATGCTGTAAAGGGTGCTGCTGTAAAAAGTGTACAGTGCAGGGGTGTCATCGTGAAGGAACACGTACCAGAGACATATAAATTAGGAAAGGCGCAGAAAACGGGAATGAAAACAGTGAGAGTGCTTCAGGTTCTGGGAGGAACCAGCCTGGGCGGCGCGGAAAGCCGGGTAATGGACAGCTACCGCCACATCGACAGAAACAGAATACAGTTTGATTTTGCCGTCCACACCGGGGAAAAAGGTTTTTTTGACGAGGAAATCGAGCGTCTGGGAGGGCATATTTACCGTTTCCCCAGGTTCCGGGTTATAAACTGGCCGGCCTACCGCAGGGCCTGGAAGGATTTTTTCAGGGAACATCCCGGCTACAGGGCAGTGCACGGACATATGACAAGCACGGCGTCCATTTATCTGCCGATCGCAAAGAAATCCGGCGTGTCGCTGACGATTGCCCATGCAAGGAGCGCCGGAGTGGATCCGGGGCTTAAGGGGAAGCTGACCCGCTTCCTGAGAAGAAATCTGGGGAAAAAGGCAGATATGTGCCTGACCTGCTCCCAACTGGCGGGAGAAGCGGTGTTTGGAAAAAAAATGTGGGATGAGGGACGGGTGAAGACGGTTCCCAATGCCATCGACGCGCCGGCCTTTGCCTATGATGAGAAGATCAGGGAGCGGATGCGGCGCAGCCTGAGCATCCCTGAGGATGCTTTCGTGATAGGCCATGTGGGACGGTTTGGCCATATGAAAAATCACCTGTTTCTTCTGGATGTTTTTGCAGCGGTGAATAAAAAACTGCCGGGGGCAAGGCTTTTGCTGGTGGGCGAGGGCGGCCTGATGGAACAGGTGAAGGAAAAGGCGGCGGCGCTGGGCGTTTTGGAGCAGGTGATTTTCACAGGAAACCAGGGGAAGGTGAGCGATTATTATCAGGCGATGGATTTCTTTGTGTTTCCCTCCCTGTTTGAAGGCCTTCCCGGGTCGGTAATTGAGGCCCAGGCCTGCGGGCTGCGGTGCCTGATATCCGACAGCGTAACGCCGGAGGTGCTCATTACAGATCTGGCCGAGGCGAAGCCACTTTCCCTGGGAGCCGGAGACTGGGCTGAAGATGTTCTTTTGAGGAAGGATTACAGGCGGGAGCAAATGGAGCAGGCAGTCAGGGAGGCTGGCTTTGATGTGTCGGATCAGGTAAAGCTGCTGGAAGAGATATATTTGCAGGAAAAATAAACGTCAAGGAAAAGGCGGCCGGGATTGCGGCGGTCAGGCCAGGATTTTGCCGCAGCCGGATTTTTACATCTGCCAGGAGAAATATTAATGAAGAAAAAAGTTATGCTTATTGTACCTATGCTGCATCAGGGAGGCTTTGAACGGGTCTGCGTAGCTACTGCGCGCCTGCTGGAGCCGTTTTATGAAGTTTATATTGTGATTTTCAGCGCTAGGGATATTGCTTATGATATCAGGGGGCTCCATGTGATCGACCTGCATATGGGGGCGTCTGAGGGAAAGCTGCTTAAGATTCGCAATGTATTCCGCAGGAGCCGGAGGGTAAGCGCACTGAAAAAGGATTTGGGAATCGATATTGCATACAGCTTCGGCCCCACAGCCAATCTGGTAAATGTGTTTTCCAGATCCCGTGGAAAGACCTGGTGCGGTGTCCGCAGCTATATGGATATGGGAAATCCCAGGCTTCTGAAGCTTTTCTGTAGCAGAGCGGATCGGATAATCAGCTGTTCCCGTACGATTGAGAAAGAAATACGGGAAAAATTCGACTGTCAGACTACCTCTACGCTTTATAATCCTTTTGATATCAAAGAGGAAGAGGAACGGGCGCAGGAGGAGGAAAGCCGACTTCCTTTTCAGGACTGCGGGCCGGTGGTGGTGTCCATGGGGCGCGAGGACGATGTAAAGGGCTTCTGGCATCTGGTAAAAAGCTTTTCCCTGGTTCATCGCAGGCTGCCGGATTCCCGGCTGGTGATTGTGGGAGAGGGCGATTTCCTGGAGTACTGGAAGCTGTCTGAGGCGCTGGGGATTTCGGATGCGGTAAGCTTCCCGGGGGTAAAGAAGAATCCCTTCCCGTGGCTGAAGCTGGGAAGTATTTATGTGATGACTTCCTTAAACGAAGGCTTTCCCAATGTGCTTGTGGAGGCCATGGCCCTTGGCAAGCCGGTGATTTCCACCAACTGCATGACCGGGCCGGCGGAGATCCTCATGGATGATTTTGAGGCTTATGTGGGAAAAGAAGAGTATGTGGACGGAGACTACGGTATTCTGATTCCCAACCTGGAAACGCAGAAAAATCTGGATGCCAGGGTGATTACGCGGGAAGAGGAGCTTCTGGCGGAACAGATGCTGCGCCTGCTGACGGATCAGAAGCTGCATAAAAAATATGCCGATGCGGCGCTTAAGAGGGCGGCCTGCTTTTCCAATGAAGCTTATGTGGAACAGCTCCGCGGGATGGCGGAGGATGTGTGAAAGGTAAAATTCAATTGTAATGGCTTGTAAATTCCCGCTGTTTGCGGTTGAAAAAACTGCGGTATCCACCTGAAAAAGATGGATGCCGCAGTTTTCTTATTATTTGCCTGAATGCATTTTTATAAAAAATTATAATTTCAATCCCCGGTATCTGTTAAAGCATGCAAAGATTTCCTGCCGTCTGGGAACCGCCAGATCCGTGGGCAGATAGCCGGAGCCGGCCAGTGCGGACAGGCCTTTTTTTTCAATCAGTGAAAGAAAGGAATCCACAAGCATACGCAGGCTGGTCTGACCGTTAAACATACTTTTTTCCGCCAGGGCAAGCATATAGGAAAGGGCGGCGGTCTGTTCCGAATCGGCAAGCTGTTCCAGGTAGCGCAGGTCGATGTCCTCATGTCCAATCTGAATGTTTTCCCGGCCGTGGACCTTGGTTTTCAGCCGTTCATCCCTGCGAAGCTCTGGACGATAGCCGGGAGTGCGGCGGAAGGATGGCAGTTCGGGATCAGGGAGCGGCTGGGGCATTCCCGCTTCCGGTGTTTCCTGATTGCGGGAGGCGTAGAGGGCGGCTTCTTTTTTGGCAAAAGCGGTTATGTCTTTGGGAACATAGCGATCCATCTGGATTACCGCATCTGCGATGTAAAAATAGGAACCGGAGCTTCCGGCAACAATTACGGAAGAAATGCCGCATTTTTCATAGAGGAAACGGGCGCGTTCAATGAAGGGAGTGATAGGCTCCTCTTCCCGGCAGACCACGCGCTGCATCAGCTCGTCGCGTATCATGAAATTAGTGGCGCAGGTGTCCTCGTCTATCAGGAAAAGTGAGGTTCCGCTTTCCATGCCTTCTATGACATTGGCGGCCTGTGAGGTGCTTCCGCTGGCATCCTCCGTATAGAAGGCTTTGGTATCCTTTCCGTTGGGAAGGTTATTGATGAACATGGATATGTCCGTTTTTTTGATGCTGCGGCCATCCTCTGCGCGTATTTTCAGGGCGCTGTCATCAGTGATGACATATTCCCTGCCGTCGCCTGCGATATGGTTGTATACGCCAAGCTCCAGAGCCTCAAGGAGCGTGGATTTCCCATGATATCCGCCGCCTACGATCAGGGTGATTCCTTTCCTGATGCCCATGCCGGTAATCGGCCCATGATGGGGCAGATTCAGTGTGATTTCCATGGAAGAGGGGGAGGTGAAGGGAATGCCTTCTTTCATGGGGAGGTCCGATACCCCGGACTGCCTGGGAAGGATGGAACCATTGGCTACAAACGCACACAAATCCAGGGCAGGCAGCTGGGTGCGGATATAATGCTGGTCCTCAGCCAGATGGATGACGCTTTGTACCTTGGCGGGGGAGAGCTTTTTGTAAAAGCAGACCGTCTGTACGCAGGCCGGCAGGAAATCAAAGAGAATGCGTTCCAGCTGTGACGCGTTGATAGTCCTTCCATTGGCCGGAAAACCAGCGGCAAAACGGAATAACAGGCCGCCGTTTTCCGGGTTGATGGTTACGGCGGAACGCTCCAGAATTTCCTGGCCGCAGCGGCTGACACTGATCAGCCCGCTTTTGCCGGAGCCTTTGGCCTTGAAGGTATACTTTTCGATCTCCTGGTAAAAAAGCCGGTTCAGGTAGTCCTGTAGCGCAACCTTTTTATAGCGGGTATCATAAAGCCCGGCAGGAAATCCGGCGGTTTTTCCGTCAACAAGGATGCTCAGGCGGGACGGAGAGGCAAAGGGATCCCCTTGGACATGGTCAATGGATAAGACATAATTGCGGAAGGAATAGCTTCCTTTTAAATCCTTGTAGGCAGGATAGCTTTTATGGTCGATGGCACGAAGCGCACGACGCAGGTCTTCTGAATTTTTCATGGGGTTTTTTGGTCCTTTCTGTAAAGCTTTTTTGTGATATCGGGCAGCTGTTTTGTGTTTTCCTACATATTCCCCAAAAATCAGTTAAAATAGTTTACAGGAATATTTTTTTAATCCGGCAGCACTTTTTTGCGGTATTTGGTCAATGCATGGTCTTCATTTACAACTGCGTTATCTGTACTTTATCACAGGATTGCGGGGAGTGCAAAGAGTAATGACGGCAAAGGAAAAAGGATTTGTATTTTGGGGTCAGGTCTGTTATTTCTTCATTGACTGTATATAAGAATACTGGCGAGGGTGATGTTGGAAGAGGTGATTGCTATTAGCAAAAGACCTTTTAATGGTGCATTATACAGACTGGGTATTGCCATAGGCGTTTTAGTTGCCTCTGCCTTTATATTACCAAGATCATTCAAAGGCGGTTACCTTTCTGGCCTCATATTCCACCTCAGCTTCAACTCCATGTGGCAGGAATCCGTAGTATTTCCATAATATCGGAATCCTGGAAAGCCGTTCATCATTGGAGTGCATGAGGAAAAAGCTGAAGCGGGAACGGCTCCTGTAAACGCCGGATCTTTTATGTCATACAGCAGAAAAAATAGGAACTGCTGCAGCGATATACAGTTTATCAGGGACGCGAATTAATGTGTTTCAAGATAAGCTTTCAATTCAGGAATCTCATTCGTCAGCATTTCTGTAAAGTAAACCGCCCCTTTTTCATTCAGATGGTCGGCATCTCCAAAATATTGAAGGTTCGTCTGATAACGTTCATCATGGGAATAATCGTAATACGTAATATTGTATTCAACAGCGATATCCTGTATTTTACTGTAGAATTCATATAAAAAATCTGCAGAGACATATTGATTATAGTATTGTGTATAGGGGGTTGTGATCAATATGGGAGTAATATTTCTTTCTTTGCATAATTCAATTATATTTCGCAGATCCTGTTCTTTATCCTCTTCAAAATAATCTGTTTTCCCTTCAAAATGCCTTTGATATCGGGCATATCCCTTGGCCTCAAATTCCTGTACCTTTTCAGCACCGTAAATTTGTTCCGGATTTTCAGGAGCAGGTGCCTGCGGTGTATCAGAAGATTCCCCCTCTCCCTGCAGCTCACCTTCGGCAGCAGGCGCTTCTGTTCCCGGAGCAGCATCCGGTGAGGCTTCCGCGGCATATACAATATTCTGGCGGTTATCCGACAATGAGGGGAAGGAAATCGGCGGTTTAAACAGGTCGAAGATTCCATCACCTGCTGAAAGAATAGGAAATCTTACAGCAACAAGATCCTTATACAAGCTGTAGTCGGGATTGTACTGGGGAGACAGCAGGCGGTAATACCTGATACTGATGGCTTCTATATCATTGGGGTCAGTTGCCTCACGGTTAAAGGAAAAGTAGGAAACCGGAATAAAGGCGATGCTTCCCTCTGTAAAAGCGTCCTTATGCATATTTAACAGCGCATAATCGTATTCAAAGGACTGGCTGGTCAGTGCGAAATTAAAACATTTCAGCCCGCGATCCTTAAGGGCTGACCAGTCGAAAGCACATTGACCGTGCGAACTTCCGAAATTAGCGATTTGAATTGTCTCCGGGACAAAATTAAAGGCATTGATTTCCGCTATGGGATTATCTGATTTTTGTTCATACATAATATCCAGATAGAATAAACAAAACAGGGTGATACAAACAGCCAGGACACTTTTTACCAGAAATGATTTCATAGGCTTTTTATCAGAATCCATAAGTATGGCTTCTGAAATCAACTCCTTTCCAGGGAAGATTGAAAAATATACGGAAACATATGATACTATTTGAGACATTCGTTCTGTATTATCATAGTCAGTACTATATTCTACTACGTTAATGGAAAAATATACAAGTTAAAATAAAGGATTACGGTAAAATTAAAAAAAATTTAAGGTTTTGCATAAAAGATTATTCAGCACTATCCAGGAAAAATATTCCACCTAATAATATGTTCCAACTGCTTTTGCACTTTTATTTGACAATTACTGTCAAAAAATTATTAAATTTTTAGAAACTTCTAATAAAAAGTTGAAAATGGCGGAATGCAGAAGTATAATGTATAGAATTTGGTGAAAGGAAACACTAAACACTTTATAAAGTTAATGTCTGTATAAGGGGGTTAAATCCCTCGCCTTAAGGCGAAGCCTTTAGGTCAACCCCATAGCTTCAAGTGAGAAATACTAGGCTTGAGGTGATAGAATGGAAAATTACAGGAAGTCAGCACATGCAACATATGATATCAAGTATCATATAGTATGGATTACGAAATACAGGAAGCCGGTAATTGTAGGAAAAATAGCGGAACGAACAAGAGATCTGATAAGGCAGGTATGCCAGACAAAGGAAGTGGAAATATTGTCAGGTCACGTAGAAAAGGATCACATACATCTGTTGGTATCAGTATCACCGCATGAGGTGATAGCCGAATATATAAAAAATCAGAATCTCGAAGAAAGAAGGAAGAACGATAACTTTGAGATAGGTCAACTTTAGGCGGCTTTAGCCGCTAGTCCGAACCTGCCGGCTTTAGCCGGCAATGGTTCAGTTAAGGAGAAAATGTGCGAAAAAAAGGTATTATTTTCTGTACAAGTATACTTTTATTTTGGGGTTTTCTGCTGTTTGGAATAAATGAGGAAGCCAGGGAAAACGAAAAAATATTATCCACAGCTATTAAAACAGAAGATGAGCTCAACCTTATGAAGGAAGGCAGAGAAGCTTCAGAAGAACTTCCGGGAGCTTTTGTACGATTTTGTGAAAAGGAACTGCCATATGATGGGAATTATGGATTCTATTATATTTCACAGTCAATGAATACGGAACAATTTGAAGGTCAGTTAAAAACCCTGGATCATCAGACAGAAGTTTATTTTTATGAAGACAGTTATTGGAAGGATAAAAAGAGCGCTGTCAGGGAAGGGCATCCCTTCCGGTTTATAGTATTTGGAGACGGATGGTATACCGAGGATGAAATCGTATTTTCAGGGCTGCCGATAATCAGTATTACAGGAGATTTAGTGGAATCTGAACAAAAGTCTGTCAGCAATAACAGCAGGATTGTCGTATGGAATCCTTCTGATGCTATTGCCGGTGGAATGTATACCATTAAAGAGAGTTATTGTACTTATTATGAAAGAGGAGCCAGCAGCCGTCAGTTTGATAAGAAGAGTTTTGGAATACGGCTGTTTGATGAAAAGGGAGATTCACAAAGTAAATCCTTTTTGGGCATGCGCGATGATAATAAATGGATATTGAATGCGCTTTATTCAGATACAAGCAAAATCCGTGAAAAACTGGCACTTGATATATGGAGTGAAATAAGTCCGAATCTGTCAGGCAGCAGGATGGAATATGCGGAGGTGTTTGTTAACGGATTCTACCGCGGATTGTATGGGCTGATGGAGCCGATTGATAGAAAGCAGCTGTCGTTGAAGGAAGGGGATTATCTATATAAATGCGGTTCCCTGGAAGGGATAAATAAGGAATATTATGTTCCATTATCCGATTGTATGGAAACAGAAGATATTGAGGTGGAATATCCGAAAGAACCGCAGCCTGATATCTGGGCACCGATGCAGTATTATACTGAATTTATTACGGAGGGTAATATTACCGAAAACTCAGTTAAGCTTGATGAAGAAAATGTGGTTAATTATTGGCTTTTTGCGCAGTTCCTTTCTGCTTCGGACAATATAGACAAGAATTTTTTTATTGCGGCATCTGAAGACGGAAACGGACTGCTTCTACAGAAAATACCGTGGGACTTAAATTATAGTTTTGGAGATGCCTGGTCGGATGAAACAACAAACATGACCAAATTCGGTGTTTTTGACATTGATACAATTTATTCGCTGCAGGATTACCAAAATCTGTATCAAAGTCGGCCTGACGAAATATCCGGTCTTACAAAAAGTCTGTGGAATTCTATGAGAGATGGGGTGATACAACAGGAACGTTTATGTGAAGCGGCAGATGAGTATATGACAATGCTGGCAGAAAGCGGTGCGTTTGCAAGGGAGTCTTTGCGTTGGCCGGAAGCGGAAAACAATACTGATATTTCTTCTATAAAGGAATATATCGGGGAGCGGATTGCATTTCTTGACAGCGTCATTGCAGATGGAAGCAATTATGGAGATTAGAAACCGATGGATTACAGAGTAGAAGAAAAATATATCTGTACGGAGGGAGAGCTTCAGATTTTAGCCGGAAGGCTGTCTTCCATAATGAAGGAGGACGGACATCATGAGGAAGGAAAGAGATATCAGATCAGGAGCCTGTATTTTGATGATTTTGATGATTCCTGCCTTGCTGAAACAATAGATGGTGCAAATGACAGAAAAAAGTTCCGTATCCGCATTTATGGCGGCCATACCGACAGAATTGCTCTTGAGGTCAAATATAAATTGAATGGTATGACAAAAAAGGATGCCTGTCTGCTCACTGAAGAACAATGTAGAGAGCTTATGGCAGGGAGAAGACTGCCCTTTCAAAAGTCTTCTCCTAAGGTTTTGCGTATGCTGTATCTGGCAATGACAACGGACTGGCTTTTGCCGGTAACTATTGTGCAGTATGAAAGAACAGCATATATAAGTAACATAGGAAATGTCAGAATTACATTTGACAGAAATATTTCAGCGTCTGCTGATATCAGGCATTTTTTGGAACCCGGAATCAGACTTATGCCTGTCATGGAAAAGGGAAAGCATGTTCTGGAAGTAAAATATGATGAAGTGCTTCCGGATTATATTGCACAGGCGCTGGAAACGGGGAGGCACCAGCAGACCCCTTTTTCAAAATATAAGGAATGCAGAATAGCGCTTGAAGCATACAGAACAGGAGAAATGAGATGAGTGCAAAGGATATAATCAAAAAGTCGGTACTGGAAGGATTTTCAATGGAGATGTCGGTTTATCATATCATCTTCATTCTTCTTGTAACGGTAGTACTGTCGATGTATATATTTTATATTTACCGTTTGAACAGCCACAGCAGTTTTTATTCCAGGGACTTTAACAAGACACTGGCAATCATGCCGGTTCTGACAGCGGCTATTGTGCTGGCGCTCCAGTCTTCTATTGTTATTTCTCTGGGTATGGTAGGCGCCCTGTCAATTGTTCGTTTTCGGAATGCCATAAAAAGTCCTATGGATCTTCTGTTTCTGTTCTGGTCCATCAGCACCGGAATTATATGTGGGGCCGGGCTGTATGTGCTGGCAATTGTTACCTGCCTGATTGTAACGATACTTTCATTTCTGCTTGATTTTATAAAAATGCCGTAGGCACCGCTTCTTCTGGTGGTAAATAGCTCGGATAAAGAAATAGAAAAGAAATTTCTGCCTGTACTGAATTCTTTTGCCAAAGGTTATAAAATCAGGTCGCGTAATATAACGCCTGCCGGGATTGATTATGTAATTGAGCTAAGGACAAAGGATGAAATGGGCCTGATGGAAGCCTGCAGCAAACTGGAAGGACTGGATTCCATATCCCTTTTGACACATGATGGGGATATCAGATATTAAAGGTGGCAGAGGTTCCTTGGTTAACATCTCAAATGCAGATAACGGCAGTGGGGAATAAAGAAAACCAAACCGGACATACTATTCCCAAAACAGAAAGGCGGAAAGAGTATGGACAAGAATGGACAGAATTTATCCGGTTCCAAAACGAAGAACTTAAGCGTATATGACGACGGCAATATTCCCGAAGTGGATTTGCCGCTGCCCGATGACAGTACGCAGGATGTCATTCCTGATGAGGTGCCCAGGAAAGATGGCCCTGGCGGAGAAAACAGCAATAAAAACAATGACTGACTCAGCCCCGCTGCACAGGGGATAAAACGGCGGAATGGAATAGAGACAGCCTGCAGGCGGATACCACAGCATGAAGCATGCCGGTATCCGCTTTTTAGTTGATTTCAGAGGTAAAGAAACGTCAGGCATTTCAGTAATATCCCGGTATCAGGCCCTGGAAGGAGCTGTTGTTCATACACACAGAAATGAGGCAAAACAGGCGTTTGTTTGAAAACAGTCCCTTGTAACCTCCCTTCTAATGTGGTAAACTAAGTTGAATTTGTGTACCCAAATTAAGGAAGTGTTAATTCTGTTCATGAAGGATGGGCAGGATCTTCCCGGAATGTTAATGTAGGAGCAGCCGGTGCACGGATGGGAGCAAATATGCGTAAAATAATCTTTCATATAAACAGCCTGGAACAGGGCGGGGCTGAGCGGGTTATTACCAATCTGGCCCACCAGTTTGCGGCTGAGGGTTACGAGGTCTATATCGCTACGGAATGGTATGCGGAAAATGAATTTCGTATTGATAAGAGTATTACAAGAGTCCATGTGGGTCTGAATGCGGAGGAAGAGGGCAAGGGCAGAATCGCCAAGCTGAGAATCCGTGAGAAGAGGCTGCGGGCTTTTATAAAAAAGGTGAGGCCGGATGTGGTGGTGGCGTTCTGCCATAAGGCGAATTACCGCGCTATAACGGCTGCATTGGGAACCGGGATTCCGGTCATCGTCTCGGTAAGAACGGATCCTGTTGGGCATTATGACAAATGGGATGATAAAATCCAGATCCCTCTTCTGTTTCCCAGGGCAGCAGGCTGCGTGTTCCAGACGGAAGGGCAGCGGGATTTTTTTCCGGTCAAGGTACAGCGGAAATCACGTATCATACTGAATCCGCTGAATAATAAATATCTGGATATTCCCAAACCGGAAACAAGGGTAAAAGAAGTGGTGCAGTCAGGCAGGCTGGTGGATTTCAAAAACCAGCTTATGTTAATCCGTGCTTTTGATAAAGTACATCAGAAGCATCCCGACTATGTACTTAAAATATACGGCGGCGATTCCAGGGACGGTACGAAGGAGCTTCTGGAGCAGCTGATTGCCGAAAGAAAAGCCGAAGCTTATGTGTTCCTGATGGGGGCCAGTGATTCCCTGGAGAGGCAGTTGGTGAATGCTTCTGTTTTTGCGTTTTCCTCCGACTGGGAGGGGCTTCCCAATGCGTTGCTGGAGGCGATGGCTCTGGGGCTTCCCATTGTGTCCACTGACTGTCCCTGCGGCGGTCCAAGGACAGTGATACAGGATGGGGTAAACGGCCTTTTAGTGCCGATTAAGGACGAGGACGCGATGGCGGAGGGGATCTGCCGTCTGATAGAAAATCCGGAGCTGGCGGAACGCCTTGGAAGCAAGGCCCGGGATATCCGAAAAATTGCCAACAGCAAGGCGGTTTTTGAACAGTGGCAGGATTATATAGAATCAGTATGCAGACACTGACAGCTGTCTGTGAGGCAGCTGTAACTGGTATGGCTGCGGACATAAGAGAGGTACGAAAAGATTCCCGCCTGCGGTAAAGGCGGACAGAGAGGTGCAAGAAAGTATGTTTTCCTATGCGGATTATAAAGAGATCATAAGAATTATCAAAGAAAGCGGCAGGGCCTGTAATTTCAGGCAGGCGCAGGAAAAGGATAAATTTATTATCATGCGTCATGATGTGGAATTCAGTGTGGATCGTGCTTTTGCGCTTTCCAAGCTGGAGCTTTCCATGGATTTTACTTCCACTTATTTCTTCCAGTGGACGAACAATTCCTACAATATCCTGTCCAAGAAAAATATGGATATGATTAAATATATGCATGAAAGAGGACATGTTATCGGCCTCCACTTCGCTTTGAACGGCCTGACTGATATGGAGCTTGTGCGCAGGAAGATACTGCAGGAAATCCATGTGCTCAGTGAAATGCTGGGCTTTGAAATCACAGAGTTTTCCATCCACAGGCCTTCGGCGGATGTGCTTCGGGAGAATATCAAATTCCCCGGCATCATCAATGCTTATCAGGATGAATTTTTCACCTTTTCAGAAAACGTAACAGCGGATACGCCGCTTCATGTAAAATATATTTCCGACGCCAAGCACAGGTGGAATTATGGGGTGCCGGATGAAGAAACGCTGCTGGGATATGATAGGGTACAGATTCTGACCCATCCTTATTCCTGGACGAAGAAGGGGTATGATAATCTGGAGAATTTCAGGACGCTGCTTCAGGAGCGTAATGCAGAGCTGATGGATACTATCGATAACGAGTGTAAGCACTTCGCCAGCATCCGCGATTCGTTGTAGGGCGGCGGCTCCCCGTCCGTCCCCGGAGGCCCCGGCTTCTGTTTGTCTCCTGTCTGCCGTCTGTCTGGCCGGGGCGGGGTTTTTGCTGGTTCGGCCTCAAAAATGGGATATTTCTAACAGGCTCCGTTTTCCCTGCGGCTGCCAAAATGGCGGAACTCCTCACTGCGTTCGTCAGACATCGCCATTTTAGGCGGGCAGCCGCAGGGAAAGCGGAGTCTGTAAGAAATATCTCCATTTTCTCGGGACTCACCTGCAAAAATCCCCGTCCCGGCCAGACAGACGGCAGACAGGAGATAAACAGAAGCGCGGCCTCCGGGGACGGACGGGGAGCCTGGGGCTATGATGAAGGGCGTAAAGGATAAGGGCAAAAGATAAGGGGTTAGTTGGTGTAGAAGTGAAGTTTTTGAGTTTTAATGGTTGATATGGCATGAGGAGTTTGGTTTGGAAGGGAGTGATGGAGGATGTGCGGGATTTGCGGGTTTGTTAGCCGGGGGGATATTTCTTTGGAGGCTTTGCGGGGGATGAATGATACGATGTATCACCGGGGGCCTAATGATTCCGGGGCGGAGATTTATGTCGGGGGAGATGGGTACCGGGTTGGATTTGCGCAGCGCAGGCTTTCTATCATGGATCTTTCGGAGCTGGGGCATCAGCCTATGCATTCGGAGGCTGCTTTTGGTGTGGCAGGGCAGTGTGTGAGTGTGGTTTTTAATGGTGAGATTTATAATTTCGGCGAATTGAAGAAGGAACTTTCGGACTACCCCTTTAAGTCTAACTGTGATACGGAGGTGATTATCGCAGCTTACCTGAAATGGGGTATTTCCTGTATTGACAGGATGAACGGGATGTTTGCCATCGCTTTGTATGACAGGAGGTCGGATGAGGTTTTTCTGGTGCGGGACAGGATCGGGAAGAAGCCTTTGTATTATTGGATTGAGGGCGGTAATCTGGTCTTTGGGTCGGAGCTGAAGCCTTTGATGGCTTGTCCGGGATTCCGGAAGGAGATTCGCAGGGATGTGCTTGCCAGGTTTTTGTATCAGCAGTATATCAATGCGCCGGATAGTATTTTTAAGGATGTTTATAAGCTGGAGCCGGGAGGTGTGCTGCGGTTTCATCAGGGCGAAGTGAAGAAGTGGAAATATTGGGATATCGGCAGGGTGTATCACAGGATGCAGGAGCGGCCGGTTGAGGATTTTGATGAAGCGAAGGGGGAGCTGAAGGGGCTTTTGAAGAGAGCTGTGGCTTCCAGGATGATCGCGGATGTGCCTTTGGGCAGTTTTTTGAGCGGGGGTTATGATTCTTCTTTGATGACGGCAATTGCTCAGGAGAATTCGGCGGAACCGGTGAAAACCTTTTCCATCGGGTTTGAGGAGGAGCGGTATGATGAGGCGGCGTATGCCAGGCAGGTGGCGGAGTATCTGGGGACGGATCATACGGAGGCTTATATTGATGAGAAGGGGATGTTTGAGCTTGTGGAGAGCATTCCGAAGTATTATGATGAGCCTTTTGCAGACAGTTCGCAGATCCCTACCATGTTGGTGTCGGCGCTTGCCAGGGAGCGGGTGACGGTGGCGTTGTCCGGTGACGGCGGGGATGAGTTTTTCTGCGGTTATCAGATGTATGACAGGCTGGCGCAGGCGCAGCGGCTGGATGGGGCGGGAGCGTTTGTCCATGGAGTTCTGGGGCTGCCGGGGCTTAAGGGGACGAAGCTGGAGGAAAGGCTTCCAGTGAAGGTGCGCGCTGTGTCGGAGAACCGGGATCCGGAGCTGAAAACGCAGATGTGTCCGCCGGCTTATCTGAAGACAGCCATGGCCTTTGTCCCGGAAAGCGGGCTGGACTGCAGGTATCCGCAGGAAAGCGGCTATCAGGTAAAGGACTGGCAGATCCGCAGAATGCTTCTTGATATGGATACGTATCTGCCGGGGGATATCCTGTGCAAGGTGGACAGGGCGTCCATGAAATATTCGTTGGAAGCAAGGTGTCCGATTCTGGATAAGGATGTGATGGAGTATTCCTTCCGGCTGCCTCATTCTTTTAAATATGACGGGAAGGAAAAGAAGCGGATTCTGAAGAGTATCGCTTATGATTATATACCGCGTGAAATGCTGGATCGGAAAAAGAAGGGGTTTTCGGTGCCGTTGGATAAATGGCTGCGGGGACCGCTGCGGGAGAGTCTGGAGACGTATTCCGAAAAGGGATTTCTGGGACGGCAGGGAATTTTTGATGCGGATTATGTGAGCAGGTTTGTTACCAGGTATCTGGAGCAGGGAGACGGCGGTCCGGGAAGCGGATCCAATTATTCCAGGATAGTATGGGCTTTTTATACCTTTCAGCAGTGGTATGCCTGTTATATCAGACAGGCTTAAGGAGTGGTGAAGTTGGGAAAAGGACAGTGTGAGAAAAAAGACAGGAAACAACCGCATATTGCTCTTTTTATCAGCGCGCTCCGTAAGGGCGGTTCGGAACGTGTCCTGGTGAATCTGGCGGAGTATCTGAAGGATAACGGCGTGGAGGTCACTGTGGTGACCCAGTATGAGGGGCAGGGGGAATACTCTCTGTCGCCCGGTATCCGGCGTGTATTCAGCGAGATTACGGAGGAGGAGAAGAGCAGGAGCCGGGTGGTGAACTTTTTCCGGCGGTTTTTCAAGCTGCGGGGTATCTGGAAAGCGGAGCGGCCGGATGTAATTTTGTCCTTTATTGGGAAAAATAATCTGATGGCGCTGCTGACCAGCAGCTTCCTTCGTATTCCGGTAGTGATTTCCGTCCGGGGAGAGCCGAAGGAGGAATATTATTCCGGTGTGCTGCGTTTCTTTGCGAAAACTTATTTTGCCAGGGCGGCGGGAGTGGTTCTTCAGACAAAGGAGGCCATGCAGTTTTTCCCGGAAAGGATCCGGAAGAAAGCGGTGATATTAAAAAATCCGCTGAATCCGTCCTTTGTCAGGGAGCGGTTTGAGGGGGAACGGGAGCGTTGTATCCATGCGGTAGGCCGTATGGACGCCAATAAAAACCATGAAATGATAATGCGGGCGTTTGCTGCGCTGGCGGCGGATTTTCCGGAGGTAAGGCTTGTTATATACGGAAACGGCGAGTGCAGGGAGCCTTTGATAAAGCTTTCAGAGCAGCTGGGGCTTTCGGAACGAATCAGCCTGCCGGGAGCGGTGTCGGATGTGGCGGATAAAATTTACAGAAGCAGCGCTTTCGTGTTGTCCTCTTACAGTGAGGGGATGCCGAATACGCTGATTGAGGCCATGTGTATGGGACTGCCGGTAATTTCCACGGACTGCCCCTGCGGCGGGCCTGCGGAGCTGATTGAGGATGGCGTGAACGGGTATCTGATTCCGCCTGGTGATGGGAAGGCGCTGGAGGAGCGGCTGCGGATTCTTCTTTCCGACAGGGAGAAAGCGGAGAAAATGGGCCGGAATGCGTCGAAGCTGCTGGAAGAGTATCGGCCGGAGCATGTGGACAGGACCTGGATGGACTATCTTCTTTCCTTCCTGCCGCCGGCAAAATGAAGGAAATTGGATAAAACTGCACCGTTGTTAAGGCAGGGCCGGAAAATGTTTCCGTTACAGAGAAAGATAAGCTGTCCGCCGCCGATGAAAAGGGCGGAAGCGGCAGCTGACAGAAAGCAACAGGTAGTATGAAGAAAAAAGAATGGATTAAGACAATTTGTTTCATAGCAGGGTTTTTCCTGATTCTGATACCGCTGACTTATATTATCCGTACGAATGGTGATATTAAGGATATTTTTGTGGGATTTTATGCAGAGAAGGAAGATACGATTGATGTGGTTATGATCGGATCCAGTCCGGTGTATCCGTATTATGCGGGGCCGAAAATCTGGAAGGATACCGGGATAACCTGTTATCCGCTGTCCTCAAACATGCAGCGGCCCAAGGCGGCGGTGCATCTGGTGGAGGAAGCGGAGAAAACGCAGGATCCGGGGCTTTACATTTTTGAACTGCGCATGTACCTGGGGCCGGATGAGCGGCTGACCCAGAATATGGCCTATACCAGGGGAGTGACCGATAATATGAAATACTCCTGGAACCGGATTAAGACGATTAATGCGTTGGTGGATCCGGACGGCCCGGAACCGCGTTATACCTATTACTTTGATATTTTCAAGTATCATTCCAACTGGAAAACCATGGTGCTGCCCAGCCAGATCGTTACCTTCCGGTATGAGTGGCCGGATCCGCTGAAGGGCGCTGTCATCAGGGATGATGTGGGTCCCAGTGAGATTGCGGATTTTTCCTGGGTAACGGAGCGGCAGGCCATACCGGAGGATCAGGAGGAGGTGCTGCGGGAGCTGCTTTCCTGTCTGCAGGAAAAGGGGCTGAATGCGCTTTTCATCGTTTCCCCCAATACCATGACGGAAGAAAAACAGCGCCAGTATAATTATATTGCGGATATCATTGCGCCTACAGGCTACGGCTTTCTGAATCTGAATGATTATTATGAGGAGCTGGGAATTGATTTTGAAACGGATTTTGATGATTACGGCGGCCATACCAATGCCTTCGGCATGGAAAAATGCAGCGCCTTTTTGGGGGAATATCTGAGCACCCACTATGATTTTGAAGATAAACGGGGACGGGAAGGCTATGAAAGCTGGGATAAGGCGGCGAAACTGTGGGAAGAACAGACAGAGAGCGCAAAGCAGACCATACTTGATAAAATAGCCCGGAAAGAGTTTAAGGTAATTGAGGAAGAAGAGTAATTTTTTGCAACGGTTCAGGACGATGCGTCGTCCCGAGCAGATACTATTTGAAGAATTATTCCGCCAGGTCAGCGCATAAAAAGCGCAGACCGTAAGAAAGCAGGTGAGCCTATGTGCGGTATTGCAGGATTTTGCAACTGGAAAACAGACTGGGAGAAAAACATAAGGAAAATGAATGACCGTATGCGCCACAGAGGGCCGGATGCCTCCGGGATCTGGGCCAGTGAAGACGGCAGGGTTGTTTTCGGCCACCAGAGGCTTTCCATTGTGGATCTTTCCGAGAACGGCGCACAGCCCATGCAGTCTCACAGCGGCAGGTTTGAAATTGCATTTAACGGTGAAATTTATAATTATAAACAGATTGCGAAACGGCTTCTGGATGAAAAAAAGGTGGATCATTTCCGGGGAGGTTCGGATACGGAGGTGCTTCTGGAGGCTATGGAGCATTATGGGGTGAAGGAAGCCATTTCCATGTGCAAGGGGATGTTTGCCATCGCTTTGTATGACAGGGAGGAACGCGTCCTTTACCTTCTCAGGGATCGCATCGGGGAAAAACCCCTGTACTATGGATTTGTCAACGGCAGCTTTGTGTTTGCCTCGGATATCGGTTCCATTGCCGCGCTGGACGGATTCAATAATGGAATCAATAAGGATGTCCTGGATATTTACTTTGTACATGGTTATATACCGGCGCCTTATTCTATTTATGAGGATATTCGGAAGCTGGAGCCGGGCTGTATACTTACGTTGCGTCAGCCCTTTGCAGAGCCGGAATTGGAGGCCTATTGGTCTGTGAGGGAAGCGGCACGGAAGGGGCAGGAAAACCTGTTTACCGGCAGTCGGGAAGAAGCGGCGCAGGAGCTGGAGCGCCTTCTGAAGAATTCCATACGGGAACAGATGGTGGCGGATGTGCCGGTAGGCGCCTTTTTATCGGCAGGCATTGACAGCAGCACGATTGTGGCGCTGATGCAGTCACTGAACAGCGGAAGGGTGAAAAGCTTTACCATAGGTATGGGAGAAGCAGAGTACAATGAGGCGGAGGCGGCCAGGGAAATAGCGAAAATACTGGGAACCGAGCATACGGAGCTTTATATTACGGAGGAGGATGCCAAGGCTGTCATCCCCAGGCTTGCGTTTATGTTCGGGGAGCCCTTTGCGGATTCCTCCCAGATCCCGACCTATCTGGTGAGTAAAATGACAAGGGAGCATGTAACCGTTTCCTTAAGCGGCGACGGCGGGGATGAGCTGTTCTGCGGCTATACGTCCTATGCCTCGGTGAGTCGCATCTGGAACAAGATGAAAAATGTCCCCTATTTTCTGAGGAAGCCCTGCAGCGGCCTGGTACTTCACAGCCCGTTTGCCAGGAAAGAAATCTTCCGTATCAAAGGAAAGCTTTTGGGCGCAAAGGATCCGGCGGATATTTATCTCCAGTCCCGCCTGACAGATCCGCTCACCATGGAAATTGCAAAGCAGCGGGGGAACCTGCCCTATAAATATACCATGATGCCTGAGGGATACCTGAAGGAGGTCAATCACACGATCATGCTGATGGACATGCTCATGTACCATCCGGATGATATTCTGGTGAAGGTGGATCGAACGGCCATGGCTGTTTCGCTGGAAACGAGGGTGCCGATGCTGGACAAGGATGTGGTGGAGTTCGCCTGGAGCCTTCCTGTGGAGTACGAACGTCAGGGAGAGACGGGAAAGCTGGTTCTGCGGGATGTGCTTTATAAGTATGTGCCGAAGGAGCTGATGGACAGGCCGAAAAAAGGATTTTCCATTCCCATTGCCAAATGGCTGAAGGAGCCGTCCCTGCGGGCCTGGGCGGAAACGCTGATTGATCGCAGGACGCTGGAGAGCCAGGGGATGCTGAATCCGGAGGTGGTATGGACCATCTGGAAGGATTTCGTGGAAAACGGTGTGTGGCGCATCCAGATCTGGTATATATTGATGTTCCAGGCATGGATGGCGGAACGCAAGCTGGCTGTCTGAAGGAGGTGGAAGCCTTGCGGAAACTGGAAAAATTCACGCCTTTGCCGATACCGGAGGAGGAACAGACGGATAAAATTTCTGTGATAGTAGCAGTCTATAATATAGAAGCCTATCTGGAAAAATGTGTCCGTTCCCTCAGAAACCAGACCTATCGGAATCTGCAGATCATTCTGGTGGATGACGGCGCTACGGACGGCTGCCCGGCCATCTGTGACAGGCTGGCGGAAGAGGATGGCAGAATTCAGGTCATCCATAAGAAAAACGGCGGCCTCTCAGACGCCAGGAATGCCGGAACCGCTGCTGCGGACGGAGAATATATCGCTTTTGTAGACGGGGACGACTGGATTGAGACGGATATGTATGAGAAGCTGCTTTCCGCTGCCAGACAATTCGATGCGCCCCTGGCGGTATGCAGATACCGGAAGATTTACCGGAACCGGGAGATGGATGCTTCCACCGGTGCGGCCGTGGTTTTTGACGGCCAGGAGGCCCTGGAATCCTTTCTTATGGAGGAGGATGATATCTGCATCCAGAACGCTGCCTGGAACAAGCTGTACCGCAGGGAGCTGATGGGGGAGCTGCGTTTTCCCACGGGAAAGTATTATGAGGATATTGTGTACACCACCATGCTGCTGGCACGTTCCCAAAAAACGATTTATCTGGATCTGGCGCTTTATAATTATGTGCTGGAGCGGGAGGGCAGTATCATGGGCGAAGGGCTGGGAAGCCGGATTTTTACGGATCAGATCCCTGCCTATGAAGAAAAGGAAGTATTTTTACGCTCTATCGGAAGAGAGGATCTGGCGGATGTACACAGGTATTTTTTCTATAAAAGGCTGCTCCTGTACTATATTGCCCTGGGAAAATCCCAAAAGGATATGAAAGAAAAGTACAGGAGAGTCATACGGGAGAGGCTGCTGACGGACCGCGGGGATATGGACAGGGTATATGCATGCAGGGCGGCTAACCCGAAGGAAAAGAAAAAGATGGAAATTTTCCTGAAAAGCCCGAAGCTGTATCTGGCGGTAATTATGGTGAATGAACGGTTTCTGATTCCGGTGAAGCAGCGGCTTCGCCGGCATTGAAGGCATAGAAGGCAGAAAATATGCAGGCTTTTAGAGGTCTGTGATAAGATGGTGCAGATGGGAGCAAGTACAGTATGGTAATTGTGCAATTATCAGGAGGGCTGGGCAATCAGATGTTTGAATATGCCCTTTACCTGAGTCTGAAGGCGAAGGGGAAGGTCGTGAAAATAGACGATATCACCTGCTATGAGGGGCCGGGAACGCGGCCGAAGCAGCTGGATGTATTCGGGGTTTCCTATGAGCGGGCCACAAAGCAGGAGCTGACGGAAATGACGGATTCTTCCCTGGATCCCGTCTCACGTATCCGGCGAAAGCTCACCGGGCGTAAGACAAAGGCATACAGGGAAAAGGATATCAATTTTGACCTGCAGGTAATGGAACGTGATCCGGCGCTGCTGGAGGGATGCTTTCAGAGTGAAAGGTATTTTCAGGACTGCAGGGAGCAGGTGAGGGAAGCCTACCGCTTCCGTGGGATCGAATCCGGGGCTTATCCGCTTCCGGAGGCTTACCGGAGGCTGGAAAAAGAAATCGCAGACTGCCCATCAGTGAGCGTCCACATCCGCAGAGGCGATTATCTGGAGGAAAGCCACGGAGGGCTCTATACGGGAATCTGTACCGAACAGTATTATCAGGAGGCCTTTGCCCGGCTGGAAAAGGAAGTGCCGGGGGCAAAATTTTTCCTGTTCAGCAACGATCCGGATTGGACGAGGGAGCACTTTAAAGGCGAAAACCGGATACTGGTGGAAGGAAGCACGGAGGATACGGGATATCTGGATCTGTACCTGATGAGCAAATGCAAACATAACATCATCGCTAACAGCAGCTTCAGCTGGTGGGGCGCATGGCTGAACGACAACCCGGAAAAAAAGGTGACGGCGCCGGCCAGATGGCTGAACGGCAGGGAATGCCGGGATATTTATACGGAGAGAATGATACGCATATGATGGAGAATATTAAAAAGCTGAGTCGTATTTTAAGCAAGGCACAGAAAAGAAAAGTTGGGATGATAGGTATCCTGATATTGATTGGCGGCGTGCTGGAAACAGTAGGCGTAACCGCAATCCTTCCGCTGATTACCGCGATTATAGATCAGGACCGTATGCTGAAAAACGAGACTGTTCAGCAGGTGTGCAGGTTCTTTGGATTTGAATTAAGCAGGGAGAACTATACCCAGCTGATTTTGCTGCTGCTGTTACTGGTCATTGTGGTCATTGTGGTAAAAAACCTTTTCCTGCTGCTTCTTACCTATGCCCAGGCCAGGTTTGTAAACGGAAACCAGTTCCGCACGGTAAGCTATATGCTGGAGGAGTACCTGAACAGACCCTATGAATTTTACTTGAATGCGGATATTCCTACTGTATTCCGTACGGTGGACAGCGACGTGCCCAAGGTATTTACTATATTGATGGAATATATCCAGCTGGCCAGTGAGGCGGTGGTAGCCGTTTTCCTGTGCGTTACGCTTCTGCTTGTGGACTTCAAAATGACGGTGGTCATGGGCGGCATCCTGGTGGTTATGACGCTGTTAATTATGCGGGTGATGAAGCCGAAGCTCAACACCATGGGATTAAAATCCCAGAGCGTACAGAGCCGGATGGGGAAATGGCGCCTGCAGTCCATTTATGGAATCAAGGATGTGAAAATCCTTCATAAGGAATCCTTTTTTGCCAGGAATTTCAGAAAGTATTCCCAGATTGCAGGGGAAGTAACCAGTAAGTATACGGTTTTGAATAATGTGCCCAGATTGTTGATTGAGACGCTGTGTATGGGCGGCGTTCTGGGGTATCTGGCCGTGTATATCTTAAGGGGAGGCAATCTGACGGAAATGATTCCCCAGATGACCGCATTCGCCTTTGCGGCAACCAGACTGCTTCCCAGCGTAAACCGGATCAACGGCCATGTGACCAACATCGCTTTTTTCCAGCCGTCTCTGGATTATGTGTATGAAAATGTGGATTTCAGCGATTATACTAAGTATGGAGAATACCAGAACAGGGACGACGCCAATGCGGCGCCGGTTCCGGTAAAGGATGCCATCTGCCTGGACAATATTACCTACATTTACCCGAACACTACGAAAAAGATTCTGGAGGATGCCTGCATGCGGGTTCCCATCGGTAAATCTGTAGGCGTTATGGGACCTTCCGGCGCCGGAAAAACAACGGCGATTGATATTCTTATGGGTCTGCTTCAGGTGCAGAAAGGAACGATTACATGCGGCGGAGTGAATATTTTTGACAATTACCCCTCCTGGCTGAGCCATATCGGTTATATTCCCCAGACGATCTTCCTGACAGATGATTCTCTGAGGGAAAATATCGCTTTTGGTGTGGATAAGGATCAGATTGACGATGCCAGGGTGTGGAAGGTATTGGAAGAAGCCCAGATGAAGGAATTCGTGGAGCAGATGCCCCAGCAGCTGGAAACAAGCGTTGGCGACCGCGGCGTACGCCTCTCCGGCGGCCAGCGCCAGAGAATCGGTATCGCAAGGGCGCTGTACCATAATCCGGAAATCCTTGTTTTTGACGAGGCCACATCGGCGCTGGACAATGATACCGAGTCTGCGATTATGGACGCGATTAACAGCTTCCATGGGCGTAAGACGCTTATCATCATTGCCCACAGATTGCGGACAATAGAGAATTGTGATATTATCTACAATGTGGATAAAGGGAAGATTGTGGAGGCGAAACTGCCATAATCTGATATTTTGCCGTTGACAGAGGGGCAGCGTTCCTGACAGCCGCCGACAGGAAGGGCAAAGGAATGACCGTCTGGTTAACGTATAAGGAATGAAGGAAAGTAACTGTGAAGGTGCTGAACAGTTACAAAAGAAAATGAGTAACTGTTCAGCGGAATGAATGGCTGCGAAGATAAAGGAAGCATTTACATGATTGGTACGGAATTGCTTAAAGGGCAGGGACTGGGTAATCAGTTGTTCTGCTATGTAACGACCAGATGTATCGCAATGAAGCAGGGAAGGGATTTTTCGATTTTGGGAAGTGACACACTGGCCAATAATATCCACAGTTCCTGCGGGCTTTATTTTATGGATTTGGATTTCGGTGTTAAGGCCGGAAAAGAAGATTTTACAGGAGTTTATGCAGAGAGGGATGATCGGATCTTTACCGGCAGCTCCCGCCATGATATGACGCATGGCTGCTATGTCACGGCTGCGGATGAAGAGATGTTCCATGTAAAGGATAATATGCTCTTGTTTGGAAATATGCAGGCAGAGGAATATTATATTGCCTATCGTGACCAAATTAAGCAGTGGCTTAAAGTAAAGCCGGAATATGACTGCTATGAATTCAGCAGGGATAACCTGTGTATTCTTCATCTGCGTTGTTCTGACTATATGGATTCGCCGGAACTGTATTTGCGTAAAAGATACTGGCTTGACGGTATGAAGAATATGCGCAGGATAAATCCGGATATGGAGTTTATGATCATAACGAATGATGTGAAGGAGGCTAATAAATTCCTCCCCGGAGTACCTGCATATAATTTTGATCTTGCAAAGGATTATTCCATTCTAAAAAATGCGAAGTATCTTCTGCTGGCAAACTCTTCTTTTGCATATTTTCCTGCATTTACCAGTGATACGGTGCAATATATTATTGCGCCCAAATATTGGGCGAGACATAATGTATCGGATGGCTATTGGGCAAGTGAGCAGAATATTTATTCCGGCTGGCATTATATGGATCGCAGGGGAAGAGTCTTTTCTGATGAAGAGTGCAGGGTAGAACTGGAAGCCTATAAAGATAAATCGCCCAGATACAAAAAGCTGAATATGCGTCCGGGAAAGGTGAGAACCTTTTTTTATACAATACAAAGTAAATGCATTTATACCAACGCAAGAGTCCGGAAGATTTCCAGGGGAGTTATGCGCAGGCTGAAGGCATTGAAAGGCAGGTAGAATCGGCGATGAGTACAGAAAATAAAGAACCCAGGAGCTACCGCAATGCCCAGGGCAAGCTGGTCCTCCCGCAGGTTACCCTCTGCGCCATGACCAGCGTTAATGTCAGGGAAACCCTGAAAGCAATGGAATACAGCTGCCGTGGCATTGAGTTTGCCGATGCGGTGATTATTACGGATAAAAAGCCGTGTTTCCTGCCCAAAGGAATCCGGTACAGCCATATTGACCGGCTGGGAAATATCGATGCATTCAATTACAAAACCGTCTATGATATGGGAGACTATATTCATACGGATTTTGCCCTGCTGGTGCACTACGATGGCTTTGTGGTGCATCCGGAAATGTGGCGGGATGAATTCCTGGACTATGACTACATCGGTTCGCCCTGGCCGCTGCCAAAGCCGGGCGATGACACTACCTACCGGGATATTTATGGCAATATTTGCCGTGTGGGCAACAGCGTGGGAATACGCAGCAAGAGGCTGATGGATTATCCGAAAAAGGCCGGTATTCCCTGGGTAGGGGAAAAGGGATATTTTAATGAGGACGGCTTTATCTGCTGTAAAATCCGCCATCTTCTTGAGGCGGAGGGAATGCGGATCGCGCCGATGGAGGTGGCGAAATACTTCGGGCACGAAAATATGATTCCGGAAATTGAAGGGATCACTCCCTTTGTTTTTCATAAATGGTATGGGACCAATGCGGGTTATCCTGATTTCAGGAAAAAGCATACGGTTCTGAACTCCTTAAGAAGGCTGCATGGCAGGCTGAAGGGAGGAAATTAAAATGGTATATGATTGTTTCCAGTTTTTTAATGAACTGGATATTCTGAAGCTGCGGCTTCATATTATGAACCCGGTGGTGGACAGGTTTGTCATCAGCGAGGCCACGGAAACCTTTTCCGGGAACCCAAAGCCGCTGTATTATGAGGAAAACAAGGAAATGTTCGCGGAGTTTGCGGACAAAATCATTCATGTGGTGGTGGATGATACGCCGCCGGGCTATACCCATGACAGGGATACCTTCCAGAAAAATGCGGTGGGCAGGGGACTGAAGGACTGTACGGATGAGGATATTATCATTTTCAGTGATCTGGACGAAATCCCCAATCCGGAGAAAATTAAGGAAATCCTGCAGAATTTTGACAGGACGAAAATCTATCATTTTGCCCAGAGGCTGTTCTATTGTTATCTGAACATGGAAGAGGTGTCCGGCAATCTGCTCTCCTATGCAGGAGAATTCCCGGAAGCGGAACGATCCAAAGACGGGATTCCCGGCAGAAAAAAATGGATTGGCTCCAAGATGTGTAGCTATTCGCTTTTAAAGGAGCAGAAGCTCCAGTTGGGCGAGCTGCGTTTTCCGGAAAGAAAGGCCTGCGGCATCCGCGTGGAGGACGGCGGCTGGCATTTTGGCTATATGGGCGGCCACGGGGAAAAGGACGTAAAAAAACGTGTGGCGGAAAAGGTCCGCAGCGCGGCGCATCAGGAATATAACAAAGCGGAGGTCCTTTCCGATGTGGCGGACAGAATTAAGGATGGAAAGGACATTTTCGGCAGAAATGCGTCCTTTGTCCAGGTTGAGATAGACAAAACCTTTCCGGAATATCTGCGGGAGAATCAGGAGGAGTATTCCTTTCTGATTCTGAAGGAAGAACCACCGGTTAAAAAGGGGCTGCGCCACATGCTTGGCGGAATACGCAGGTTTATTTTCAGGACAGGCCATTTGGCGAAACGTGTTTTGCGGAAAATCAAGGGTTGAAAAAATACGGAACGGGAGGAAGGACGATGGACATACCTAAAGTTTCCATATGCATCCCTGCTTATAATAATGCGGCAGAGGTAAAGAGGCTTCTGGAATCCATCCGTATGCAGACCTTCCGGGACCTGGAAATCATATTGACGGATGATTCCACCAATGAGGAGATTGCGGAGCTGGTTAAAAGTTCCGGGTGGGAAGATATCCGCTATATCCATAATGAAAAACCTTTGGGACACATTTTCAACTGGAATAAAAGTCTGTCAGAAGCGCAGGGAGAATATATAAAAATCATGTTCAGCGATGACTGGTTTACTGCTCCTGACAGCCTGGAAAAGATGGTTTCCCTGCTGGATCGGGCGCCGGAGGCTTCTTTGGCATTCTGCGGAACGATGCAGGTGATGCTGCCGGAGGGCGGACAGGCTGCGAAAGGCGAACCGGAGGGTGGCAGCGGGCGGCCAGTGAAAAAAGCTTACGCCAGGGCGGCGGCGGATTGGTACACGGACAGGCTGGCGGCGGATTACCGGAACCTGTTTCTGGGAAATGAAATCGGCGCTCCCAGCGCGACCCTTTACCGGGCCTGCGGGGCAATGTTTGATGAGAAGAGCAACTGGGCCTCCGATATGTTTCTGTACTTTGAAATACTCAGCAGGAATCCCCGTTTCGTCTGTACGCAGGAGCCTCTGATTTCCATCGGGATCCATGAGGCGCAGTATACCGGGATGTTTGAAGAGAAGGATTTGCGTAAATTTAATGATACGCTTTACATGTATGAAAAATATCAGCTCAGGGAAAGCCAGGCCTGCAGGGAATATATGTTAAGGCAGATACTGAAATTCAGGCAGGGCTGGGAAACTGCCGGACGGTGTGGGATTTCCCGCGGTGAATATTTGAAACAGGGGATATCCTGGTTCTGGGAAAATACGGTGCTGGGATATTGGAATGGGGCGATGCATAAGCTGGGGATCCGGAAAATAGAAGGGTGACAGATACCATTTTAGCATATAGGGAACCAGTTCCCAGGGAGAAATGAATGGACAAGGAAAAATGTACGGAGGATTGGCCGTACCAGTTGGGACAGATATTATTTTATATCGGACTGGTACTGGAGTTTCTGATTGTTATTGCGGACAAAAGTGCATACATCAATCCATGGGAGGGGCAGCTGTTTCGTATAACCTTCCTGCTTTTTCTGGGCAAAATCTGCCTTACCCGTTATTCATTCAGGGAATGGCTGTGGATGCTGTTTTTTCTTATAATTGCCGGAACCTGTTATTTGTTTTCGGGACGGGATGAAGCAGTCAGGCTGGTGGTTTTCTGCGCTTCCTTCAAAAATGTGGATTTACGCAAGTCTTTACAGTTGGCTTTTTTCGTCACACTGTCGGGCTGCCTGCTTCTTGTATTGCTGGCTTTAACAGGTATTTTCGGCCAGATGTATATTGTGGATGCAGGGGACAGGGGAATAAGGTATACCTTCGGGCTGGGGCATCCTAACGCCTTCTTCTGCATGTTCTGGGTACTGGTTACGCTGGGGATATATCTGTACTGGAGGAAGATGAAGCTATGGATGTATGGCCTGCTTCTTGCTGCTGGCCTCATTTTATTTCTGCCGACGGATTCCAGGACAGGGGTATTAATTCTTGTTTTTACACTTGCCTTTTCCCTGTTTCTTACTTATGGCAGGAAGGCTCGGGACAGTAAATGGCTTTATATTGCCGGCATTCTGCTTTTCTTTGGCTGTGTGGGACTGTCCATATGGATTGCCTGTTATGAGCCGTATGAGGGGCCTTTTTATCCATATGACCGTTTTTTTACCGGACGTATTACAAGCATGAATACCCTGGAGGGCGGAGGAGGAATACTGCGCAACTGGCGCCTTTTCTCCCGGCCGGAAAACATCAAGTATTTCGATATGGGCTATGTGCGCCTGTTCTATTGGTATGGAATCATCCCCGGCGCGCTTTATGTGCTTCTGTACGCAATGCTGATGTGGCAGTGCTATAAAAAGAAGAATTATATGGGCTTCATGATGGTGCTCAGCTTTGCGTTGTACACCATGCTGGAAGCGCATTTTATTTCCGTATATCTGGGCAGAAACTATGCCCTGTTTCTGTTGGGGGCTTACTGGAGTGATATGCTCTGCTTCCGGAAGCCGCCTGCAGAGGGGATGCAGGATATACAGGAGGAATACTGGTGGCAGGGCTGGCGTTTTCTGGGACGGAAAGAAACGTCCGGGGAACCGGGCTGTTAAAAAGAAGCGTGAGAGGTATAGGGAATGAGGTTGGTAATTGACTGCTTCAAGCTGGTAAAGGGAAAAGGAAAAAGTATTGGTATTTACAACCTGGCACAGAATCTGGCCCAGCATCTGACTGAGACGAACCAGAACGGAGAACGCTGCGAGGAAATCATTGTGCTGGGGAACGAATATAACCGGAAGGATTTTGATATACCCGGCATTCGTTTCGTTCAGATGAAAGGAAACCCGCTGAACAAGCTGACCTGCATCGTATGGGAGCTTTTTATTGTTCCGTTTCAGGCGCGTAAATATAAGGCAGACAGAATCCTTTTTCCCAGGGGATACCGTCCGCTGTTTTACAGAGGAAAGGATACGGTTATTATCCACGATCTGATCCCCTTCTTTTATGATAAATATTTTCCCGGCGTATTAAACCGGGTGGAAAATGCCTACATCATGAGCCGGCTGAAAGCTTCCATGAAGCATGCGGATCGGATTATAACGATTTCTGAATTTTCACGCAGAGAGATTGATGCCATGTGTCCGGGCAGCGGGAAAAGGGTCAGGGTTATTTACAATGGATTGAATGAAGTAAAATGTTCCCGAGATAAATGTGCCCTGATTCCGGAGGAACCTTATATTTATGCAGCCGCCTCAGGGCTTCCTCACAAAAATGCGGCGGGGGTGCTGAAAACCTATGATGCCTATTATCATCAGACACAGCATCCTGCCAGGCTGATAGTGGTGGGAATCCCCAATACAGATGGCTATGAGATCAGCAGTGAGGCGGCGTCCCATGTGACCTGCTATAAATATATTGAACGTTCAGAGGATATGCACAGCCTTTTGGCCGGTGCAAGGGTTTTCCTGTTCCTTTCCCTGATAGAGGGATTTGGATTCCCTTCGCTGGAGGCCATGCAGCTGGGGGTGCCGGTAGTCTGCTCCGACAGGACGGCATTGGCTGAGGTGGTGGGAGATGCCGGCCTTCTCACAGATCCGGATAACTATGCTCAGAGCGTAAAATGCCTGAACCGGGTTCTGACGGAGGAAGAACTCAGACAGCAGCTGATAAAAAAAGGTTATGAGAATGTGAAGCGGTTCGGCTGGGACAGCCGCATTACGGCATACTGGGAGGAACTGACCAGGTGAGGGCTAAAATTTCGGTGATCATACCTGTTTATAATGCCTCCGGGCTTCTGCCCGACTGCCTGCAGAGCATTGCTTTGCAGACCTGGACTGATCTGGAGGTGCTGCTGGTAGACGACGGATCCACGGATGACAGCGCCGGCATCTGCCGAAGCTTTTGTGAAAAGGACAGCCGCTTCCGGCTGCTCCAGAAAGAAAACGGCGGCGTATCCTCTGCAAGAAACCTGGGGCTGAAAGAGGCCTCCGGTGACTATATTGCCTTCGTGGATGCGGATGACTGGCTGTGCCCGGGAATGCTGGAGCATCAGGCAGATTGCTTGGAAAAAGACGGCAGCGATATGGCTATGTGCGGTTTTCAGGAGGCAGGGGAAGCGGAACGGAAGCAGTTTCGCAGGGACTGTGGGGCAGGAGAGAGCACACAGCTTCTGAAGAGACAGGATAAAAAGCCTCCGGATAAAGAAAAAGCGGATAAGGAAAGACCAGACGGAGAAGCGGCGGGTATGGAAGAAACATATCCGGAGCACATCTCCATGCCGGTGGAAGCCTATGTGGCGGAATACCTTCTGGCCGGAAATACCCGATGCTGGAGTATTCTTTTTCGAAAAGAAATACTTCAGGAGGTGCGTTTTCAGGAAGGGCTGACAATCGGGGAGGATTTGCTGTTCCTCATAGACCTGCTCCCTGCATTGAAGAGGGTTTCCCTGATAAAGACAAGGGAATACTGTTACTATATCAATGATGATGGCGCCATGTTTTCAGGATTTAAGCCTGCATACATGGATCAGATAACCTGCTGGCAGCAGGCCCGGGAAAAAATAAAGCTTTTGTATCCGGATTATACGGCAAAAGCGGATATCAGCCTTTTTCAGGCGGCGCTTCTTACGGCCGGAAAGCTGGCACTGCTCCCGGCAGAGGAAAGAAGGGCGATGGCTAATTATACAGAAGTATGCCGTAAAGCCGCCAGAGAGGCAGTCCGGGACCGGATGGTAAGAAGAGGACTTCCGGCGGGGTATCAGCTGAAGGGACTTTTGTTTCTTTTAGCGCCGCCTTTGTATCTGGGGCTGTACCACCATTGGAAAGGGCGCCGGTAAGCCGGATTTTTATCAAAACAGGAAGGTGAGACTCCGTTGAAAAAAGATAAAATTGTTCTGTATATGCACGCAGGAAGCGGAAATCATGGATGCGAAGCAATTGCCAATACCGTATGCAAAATGCTGTCCAAGCCTGCAATCATCGTAACCAACAGCGCTGCGGAGGATGAAAGGTATTCTCTGAAAGGTTTATGTACGCTGATTGAGGAAAAGAAAATCAGGGAAAATTTTTTCATTCATGTATATTATTATCTGAAGGAACGTTATTTTCATGATCCGGAGGCTGCGCTGCGCTATCGGTTCAAAGAGGTGTGCGGCAGGAACCTGCGGGCGCTGAACATCTCCATCGGCGGCGATAATTATTGCTATGATCTTCTTTTAAAGGATTTAAAGCTGGCCAACCAGATGTTCAACAGTCAGGGGGCGAAAACGGTCCTGCTTGGCTGTTCCATAGAACCGGAGCTGCTGGCTGAACCTGATATTATCGATGATATGCGGCGCTACAGCAGCATCATAGCACGGGAGTCCATTACCTGGCAGGCATTGCAGGATGCAGGGCTGAAGGACAATACCTACCTTGTACCGGATCCTGCATTTCTTCTTGAAACAGTAAAAAAGCCTTTGCCGGAGAATTTTACGGAGGGCGGCATGGTAGGGCTGAATGTGAGTCCGCTGGTAGTTGAAAATGAAGCGGTGCCGGGGATTACCATGGAAAATTACAGGGCGCTAATCCGGCATATTCTTGATACCACGCAGATGAATGTGGCGCTGATTCCCCATGTGGTCTGGAAAAACAATGATGACAGAACGGTTTTAAAACGACTGTATGAAGACTTTAAGGAAACCGGACGAATAGTTCTCATTGAGGACTGCGGCTGCGAGGAACTGAAGGGCTATATCGCCAGGTGCCGTTTTTTTATAGGAGCCAGAACCCATGCCACGATAGCGGCCTATTCATCGCTGGTTCCCACCCTGGTGGTAGGGTACTCGGTAAAAGCCAGGGGAATTGCCAAGGATCTGTTCGGCACCTGGGAGGATTATGTGCTTCCGGTGCAGAGCCTGCGTCAGGAGGGGGAACTGATTGAGGGCTTCGAATGGCTTAAAAACCAGGAACAGTTTGTAAAAACACGGTTGGAAAAGGTTATGCCGGCTTATCTGGAACGCGCCAGGCAAATGGGAAAAATACTTGGAAGACTGGCAGAATGAGGGGATTAACTGTATGGAGCGGTTACAGGAACTGATACAAAGAACGGAAACAATCCAGAAGGTAAATGCGCTGCAGCAAAATGTGGCGAAACAGCTGTTCACCTATCCGATATTGGGGAAAAAAGAAAAGACCAAGCGGCGTATCAGAAAATATCTGCTTTTTCAGCAGATACCGCCCGTGGATCGGTTTTACTGGCCCAATGCGCTGCTTGCCAGAGGACTGTCGGAAGTTTGCAGAGGTACCTCAGACAATGTGAGTATTAATACGTTGGAGAGATATTTTAACAGGTGGATAAAGCAGGAAATGCCGATATACTATGTGGATAACATAACGAACGGCATTCCCTTACTTGATTTATATGAAAGAACCGGTAATGAAAAATACATGACAGGCGCCCAGCGCCTTGCGGCCTATCTGCTGAAGTATCCGGCGGATTCCAGGGGGAATCTTCCTTACAGGCTGAGGGATGGAAGCCATATTTATGCCGATGGTATCGGCATGGTCTGTCCTTTTTTATGCCGTTACGGCATCCTGACAGAGGATATGACGGCGGTTAAGCTGAGCGTCGTTCAAATGGTGCACTTCCTGGAGGGCGGGATGGACGAGGCATCGGGACTGCCATACCACGGCTTTGACAGCGATACCGGCGTAAAATATGGTATTATCGGCTGGGGCAGGGCCGTAGGCTGGCTGATGTCCGGTATCTCTGAGAGTCTGGCCTATCTTCCAGAAAAAACACCGCAGTTTAGTTTCCTGCGGGACCATTTTCAAAAGCTGTCCGCCATTGCTGTTGGTTTCCAGAAGGAAGACGGAAGCTTCCCCTGGCAGCTGCAGGCACAGGACGGACCCAGTGATTCCTCCGCCACGGCCATGATTGCCTGTGCGCTGCTGCGGGGAATGCAGTTTGAAAACCTGGACGGTCACTATGAAGAAAACGTGCTGCGTGCGGCCGAATATTTACTTGCCCATATGAAAAACGGCAGGGTGGAGCAGTGTTCGGCGGAGTGTGACGGCTTCAGCCAGTATCCTCAAAGATACGGAAGCTATCCCTGGGCGGACGGGCCTGCGCTGCGGTTGTTTGGGATGATGGAGGAAGTGTAGATGGGAAAGCAGCGTCTTATATTGTATGATACCTGCAACTACAGGGATTATCCCGTAGGCGGACAGGTGACAAGCATAAAAAATTTTCTCAGATTCCTTTCACAGGAATATCCGGAGCATACAGGAGAGGTTCTTCTTGTAGGGGTGTCATGTGATGCCAGCGAAGTTGGTAAGGTCAAAAGAATATCCATCGGTGGAGGCGAATACTCTTTTCTGGCCGTGACTCAGGCATCAGCTGATTTAAGCAAGGTGAAAAAATCCCTTCGACTGGATTATGTAAAGGGACTGTGGAAATATCGGAAGCTGATAGGGTTAACCAAGGAGGACTGCAATTATATCCATACACCGGAGGCCTTCGGTGCGGTACGCTTTCTCAGGCCCGGCGCTGTTTGTTATGTATTTTCCCATGGAACTTATTTGGATATGTGGCAGCGGGTACGCTTTTTTAAGAAGGCGCCTTTCATACGCAAAGCTTTTCAGGGTTTTCTGGTTCATGTGATAAAGAAGAGCACGGCTATCTTTGTTTTGGAACAGGAAACACTGGAAAATTACAGCGTTTACAATAAACATACGGTACATGTGGGAAATTCTATTGTGGTGCATCCTTATGAAGAAAGAAAACTGCATGAGGATAAAATACACTTTTTATATGCGGGAAGGCTCTCGGCCGTTAAAAACGTGGGGCCTATGATTGAAGCGGTTAAAAGTTATGGCAGAAGCTGCGATTTTACGATACTGGGTGACGGTGAAGAGCGTAAGCAGCTGGAAACGCTGACCGGCGGAAACGAGAGGATTCATTTTGCCGGCGCGGTATCACCGGATGAAGTACAGGAAACGATGAAGGCAGCCGATATACTTGTTATGAATTCAACGTTTGAAGGGATTCCCATGATTATCCTGGAAGCCATAAGCCGGGGACTGCCGGTGATTACCACGGATGTCGGCGGGATTAAGGAAGTGCTGACTTACGGAAAGGATTCAGAGGTCACGGATGGAAGTGTGGAGAGCATTCATTCCGCAATGGACAAAATCGTGTCGGATTATGAACGTTATGCGAAGGCGGCTTATGAAAAATCCCTTCAGTTTGATTACCGGAAGGTAAACAGGAAGGTTTTTGATGTAATTAATGAAAGTCTGCAGTGGTGATTCAGGAAGTTTGCAAATTCGGGAAGCCTGGGATGCAGGTGATGCGGCCATTATGCCATGAGGGAATATCATGATACAGGACAAAAAGGATTTAAAAGAATATCTTGCATACGAGAGGGCGTTGTATTTCGGGGGAGAAAACAGTTCCTGGCTGTCGGCATGGCTTCTGCGTTCCAAATTCTACAGGATATGGCAGTATCTGTGGACATTAAGGCATGCGGAGTATCATAAAAACAGGAATACGCTCTGGGATAAGGCTGCATTTGTCTGGTACCACCGCAGGAAATACGTGCTGGGGAACCGGCTGGGCTTTGAAATCCCGGAAAATTGTTTTGAAAAAGGTCTGCTGATTTATCATATTGCCCCAATTGTAGTGAATGAGGACTCCAGGATCGGGGAAAACTGCCATGTTACAGGCAATTTCTGCGTGGGAAATACCGGCGCCGGAACAAAAAGCCCTGTGCTTGGCAAAAACGTGACTGCGGGATGGGGATGTTCGGTTATTGGGGATATCAGGATTGCGGATGGAGTTACGATTGGCGCCGGGAGCGTGGTTACACGGTCTATAAACCAGAATGGAGCAACTGTAGCCGGGGTACCGGGGAGGGTGCTGCATTTAAAGAAGTAGTATAGGGTTAGATGCTATAATACAGGAAGAGGCATAAATATATTGGGCTAACAAAATAATTGTCAGAAATAAACATAAAATATTGAAAAGAATCTGACAATATATAGGCAATAGATAATTTTGCTGTTTAATAAGGCGAGTTACTTACGAATAAAAGAAAATATTGTATTCTTTGTAAATATAATTAGGATATGTATGTTTTGCTGAAAATTATTAAAAATAAAAAGTGTATTAAGATTTAAAAAAGGCTTTACCAACAATAAGCTGAATTCATTATAAAACACATATTAAAGACAATAAGATTAAAAGTTTTAACTTTGAATACAGTCATATTAAAGCGAAAATTGTAATTATCAGAAAATAAAACAATATTTTTATATAATTGTGACAAATTAATTTTAAAATTAAATTAACATATACAAATTTGTTATTCTGTCTGTTATCCCAGGTTGGAGTGGAAAGTACAATGAAGCAAAAGCTAATAAGCGTGATTGTTCCGGTTTATAATGCAGAGAACTATCTTGAACGTTGTCTTAACAGTATAGTTAATCAAACATACAGTAATCTTGAGATTATTCTTGTGGACGATGGTTCCAGAGATAGAGGACCTCAAATATGTGATTCTTATGCGGCTGGAGACAAAAGAATCCGTGTGATTCACAAACAAAACGGCGGCCTGATGTCGGCTTGGATGGCAGGGGTTAATGTGTCTGCCGGGGATTATCTGAGCTTTATTGACAGTGATGACTGGGTAGAAACCAATATGATGGAGGAGATGCTTAAGGAGGCGGCGGGAATTCCGGGAGAAGTTATTTGTGGAAACTTCGTGATCGAGAAAGACGGACATTCAACCAGCCATTTTCATGAGCTATCGCCGGGTATATATGAAGGTGCTCTGCTGGAGAATTCAATAAAAAGAAATTTATTGGGAAATGAGCGGCGTACCATATCAATGTCACGGTGCATGAAGCTTTTTACCCGGGAATTGATTGTGGATAATATGATTTACTGCAATCCCGGCATTAAAATGGGAGAGGATGTAAACATTGTTCTTCCGGCGTTATTGGACAGCAGGAGGGTGGTAATATTAAAGGAAGCGCTGCATTACCACTATTTTTATAACGATGCTTCTATGGTACACAAATATGATGCGGGAATGTACGATGGAATATGCCTTTTGATAGACGCCATTAAAGAAATATTCAGCTCTAAGAGTATTACAGACTGGCAGGAACAATGGGAGAAGGAAAGCCTGTTCCTGCTTATGCTGGCTGTTAAAAATGAACTGCGCGGCGGCAAAAAGGGCTTCACAGACAGAACGAAAAAAATTTGTAAAGCTGAACATGTGAAAACAATAGCTGATAAATATAAAATTCGTCCGGAGGATACTGTAAATAAACTTCTTATCTGGGTAATGAGAAGGCCCTCTGTTTTCCGTTGCGGAGCAGGAAAGATTGTCTTTGAATTGTATGACAGGATTAATGGATAACAGAAAATGTGCGAATATACTGACGCTAATAATAATTGCCTGAAAAGTGGGAATATTTTTGAAACTTTGTATGGAAATGTATATTTTCAGAACTATATTATGATATCTTAAAAATTGTACTACAAAATATAATTATTTTTTAAGTAGTCTTATTAGTCGGAAATAAATGTATATTGTTGGAAAATTGTGGATTAATAACAGAATACATATAATTTACAACTAATATAACAGTGAAAATATTAAAATGCGAAAATTATTAGTATATTTGCAAATAGTCAGAATATTCTGAACTTATATACTTTTATATACTATTGCAGGAAGGATTGAATGGAGTCGATGATAGTAATACGAGTTATGGGCGGTTTGGGAAACCAGATGCAGCAGTATGCTTTATATGAAAAGTTTAAGGCTTTAGGAAAGGAAACACGGCTTGATACATCATGGTTTGACAATGCTTCTATGCAGGAAAATGTATTAGCCAGACGCAGCCTGGAGCTGAGGCTTTTTGATAATCTCACTTATGAAGCCTGCACTCCCCAGGAGAGAGAGGCTCTTTTGGGAAAAGAAGGGTTTTTTAATAAATTGGAACGAAAACTGTTTCCTTCCAAAAACAATCATTTTTATGAAAGTGAAATGTTCCATCCGGAAATTTTTATGTTAGACAATGTATATCTTGAGGGACATTGGGCCTGCGAAAAATATTATCATGATATTATGCCGCTTCTGCAGAGTAAAATAATATTTCCTAAAACCGATAATGTTCAGAATAATATGTCGAAAAATAAAATGAAGTCAGAAAATTCAGTCAGTATCCACATCCGACGCGGAGATTACCTGGACCCTAAAAATGCAGCCATGTTTGGAGGAATCTGTACAGACAGCTATTACAAGTCGGCGGAGGGATATATACGTGACAGAGTAACAAATCCTCATTTTTATTTATTTTCCGATGATCCGGCCTATCTGCGCGAGCATTATAAGGGTGAGGAATATACCGTTGTTGATTGGAATCACGGCGCTGACAGCTTTTATGACATGGAATTAATGAGTTGCTGCAAGCATAATATCTGTGCCAACAGCACTTTCAGCTTCTGGGGGGCAAGGCTTAACAGGACAGAGAAAAAAATTGTAATACGACCGGCAAAGCATAAAAACAGCCAGCAGGCTGAGCCGGAACTAATGCATGAATTGTGGGAAAACTGGGTTATAATTAATGAAAAAGGCAGAATTGTCTGAAGACTTAGTTGAAAAATGGTAAACTGTCATAACAATATACTTTTTTATTATCTCGTATGATTGGGACGTATGATATCTGCAAGTATATTAATCGTAATCTGAATATTTCCTATGGTTGGAATTACTAGGGTAATATGTTATATTATAGAAAAAGGAAAAATGTGCATATTAAGAGGGAGAGGAAATTAGCTCGTTTGGGTGGAATAATCTGTCATAATATGATAAAATACTAAAACTACTGAAAAAGAAAGAAGCAGTGAATGGGACGAGTAAAATATGCAGCCAGAAATATTATGTTTGGCTACGTCAGTAATATAATTACACTGCTGTTAAATGCAATCCTGCGTTATGTATTTATAATGCGCCTGGATGAAACACTTCTTGGAATTAACAGCACATATACCAATATTTTGTCCGTGCTTTCGTTGGCTGAATTAGGGGTTGGCACTGCAATAAATTTCAGTCTCTATGCTCCGGTTGCGAAAGGTGACAGGGAAAAGGTTAAGGCTTACATGCAGTTTTACAAAAAGGCATATCGTATGATTGCTTTTATTGTTGCAGCAGTAGGTCTGATTTTGGTACCGTTTTTAAAATATATAATTAAAGATCCTATTGGAATAGACAGTACCCAGGATTTGATAAATTTTTACCTGATATTTCTTTTTAATACGGTAAGCTCTTATTTTGTGGCGTATAAATACAGCCTGCCCAATGCTGAACAGAAGAATTATATTCAGTCGAATGTTATAACTATCACTAAAATTGTGACTACCTTGGTTCAGACAATAGTGATTCTTGCTACCTCAAGTTTTTATGGCTACTTAATCTCCGCTTCCGTTATAGAGCTGGCACAGAAAATATTTGCAAATATTTACCTTAATTATAAGTATCCATATTTAAAAGAGAAAAATGTGGAAAAACTTACTAAAGAAGAAACCTCTGATATTAAAAGAAAAACAGGGGCGCTTGTCTGTCATAAGGTCGGGGATGTGGCCAGACTTCAGACAGACTCCATTATAATATCAGGGTTTATCAACGTTGCCATGTCGGGTATGGTTGATAACTATAATATGGTGATATCCTCTGTATCCAACTTTGTTAATATTATTTTTAATTCTGTAATATCCAGCTTTGGCAACCTGATTGCCACGGAGTCCAGGGAAAAACAATACAACATGTTTTGTATTTACCGTTTTTTTGCTTCCTGGATATACGGTTTTTCTGCTGTGGGTTTTTATATACTGTTGACTCCTTTAATAAAACTGTGGCTTGGAGATAAATGGATTTTACCTGGGGCTGTTATTGCAGCGATTTTGATTGACTACTACTTTAAGGGCGAACGGGTAGTATTATCTAATTATAAAACTGCTGCAGGTGTCTTTGAGCAGGATAAATACCTTCCATTAGTACAGGGAGCGGTGAATCTTGTTATTTCCGTAGTGCTGGTAATTAAAATCGGACTGATAGGGGTTTATATCGGGACAATTGTATCCGGCCTGCTGGCCAATATAATCCGGCCTGTTATTATATACAGAGTCTGTTTTGAAAGAAAAGCGACAAGTTATTTTTATGATACGGTCAGATATGCAGCGGTCATTATACTGGCGGCCGCATGCTGCGTGCTGTGCAGCAATATATTTATGAAAGAGGTAACGATTGCCTCTTTTGCCGTAATGATAGTTATTATTACTCTGGTTTTCAATGGGATTTTCTTGATTTTTTTTGGAGGAACCGCAGAGTTCAGGTACTTATTTGCAATTTTCAGAGATAAGGCATATGCTGTGGTAAACAGGCTTCATCGCTGATAATATCATCTTTAGGTTAAGGGTAAAATGAATGACAACAGAATTGAACTACAGCAGTATATTGGGAACAAAAATTAATATAACTGATATGGAAAAGACAGTCAGTTATATAGAACAGCATTTGGATGAACTTAAGGGACACTATATATGTGTCTCTAATGTGCATACTACGGTTACGGCTTATCGGGATGGTGAATACAGAGAGGTACAAAACAACGCGGCAATGAATATTCCGGATGGCAAGCCGTTATCCATTGTACAGCGCCATACCGGATTTAAAGAAGCCGGCAGGGTTCCCGGGCCGGATTTAATGCCTGAAATATTCAGATTGTCCGAGAAAAAAGGGTACAGGCATTATTTTTACGGAAGCCGGCAGGAAACGCTGGATGCCTTAAAGGTAAAGCTTGCAGAAGAATATCCCAAAATGAATGTCGTCGGCATGTATTCACCTCCGTTCCGTCCTATGACGGAAGAAGAGGATGAGGAAGCAATCCGTAATATCAATGAATGCAATCCTGATTTTATTTGGATAGGTCTTGGGGCTCCCAAGCAGGAAAAGTGGATGGCAGCGCATGACGGCAGAGTATGCGGTGTTATGCTTGGTGTTGGCGCCGGCTTTGATTTTCATGCCGGTACTATCAAAAGAGCACCATTGTGGATGCAGGAATTCTGTATGGAGTGGCTGTTTCGTATTGGGCAGGATCCTAAGAGGCTTTTTCCAAGATATCTGGATACTAATTTTTCCTTCGTTTTTTATCTGTTCAGAGAATGGCTGAAAGGAAAAAACGGGATCGACAGGAAACATTATGTATCTGGGCCAATATCTGCATGCGACAAAGAGATTCCGCGTGGGAAAAAGGGCAGGCCTCTGCGGGTTGCAATGATTGGCCATAAAAGAATACCTTCCAGAGAAGGCGGCGTGGAAATTGTGGTTGACGAATTATCGACCAGGATGGTAAAACTGGGGTGTGAGGTGGATGCCTACAACCGGTTTGGTTATCATGTTTCCGGTAAGGAATTTGACGAAAAGAGAGAAAGATATTATAATGGTGTGAGGATTTTTACGATTCCCACGCCAAGCAGCAGTTCATTGAATGCAATAGTCTATTCTTTTCTGGCAACAATCCATTCGTTGTTCGGACGCTATGATATCATCCATTTTCATGCAGAAGGGCCTTGCACAATGATTTGGATTCCCAAATTATTTGGTATACGAGTTGTGGCAACCATACACGGACTGGACTGGCAGAGATCTAAATGGGGTAATTTTGCATCGAAGGTATTGCGATTCGGAGAAAAAATGGCGGCAAAGCATGCGGACGAACTGATTGTTTTGTCTGAGAACATGAAAGATTATTTCCAGAAAGAATACGGACGGGAAACCAGCTATATTCCTAATGGTATTATATGCCCGGAACATAAAGAGATAAACTGCATTAAAGAGAAATACGGACTGGAGAAAGATGAATATATTCTGTTCCTTGCAAGAATTGTTCCAGAAAAGGGGCTGCATTATCTGATAGATGCATTTAAAGATATTGCGACCGACAAAAAGCTGGTAATTGCCGGTGGAAGCAGTCATTCTCATGATTATATGGATCAGATAACAACGATGTCACAGGAGGACTCCCGCATTGTAATGACTGGATTCGTACAGGGAGAAATATTGGAAGAATTGTATTCCAATTCATATATCTTCGTATTGCCAAGCGATGTAGAAGGAATGGCAGTCAGTCTTTTGGAAGCTATGAGCTATGGAAATTGCTGCCTGGTTAGTGATATTGATGAGAATATGGAAGTTGTCCAGGATAAAGCATGCTCCTTCCAAAAAGGAAATGTAGAAGATCTTAAACAAAAATTGGAAGAACTTCTTACAAGACCGGATATTGTGGAAAAGTATAGAAAAGAGAGCGCAGACTATATCTGCGGCCGTTTTAACTGGGATGATGTGGTGGACAGAACAATCTGTCTTTACATGCAGAAAGAAAAAGGAAAGTAAGACAGGTATAGATAAATGGAACAGAAGAACGCCGTATATAATATGGGGTCCGAACGCGGGACAGGTTTCAGGCCAGAAGAAATATTCTATTATTTATTCTTTGCTATAATGTTGTTTGCCAAAGGAATTGGCCTGTATGAAGGGATGAAATCCTTTAGACTGTGTATTATTGCCGCTTTTTTCTGTTTTGTGGTAAAAGTGTGCCTGACTGAGCATACTGTAGGTGAACTAGTGCAGATGCTCGTTCTGATGGCTTTTGGAGTACTGGCTTACCGTAATTCCGGAGAAATGGCTGCTTTTATCTATGTGCTGGTGGTTGCAGGCATGAAACATGTTCCTGTAAAAAGGGTTTTTAAAGTAGGTGCTGCAGTATGGACAGTGGCATTTTTATCAACTATTGTATTGGCTTTGTTAAAGCAGATACCGGATCTCGCGCTTGTCCATTCCAAATTGGGTTTAGGACATATTATCAGATGGAGCCTTGGGTATCCACATCCCAATGTGCTCCATATTTCTTATGTTATTCTTCTGGCTTTCTTTTTCTATCTCGCCAACCTGAACAGGAAACAGTTGATAATTGCAACAGCATTATTATATGGGGGCAACTTCTATATTTTTCTGTATTCTGTAAGCTATACCGGGTTGATTCTTACTACGGTTTATCTGCTTGCCAACCTGTATTTTAATTTGCGGAAGGAGTTTACCAGAGGAGAGAAAGTATTAATTCAGTGCATTTATCCGGTATGTGCTTTGCTTTCTGTATTGGGACCGGTACTCATTAAAGGAAAGCTGTTTGATATATTTAACAAGATGATGAATACCAGGTGGAATCTTTCCCGATATTTTTTGACGGAACAGCGGATTTCTCTTTTTGGGACAAGGTTTACGGATTTGCCGGATAAGGATTATAATATAGATTGTTCTTATGTTTATATTTTAATGTATTATGGCATTATTTTATTCGCAATTATTTCGATAGGATATTTTGTGACAATAAGAAGAGAAGTAAAGCTCATGCGTAGAAAAGAGCTGGCAATTATGACGGGTTTTCTGGTGGCAGGTATGTCAGAGCCTTTTATGGCAAATTTGTCATTTAAGAATTTGACACTGATTTTTATAGGAGAGTGTTATTATGTTATTTTGAAGGAATTGCAGGAGAAAAAGCCGGATATCTGGTGGAATAAAAAATTATGTCTGTTTCCCTGGGCCGAGAATTATGTAACAGTGCCTTTAAAAGGGATAGGAAAGATAAAAGATAAATTTTCAGGAGTTGTAAAAAAAGGATGGAGATTGAGCCTGATTACGGGCCTGATTTTTGGGCTTGGTGTAGGGGTGTTTTATTATAAAACTGCAGATGTACCGGATGCGATATATGCAGATTCGGGAATCAGTGATTATTGGGGCGGAGAAAAAGTAAAACTGGACAGAAACAATTTACCTGCTGATTTTCAGGGAGAAATTATAGGGACCGCAGATGGTAATACAGATTTGTATGTTTTAAAGGGAAATATTATTTGGCTGGAGCTTATAAGAGGAACTGTTACGGTGGGTATTGCAGGCGTTATAGCCGGCTGGTGTGTGACAATTATACTTTGTGGCATATATTTTGGTTTGATGGATAAAAAGAGAGTAAGAAAATGAAGGTATTGATAGTAAATAAATTTTTATATCCTAATGGGGGATCGGAAACCTATATTTTTAAGCTGGGTGAGACTCTCGAAAAAAAAGGGCATGAAGTACAATATTTTGGGATGGAGCATGAGGGCCGTATTGTTGGAAATGAAGCGGAGAGTTATACATCAGATATGGATTTCCACACAGGCCGGATAAAGAAGCTATTGTATCCTTTTCAAATTATTTATTCGGTGGAGGCCAGAAAAAAGATACGAAATGTGCTTAACCGTTTTACACCTGATGTGGTACATCTTAACAATTTTAATTTTCAGCTTACGCCCTCAATTATTTATGAAATAAGAGCTTTTGAAAAAAAGACGGCCAGAAAGATTAAAATTATATATACGGCACATGACAGTCAGTTTGTGTGTCCAAATCATCTGATGAGAAATCCGCTGACAGGGGATATATGTACGAAGTGTATTGACAATGGAGTTAGTAATTGCATAAAAAACCGATGTCTTCATGGTTCGGGGACTAAAAGCCTGTTAGCTGCATTTGAGCATGCGTTATATCATATTCTTAATACCTATGAAGAAATAGATTGTGTAATCTGCCCCAGCGAGTTCCTGAAGAAGAAACTGGAAACCTATAAGGCTATTCGAAATAAATTGATAGTTATGCATAATTTTGTGGACAGACCGTCTATAAAGACAGAAGCTGTCATAAAGAAAGATTATGTTGTATATTTCGGCCGATACTCGGAAGAAAAAGGCATTCAGACTTTGCTGAAGGTATGCCGGAGAATGCCGGAAATTCCCTTTGTTTTTGTAGGCAGTGGTCCGATGGTAGAAGAGATTAATAAGGTAGAAAATATTACAAATAAAGGATTTTTGTCAGGGGAAAAGCTTCAGCAAATTATAGGGGAGGCAAGATTCTCAGTGATACCTTCGGAGTGTTATGAAAACTGTCCATTTTCAGTAATGGAATCTCAGATTTACGGAACTCCTGTATTGGGAGCGAATTTAGGCGGGATACCAGAACTCATATCAGATGGGGAAACCGGAGAACTATTTACAAGTAAAAATGAGCAGGAATTGTATGCAAAAATATATGAACTGTGGCATAATAAAGAAAAAACAGACAGATATATAGAAAATTGCAGGAATGTCACATTTGATACTGCAGAGAAGTATTGCGAGAAAATTTTAAAAATTTATGGAGATAAATAAGATGGCAAGAAGAACATTATATGGAACGGTAATCGTGACCTATCGCTGTAATGCCCATTGTAATATGTGTGATTGTTTCAGGGATCCGACAAGGCCAGAGGATGAAATAACGCTTGATGTAATAAAAAAACTGCCGGAAATGGCTTTTACAAATATTACAGGCGGTGAACCATTTATCAGGAAGGATATTCCCGAAATAGTAAGGGAACTTTATAAAAAGTCGGACAGAATCGTAATTTCAACAAATGGGTATTTTACGGATCGTATCATAGCCTTATGCAAAGAATTTCCCAAGGTGGGAATTAGAATCAGCATAGAAGGACTTCAGGAGACCAATGATAAAATAAGAGGAATTCCGGACGGATTCAACAGAGGGTATGGTACATTAAAGAAACTCGTAGAAATGGGACATCCGGATGTTGGGTTTGGCATGACAGTTCAGGATATGAACTGCGAAGATCTGGTTCCTTTATATGAAAAGGCAAACGAATTGGGAATGGAATTTGCTACGGCTACGCTTCATAATTCATTTTATTTTAGAAAAACTGATAATAAAATAGATGATAAATACAAAGTATCACAAAATTTTGAAAAACTGATTAATGAACTGCTGAAAAGCAATTCTCCTAAAAAATGGTTCAGGGCTTATTTTAATCACGGACTCATTAATTATATTTATGGAAATAAGAGATTGCTTCCATGTGATATGTCTAAAAATGCATTTTTTATTGATCCTTTTTGCGATGTTATTCCCTGTAACGGTATGGAAAAAAAGGCTGTTATGGGAAATTTAAAAGAACAGTCGTGGGATGAGCTGTGGAACTCACAGCAGGCAGAAAAAGTGAGGGATTGCGCCAGAAACTGTACAAGAAATTGTTGGATGATTGGAAGTGCCTCGCCGGCTATGCATAAATATATTTGGGTGCCTGGCTGGTGGGTAGTTAAGCACAAGATTTTTAAAGGCGGAAAATACAGCCTGAGTGAGAACAAATTTATTAAAGAGGCAAAAAAGGATAAGTAAATGAAAATTCTGATGCTGGTTAACTGGAAGGTGGAATATACCTCTGAAGCCCCTGAAGACAGGCAGCCTCCGGATTATGTTGTTAACGGAGAGAGGTACTGGTTTTTCAGGTATTTTCCTGAAGATGTTACCGTAGATGTCGTAGATATCCGTTCCTTTCCGGCATGGGAAGGGATTGAACAGAATAAACTCAGGTTTTACATTTGGCAGACACTGAGGATATTGCCCAGATTAAGACGATATGATGTGGTACTTTCACATGGAATGCAGAGTGGAATTGTTCTGTGCCTTTTACGGAAGCTCTTTGGCAAAGGAAAATATAAACATATTGTATTTGATATCGGGGCTTTTAACAGTGCGAAGGAAAGCGGCAAGGCGCTGCGGGTCATGCAGTTTGCAAGTAAATCATTAGATGGTGTTATTTATCATACAAAATGTCAGAATGAATATTACCGGAAGTGTCATCCCTGGCTGTTAGAAAAAAGCAGATATATTCCATTTGGAACCGATACGGATTTTTTCAGATATCAGGAACAGGAAAATGGCGGGCTGCAGAAATATATTATCTGCATTGGCTATAATAAAAGAGATTGGAATACATTAATAGAGGCCTATAAGCTGATTCAGACAGATGTCAAGCTTTATATGATAGGTAATGCAGATATAGAGTGTGCGGATCCCAGAATTAAAGTGTTTGCAAAAGTAAATATAATCGAACTTATCCGTTTGATTTCAGGCAGTTTATTTGGGATTCTTCCTCTGAAAAGTTTTAATTATTCCTATGGACAGATGACGCTTCAGCAGCAGATGGCATTAGGGAAAGCGGTTATTGTTGCTGATGTACCCAGTATCAGGGAATACGTAAGAGATGGAAGCGATGCGCTGCTCTATGAACCGGAAAATGTTATGGCGCTGAAGAAAAGCATTGAAAGCCTGCTGGAACATCCGGAGAGAGCAGAACAGATAGGAAAGACGGCAGCCTGTACGATTTATGAAGTATTTAATGAGAAAAATATGGCTGTGGGGATTTATGATTTTATCATGGATATTTGTGAAAATAAGAAATTGTAGGAATTTATTATATTTTGAATTATACTACTATATGGCATGATAATGGGAGCTGTAATGGAGACAAGGGTAAGTGTTATTGTACCGGTATATAATGTGGAAAAATACCTGGAAAGGTGCGTTAAATCGCTGACAGATCAAACATTAAGGGAAATTCAGATTATTTTAGTTGATGATGGCTCCTCAGATGGAAGCGGGGAGCTTTGTCGGCAATTTGCGGAAAAGGACAGCAGAATAAAGGTCATAAGCAAAAAAAATGAGGGGCAGGGATTGGCAAGAAATTCCGGCCTTTCATGTGTTTCGGGCAAATATGTTACTTTTGTGGATTCAGATGACTATATTGATACGGATACGTTTGAAGTTTTATGGAATACCATGGAAAGCAGTAGAGCTGATTTGTGCTGTTACAGCTATGTGAAGCATGATACAGAAGGAAAGATTGTTTACAAGGCTAAAGTAGATGAAAGGTTATATGAAAATAATGCGGTATATACATCCTTTTTGCTTCATTATTTCGGAGATGATCCCCTGTTAGATGATTTAAGAGGTGTTTCTGCCTGTATGTCAATGTTCAGGACTGAAATTATTAATAACAATAAGATTCGATTTCTGTCAGAACGCAAGGTATTTAGTGAGGATACGCTTTTTTGCTTGGATTATTGTAAATATATTAAAAAAGTGGTTACACTTTCGCATCCTTTTTACCATTATTGTCTGAAGGCTGATTCATTTACAAAAGGCTATCAGGAAAAGCGTCTTGAATTGACAATTGATTTCTGCAATACACTTAGCCGGTATGCCTGTGACTATAAGGTTGAAGAACTTGTTAGTGAAAGAATAAATATGGTTTTGTGGATTACCCTAATGGATTGTGTTAAGCAGGAAATTCTGCGGAGCAGGGAAACTGGAGTGCGGAAAACATATCAGATGATAAGGGAAATATGTAACCATTCATATGTGAAGGAAGTAATTCGCAATATGAATACAGATGGCTTCCATATGAAACAGAAGCTTTTTTGGTTTGCGATCAGGCGCCGATTGATTCCTATGGTTATGATATTGGGAATTCTTCGGGTAAAACAGGGAATATGAAGGTAATAGTATATGGGTATAAAAACTATTCTGAGAAAAATTAAGGGGATGGGATTGACGACTGCTTTCCTGAAGTTAATTGGTTATGATGCAGTATTTACTTGTGCTGTTCGACAGAGAGCAAGTAAGGAGGATATTCCTGAAACGAAAAGTCCGTTCCATGTTTTCGGACAATCAAAAGAATTCTGGTATGCGGATCCTCTTCTTTACTCTTTCAGAGAAAAGGAATGCATATTTATGGAGGCTTTTGACAGAAAGGCTGGGCTTGGGAGAATTGCATTTTCTGAAAGAAAGGAAAATGAATGGACAGCTCCTAAAATTATTATTGAAGAAAGTTTTCATTTATCATACCCTATGATATTTCAATATAAGCAGGAACTTTACATGATGCCCGAAACTTCCACAGCGGAGAAAGTAGTATTATACCATTGTATTAAATTCCCGGGGGAATGGGAAAAACAACAGACATTTTTAGATGGCAGAAAAATAGTTGATATAGTTGTAAAAGAAATAAAAGAAAATGAGATTCAATTTTTAGGCTCGGAATGCAGCAAGGATAACGATCTTATGACAAAGTTCTGCCGCTTTTCCCTGAAGCATAAAGAGGGGATGTTTGTGGCCAGTGAAGAGACGGAATTTAACCGTGTGCAACAATATACTTGGTTTTCACGGTGCGCAGGGTATCCTTATTCGGATTTGCTTCCGTTGCAAAGAAGCCGTGAGGGTATTTATGGTTATTCCATCATTATGTCTGATCGCAATGAAGTAATGGAAAGCGGAAATGTAATTATGAAAGCTGAAATAACTCCTGAGGATATACAGCTTTCAGGTAAAAAGCCAGGAAAGATTATTGGAATCCATACATACACCAGAACACTTGGATATGAGGTGATTGATGTGGAATATATGGAATATAATCCCTCAAAGTGGAGGGACAGGCTGAATAAAATAAATAGAAAAGGATGATTTCCGCCATGCCCTTGATAAGTATAATTATGTCAGTATATAACGAAGAGATATATTTGAAAGAAGCGCTGCAAAGCATTTTCAATCAGACAATTGAGGATTATGAACTAATTATTGTTGATGATTGTTCCACAGATAGAACGGTAGAAATTATAAAAAGCTTTAACGATCCCAGAATTAAATTAATTATTAATGAGACAAATATGGGATTGACTAAGAATTTGAATAAAGCTTTGAAACTGTGTCGAGGCGAATTTATAGCCAGGATGGATGGAGATGATATTTGCATGCCTGATCGGCTGCGTAAGCAGGTGGAATATATGAGGCTGCATCCTGAATATATGCTGACAGGGTGTCAGACAAGGACGTTTGGTGAGCAAAATATGACATGGTGTCTGAAAGATAATCCTGAAAAATTGAGGATAATGATGTTAATCAGGCCGGTACTTGCACATCCTACATTTATGATGAGAAAAGAACTTATATTTGACAAGAATTTTTGTTATGATGAAAGCTTTCGTTCCGCACAGGATTATGACCTTGCACAGCGGGTAAGTGAATTTTATCCTATAGGAATTGTGCAGGAAGTACTTTTAAATTATCGCACACATAAAAAACAGGTATCCAGCAAATCGGGAAGTACACAATTTGCAAATGCTGATCGTATACGTGAAAGGCAGTTGGAACGGTTAGGAGTAGTACTGGATGAAAATATGCGTAAAGTATATACTTTGTGGGTAAAAGAAGATAAGAATATCGAAGCAGAAACCTTTCGCAGGGCCCAGGAACTGATTCATGTATTTTGCAAAGCCAACGATAAAAAGAATATTTATAGTAAAGAGTTAATGGAAAAAACTTTGAAAGAAATGTTGTTTACTTGGTTTTTAAGAAATAAATCAATGAAGACTATGCTTAAGCTGCCGGCCATCTGTGATTCCATCAGTGATTTGCCAATTTTAGCAAAACAGACTGCAGAAATCATGAAAAGAAAAATGCACGAAAATAAATAGGGAGAAACTCATGCGGGAAGAAAGTTTGTCTGTAAGAAGAAAAATATATCGTAAAATTTGTGCATTGGGAGAAAGGTTTTTACCGGATAAATTATATTTAGAGATGCTTTATCAGGTGAGAATGGGAGAGAAACTCGATCTGAAAAAACCGAACAATTTTGATGAAAAGCTGCAATGGCTGAAGCTCTATGACAGAAAACCGGAATATACAATAATGGCTGATAAATATGAAGTCAGAAAATACGTAGAAGAAAAACTGGGAGAGAGCTATCTTATTCCCTTACTGGGGGTATGGGACAGCGTTGATGATATCGATTTCTCTATGCTTCCGGAACAATATGTGTTAAAATGTACGCATGATTCAGGAAGTGTCCTTATCTGCAAAGAGAAGAACACCTTTGATATTCAGTCAGCAAAGCAAAAATTAGAGAAAACATTAAGGACTAATTACTTTTATCCAAGCAGAGAATGGCCATATAAGAATATACATCCAAGGATAATAGCTGAAAAATATATGACGGATGAATCCCATGTGGAATTGAAAGATTATAAAATATATACATTTGGCGGCGAGCCATATCTCATTCAGGTTGATTTCGGCAGATTTGTCGAGCATAAACGAAATTTATATACAACAGACTGGCAGTACATTGATGAAGAAATAGAATATCCTAAAGACCCATCGGTGCAAATTGAAAAGCCGGAGAGCCTTGGGGAGATGCTGGAGTGTTCGCGAAAGCTCGCTGAAGGAACCGTCAGCCTGAGAACCGATTTTTACTCTATTAATGACAGAATATATTTTGGAGAAATAACATTTTATCAGGAAGCTGGATTTGCCCATTTTTCTTCGGAGGAATTTTCAAGGAAATTAGGGGAGATGATTGTGTTGCCAAAGAAACGAGGATAAGGATGACAGATAGGCTATTTCGTTTATATTATGAAATCAAAAGGAAACTGCGCTATAGACTATTAAAAAATAAAAATATATCTATTATAACAAATAATTGTCTTGGAGGAAAGCTGGCTCATGATTTTGGGCTCAAACTTAATAGTCCAATAGTTAACATGCAAATGGTACCGGAGGATTTTGTTAAATTTTGTAAGGCATATAAAATGTATTTGTCTAAAGATTTCTGTGAAGTTACTAACTTAGATAATGGATGTAAAGAGAAATTTTATAGTGTTGGTGGTGGAAATATTGATTTTCCGGTAGCGAATGTTGGAGATATTACTCTGTATCTTCAACATTATCAAAACTTTGAAGAGGCAAAAGCTGCTTGGGAAAGGCGAAAGTATAGAATACAGGATAAAAAATTTTTTATTCTGATTACAAAAAAACAAGGATTTGAAAATGTAATAGAAGATTTTTGTAAATTGTCCATTGAAAAAAAAGTTGTTCTGCTGATTGACAAGCCATATAAAAAAGAAATAAAAAATACAAAGTGTATATGTTTGGATGTACCATTAGGTGTTCATTTTATGGATAGAAAGAAGAATTGCTTTTATTATTATTATGAAAAGTACCCTTTTCTTAAATGGTTTAATGGAGAGTAATCATATGGTGATAATTGAGTTAAGCGGTGGTTTGGGAAATCAAATGTTTCAGTATGCTTTGGGTCAAAAATTAAAGTTTATAGGAAGGGATGTTAAATATGATTTGTCTTTTTATAGTAATAAAGAACAAACAGCAAGAAAATATAAATTAGATTTGTTTGGTATAAAATGTCCTGTGGCTTCTGAAAGAGATTTAGCATTAATGGGACAAGGAAAATCATTTGTAAATCGTATCAAACAGAAATTTCCTTTTGTTCAAAAAAAATTATATATTGAAAATCTCGATAAGGGATACGAACAGATAGTCTTGGAATTAGATGATATTTATCTATCAGGATACTGGCAGTCTGAGCAATATTTTTATGATATTCGTGATCATATATTAAAATTGTATCGATTACCGAAGACAGTGAATGTTGATAATTGTAATATTTTAAAAGATATAGAAAGAGAAAACTCGGTTAGTATTCACATACGTAGGGGGGATTATCTGGAAGGTAAGAATAGTGATATATATGGTAATATCTGTACTTTGATGTATTATACAAATGCAATTAAATTTATAAATAATCATTTAAAGAATCCTAAATACTATATATTTACTAATGATATAAAATGGGCAAGGGAGAGGTTTTCTGGTACTGATATGATAGTAGTAGATAACAAGTGTTCTGATGAAGATTATTTAGATATGTTTCTTATGAGTAAGTGTAAAGCTAATATTATTGCTAACAGTTCATTTAGTTGGTGGGGAGCATGGTTAAATCAATCTCCAAATAAGATTGTCATATCTCCTCAAAGATGGTTTAATAATCATAATGTTACAGATATAATATGCAATAGCTGGATAAAAATACCAGGATGATAGGAGAAAATAATTTAAAATGAGGATTGCAATAGTACCTTGGGATGAAAATATTACAGAAAATAATATTTTTATAGAAAAATATGCAGGGTATGTGGATAGTCATATATTGTTAAAAAAAGCATTTGAAAAAAGAAATATGGAAATTAACACTATAGACTGTTATACAAATTTAAGAGATGTGGATTGGTTTCTCTTTTTTTCCTTAGATTATAAATGGCTTTATAGAATATTAAAATTAGGGCTTTACAAACGGATGATTTATTGTAGTGCAGAACCAGATGTTGTAAAGCCAATTAATTCACGAGAAGGGTATACAAAGCTTTTAAAAATATTTCCTTTTATTTTAACTTGGAATGAGGAACTAATAGACAATAAACGTATTTTTAAAAGAAATATACCTTATTATTTTAATAAACAGTTTGGACAAAATAACTTTAACAAAAAAAAATTACTTATTAATATTTCAGGTAATAAAACTTCTAATATGAAAAATGAATTATATAGTGTAAGAGAAAAGGTAATAAGTTTTTTTGAAAAAAATTATTTTAATATGTTTGATTTATATGGAACTGGTTGGAATAAAAAAAAGCATCCTTCCTATAAAGGAATCGTGGAGAGCAAAATTGAAATATACCATAATTATAAATTTGCATTATCTTTGGAAAACACTTATGGGGTAAAAGGGTATGTTACAGAGAAAATATTTGATTGTTTTTGTGCAGGTATAGTTCCTATATATAAAGGTGCAAGCGATATTAATAAATATGTTCCTAAAAGTTGCTATATAGATTATGATAATTTTAAATCAATAGATGAATTGGCAAAATTTCTAATTGAAATGAACGAAGAAAATTATAATAAATATTTAAATTCTATTTGTTGTTTATTGGATTCTGATATTCAAATGACATTTAGCAGTGAAAAGTTTTGCGAATATATTTGCAAAGTATTTGAGAAAAAAATGCCGGATTTAAAAATTAATAAGAGATATATCTTATATATTAAGTATAAAGAGATGCAACAAGATATATCTTATAGATGTATGATTTTAAGGATAAAAATAAAAAAAGTTGTATTAAGTTGGTTACATCGCTAGGAGGAAACAGTGAGAATATTGATTGCGGTGCATACTTATTATCCGGATAAAAATGGGGTACAGATTGTAACGGAGTATATTGCTGAAGGATTAGCTAAGCATAATGATGTTTTGGTTGTAACTAATATGAAAGAAGGTTATAAAAGAAGTGAGAACTTTAAAAATGTTAATATTAAAAGATTAAATATAAAAAAATATAATAATTTTTTTTATGGAGAGAAAAAACTTTTCTTTAGAACATTAAAAAATTTCAAACCAGATGTACTAATATGTGTTTGTACACAGTCATGGCCATTTGACTGGATGCGAAATAAGATTAAGAAGTTAAATTGTATTACTATTTTGTATACACATGGTTATTCGGCTCTACTAAAGGAGTATCCTCTCCTTTATGACATTATACATTTTAAATTTAATGCTTTTAGATATCACTTTCGATGGAAAATCTATTATGCATTGGCTTATAAACATATAGCAGAATATGATTGTGCTATATATTTATCAGAAAAAAATATTTCTAGCTGGTATGCTAGAGAAAAAGAATTGAAAAATAGTGCTATTTTAGGAAATGCTGTTGAAGATATTTTTTTTGAGAATAGTGTACTATGTCGGATCGCAAAAGGAAAACGTAATAAGCATATACGATTTATTTATGTTGCAAACTATGACGATAATAAAAATCAAATATTTTTACTTCGGGCTTTTTATAAAGCTAATTTGAGTTCATCTGAATTAGTTTTTATTGGTAGTAAGAAAAATGAATATTTTGATTTGCTGTGTAAAGAAAAGGAAAGATTGGATACTCTTTTTAGTATGAAACAAATTTTCTTTTATGTAGGATTAGAACGAGAAGAAATACCTAAATTTTTGGAACAAGCAGATGTTTTTGTTTGTTCTAGTAAAAAAGAGGAGTATCCAATAATGCTATGCGAGGCAGCTGCGAAAGGGCTTCCGATCATTAGCTCTAATGTTGGACATGCATCTGATATGGATGGATGCATGGTGGTTGATTCAGAAGAGATGATGATAGAAGCAATGGTTAGGTTATATTCGTCTGAAGAGGAGAGAATAAGGCGCGGAGAATGTTTGAGAAATTATGCAATGAAGAATTATCGTATTTGTGATAAAGTGGACTGGATAGAAAAGAAAATAGATGAGTTAAAAATAAAGGGAAATAAAAATGTTTAATAAATTTAATTATATATTTAATAGGAAAGAAAAACGAAAATTACTTTTACTTTTAGTTATTATAATTATTGGTAGTTTTCTTGAATTACTAGGTGTAGCGGCCTTTATGCCTTTTATATCAGTATTAATGGATACTAATATAATATATGAGAATAAAATACTTTTATACTTTTATAGAATAACAAACTTTGGAAATATTGAATATTTTCTGGCTTTTTTAGCATTGTTGATTTGTTGTGTTTATATACTTAAAAACATATATTTATCATTTATGCAAAATATGATATTGAATTTTGCTTATAATATGCGAATGAATTTAGCAACAAATTTGTTAGCGACATATATAGCAGAGCCCTATACTTTTCATCTAACAAAAAATATTGCTGATATGCAGAGATGCCTTCAAATTGATGCAAATCAGTTTATGTTATTGATGAATGCTACTCTACAATTAATAGCTGAAATTATGGTTTGTATAGCTTTGGGTATTTATTTATTTGATACAAGTCATTCTATAACAATAGCTATTGCAGTTTTATTAATTGGTTGTTTAGGATTGTTTTATTTAATATCTAAGAAAATATCCCAAAAATTAGGGAGACAAAATCAAAGATATAATTCTAAGTTAATACAGTGGGTGAATCAAGCATTAGGCGGTATTAAAGAAGTCAAGGTATTAGAAAGAGAAAGCTTTTTTATTAATTCATATAAAGAAAATTATAAAAAATTAATTAAAGGAGCTAAAAATAATGAAATGCTAGCTACAATACCTAAATATATTGTAGAAACAGTATGTATTTGTGGAATGCTTTTGGCTGTAGTTGGTAAAATGTTTTTCGGTAGAAGAGAAATAGTAGATTTTATACCTCAATTATCTGTTTTCGCAGTTGCTGCATTTCGGCTCTTACCTTCAGTTGGTAAAATAAATTCTTATATTAATGGAATAATGTATGGCTTACCATCACTGGATCTAATCTATCATGATCTAAAAGAAGTAGAAAATAATAATAGAATAATAAAAAAAGATGTTAAGAAAACTGATAAGTTTTTTATTAAAGAGAAAATATGTTTAGTCAATGTAAGATATCGATATCCAAATACTGATATAGATGTATTAAAAAAAATTAATTTGGAAATTGGGAAAGGAAAAACAGTAGCTTTAATTGGTAGTTCAGGAGCAGGAAAAACTACCTTAGCAGATATAATTTTAGGACTTTTGCAACCAACAGAGGGGAGAATAATGGTAGATGAATGCGATATATTTGACAATATATCTTTATGGCATAAATCTATAGGCTATATTCCACAGAATATTTATTTGTCAGATGATACTATTCGTAATAATATTGCTTTTGGGGTAGAGGAGAACGAAATAAATGATAGTGCGGTGGAAGGCGCATTAAGAAAAGCACAGTTATATGATTTTGTTCAAAATTTAGCGGAAGGAATAAATACTTTTGTAGGGGATAGAGGCGTAAGACTATCAGGAGGTCAGCGTCAAAGAATTGGTATTGCAAGAGCGTTATATCATGAACCTGATATATTAATTCTTGATGAGGCTACATCCGCTTTGGATAATGAAACAGAACAAGCAGTAATGGGGGCTATAGAAAAATTGCAAGGAGTAAAAACTATGATCATTATTGCACATAGATTAACAACTATAAAAAAGGCTGATGAAATTTATGAAGTGGTAAATGGTGAATTAGTGAAAAGAAATCTAAAGGATATATTTTAATTAGATTTTAGTAGTGTTTAAATTATAGAAAAGGTGATTTGATGAAACTTGTTAAAATAATTGTTCCATGCTTTAATGAACAAGAATGTATTAAAAAAATGTACGAGAAAGTTAAACATGTTTTTGATAGTATGCCAGATTATGAATTCTGTATTTTATATATAGATGATGGTAGTAAGGATGATACTCTAAAGGAGATTATTAAATTATTAAAATTAGTAGGCAAAAGAAGGGTGAATTACCTGTCATTTGCTAGAAATTTTGGTAAGGAGGCGGCAATTTTCGCCGGATTATCTAATTTAGGAAATGCTGATTTAGTGGCATTAATGGATGCAGATTTACAGCATCCTCCGGAGCTGTTAAAAGAAATGATTTCTGAAATTGAAAATGGGCATGACTGTTGTGGAGCTCGGCGTATCAGTAGAAACGGGGAGCCAATTATTAGAAGTTTTTTTTCGAATTTATTTTATAAGGTAATAAATAAAGTTACCTCTATGCAGCTTGTACCAGGAGGTTCTGATTTTCGGGTAATGACTAGGCAAGTAGCAGAGGCAATAGTATCACTTACTGAAACCGAACGATTTACAAAAGGAATTTTTTCATGGGTAGGGTTCGATACACAGTGGATTGAGTATGAAAACTGTGAAAGATATGCGGGAACAACAAAATGGTCTTTTGGTGGGTTAATGAGATATGCGATTAGTGGTTTTATGGCGTTTGCGACTACTCCTTTAAGAGCTGTTATTTATATTGGTTTACTAATTGTAATGTTCTCTTTTTTTTATGCAATATATGTTTTTTACCATGCTGTAAAGAATCCAACAGGGCGGACTGGCTATTCTAGTATAATTTTATTATTATTATTTTTTGGTGGTTTTATAATTATGTTATTGGGAATTGTAGGGGAATATTTAGCACGTATTTATATGGAAGTAAAGCAGAGACCGATATATATTGTAAAATCAACTAATGTAGAAGAAAAAGAGGAGTAAAAAAATGAGGGATATATTTTTCTTTATAGGAACAGAGGCTGAATTAATAAAAGTTTTTCCTATAATGAATGCATGTCAAAACAGATTTCGCTTACATATTATAGCATCTGGGCAAAATGATATTGGTAATAGCCGAATTATGAATGTTGTAAAGGATATATCTATAGAAATTGAATTGAGTAAAGAGAGTGAGATTAAAAAGAGTGCTCTAGGGCTTTTTTGTTGGTATTTTCGTACTTATAAGAGTGCTCTTGGTAAAATTAAAGCGGTTTTTAATGAAGAAATATTACAAAAATCTTATTTATTAGTTCACGGCGATACAGTTTCGACTTTTATGGGGGCGTGTATTGGGAAAAAACTTGGAATGAAAATATGTCATATAGAAGCTGGATTGCGTTCACATAATATTTTTAATCCTTTTCCTGAAGAAATTGATAGAATATTAACGAGTCGAAAAAGCTATTATCATTTTGCGCCAGGTGATGCTCCTGCGAGAAATTTACAACATGTGAAGGGGGAAGTAATAAACACAAAATATAATACTATATTGGATAGTTTAGGGTACTCGTTTGAAATACCGCTAAGTAAAGAACAAGATTATAGATTTATGGATGAGAAATATTTTGTTTTTGTAATGCATAGGCAAGAGAACTTGGCGAATAGAAAACTTGTAGTTAAGGTGGTGAATGAAATTATTGAACTTTCTAAAAAAATGAAGTGTGTTATTATCTTACATACAATTACTAAGTTAGTTTTTCAAGAGTTAGGACTTATAGAATCGCTGGAAAACAATAAAAATATTTTCCTTTTGCCAAGATTAGATTATTTTGATTTTATGAAGGTTTTAAATAAAGCTGAATTTGTTATTACAGATGGTGGTAGCAATCAAGAAGAATTATTTTATATGGGGAAACCTTGTTTAATTATGCGGAAAACTACTGAACGGACAGAAGGTTTGGGTAAAAACGCAGTATTATATAATAATGATACTAAAACAATTCAGATTTTTGGCAGTCAATATAATAACTATAAAATTAAAAGAACAATAGCAGAAGTTTCTCCTAGTAAAATTATTGTTGACTATTTAGAAAAAAACTAGAAGAGGAAGTTATGATTAATTCCGATAGTATAAGGTTAAAAAAAATAATGCATAATTTGTATAAATTAAAAAAATATTTCTTATTAGTTGTTTTGATTTTTTAATATTATTATTTGTATATGGTTCTTTTTTAAATTTTACTTTTTCTAGCGATAATATATATTCATTTATGGAGATAGGAACAAAAAACTTAGGAGTTATTGATTATTGCTATGGTGGTAGATATACTATATATTTTTTTTGCAAATTATTGGACTTCTTTAATTTTGATTATTTTCATGGGCAAATTTATTCTCAATTGTTTAAAATTTTTTGTACAGAAATAGTCGTTTTAATTGCAACTAAAGCATTCTCAGAAGTAATAAATAAAGAAGGTACTGGATTAAAACTAATTATAATTAATTGTTGTGTATTATTTGCGGCTATCAATGTGTTTTATGTTGAAACTTTTATTTATGTAACTCCTGATTGGGGGATAGGAATATTATTAGCTGGTTTAACTTTTTGGGCTTTTATAAATAAAAGGTATATATTATCAGGAGTTTTGGCATTTTTAACAGTATCAGAATATCAAGTATTTCTTATTGTAAGCGGTATTCTAATTTTGACTTTTTTATATTTAAAAAATAAATCATCATTTACATTTTATACAATAAAAGAATATAGTATTTTAATGATTATAATGTTTCTGGCCGCAGGACTAAATTTACTATTACCTCATATTTTAAATATATTGGGAATATTATCTAATCCTACACGTCAAGTAAGTTTTACTCAAAAAATAGATTTAAAATTTCGTTTAATGCAAATTTTTGAGATATTTAAGTGGATTCTCAGAGATTCCTTGGGAATGATGCCTAACAAAATAATTTTTTATTTTATTATATTACTCGTTAGTTTTTATATAGTAGTATTATTATTTAAGAAGAAAATTGTTGAATTAATTCTTTTTTCTTTACATGTATGTGTGATTTTTTTTGCTCCGTTTGCGTTAGGACTTATAACAGCAGGTTTTTATATGCCTGCGCGTGTTTTGTTTCCTTTTTATTATTCTATTACAGCTTTATCTATTATTGTTTTTTCGGAATTTACAAATAAGTATACTATATTTATATTTGGAGGTTTAATAGTTATTTTTCTTTCCGTCTCTGTTTGGAACACTAAGAAATCTTCAGATGATCATTATGTCTCAAATATTTTAGATCAGCAATATGCACGAGAAATACAAGAAAAGATAAATCAATATGAGGAGGAAACTGATAATAAAATTAAAATTATTAAAATTCAAGAGTGGAGTAAGCGCGAAAAAACATGGGATTATAGAGAATTTATGAAGCATGAATATTATGATACAAATTATAATTTAAAACTTTTTTATGATGATTGGGCAGTTGTTCCGATTATTGAGTTTGTTTCAGGTAGAAAATATGAAATGGAATATATGACTGACAATGAATATAAGGAGTTTTTTGGGGGTAAATCATGGGGCTATATAAACTTAGAATTACAAGTTGAATTTATTAACGATACAGCGTATTTAGCAATTTATTAAGTGCAATTTGAAAGATAGGTTTATAAAAGTATGGTTTATTATATTATTAGTAAGATTTTATATTTTTGGGGATTGTTTTATTATAGATTTATTAAGCGGGTGAAGTTTGGAGTGAATACTTCATTCTTAGGAGCAGTTCATATAAAGAATGGAAAATATATTAAAATAGGCCATGACACTAATATTGGATATAAGTCATGGTTAGCTGTTATTACTGATTATGCAGGATATGTTTGTAAAGTTAGAGAAGGAGCACAAGGTATATATATAGGTGATAATGTCAAGGTTACACAAAGGTTAAAAATTTATTGTGCAGAAAGTGTATATATTGATGACAATGTGTTAATTGCAAGTGAGGTTTTCATTACAGATTATAATCACGGAATTAATGCAGAGATGGATTATTCAACTCAATCTCTAGTTTCTTCACCAGTTTATATTGGAAAGGGTGTGTGGATAGGAGAAAAAGTTTGTATTTTACCAGGGGTTAAAGTTGGAACTAAATCTATTATTGCAGCAGGAAGTATTGTAACGAAGGACGTACCTGAGTATACTATGGTAGCGGGAAATCCTGCAAAAGTTATAAAAATATGGGATCATAATTATAAAAAATGGGTTAGGAAATATAATGAAAAAGAAAAACTGTCAATATGATAATTCATTTGAACGTAACGGCACTATAGTATTCGCTATGCTTATGATTGGAAATGCTTTGGGAGTAATTTTTCAGTTAATTTCTGGAAGAATATTGAATGATGTAACTTTATATGCTGATTTAAATGCACTTCTTTCCTTATATACTATATTAATTTGGCCGATGGCAGTTATTACGTTTATTGTAACAAAATATATTTCACAATTTAATTGTTGTGGGGATTATTCGTCAATAAAATATTTTATAATTAAGTCGATTAAACCCATTACCTTGCTATCTTGTTTGATTTTTTTTACAGGGTTAGTATTTAATTCTTTTTTTAAAAAATTGTTACATATTAATAATTCTATAATGATTCTTCTTATTATAATTTTAGCTTCCAGCGCAATGTTTCAACCTCTTATTAATGGAAGCTTACAAGGAATGAAAAAATTTTTTGCATTAGGTCTAATGGGATTATTAGGACAGATCTTTAAAATAATAGCAATATTATTAACAATTGGCAGAAGACATAAATTAGAAATAATTCTTATCATACTTTTGTTTGGGGCTATTATAACTGTAATTATTGGTTTTGTCATACTTGCGAGATATTTAACAAAGACAAATAGTAAAGTAATAAATATTGAGATAAAGTCATTAATAATGTATGGTTTTAGCGCAGTCATAGCAAATTTAGGTTTAACATTATTAAGTAATGTTGATATGATTGTAATAAAATATTTTTTTGATTCAGAAGCTGGTTTTTATAGTGTGGCTTTAATATTGGGGAAAATTGTTACATATTTTTCAGGAGCAATTGTTGTTGTACTTTTTCCATTTGCAGTTGATGCGGGGGATAATAGACAAAAAGCGTGTCTATTGCTGAAGAAATCATTGTCGTATAATATTGTTTTGTCTATAATAGCTGCTTTATTATTAAATTTATTAGGTAAATACTTAATAAATTTGTTTTATGGAAGTACTTATCAGAGGGCTGGTAGTTATTTGTTTCCTGTAACGATATTGGTTTTGCCTATAAGTATTATTACTGTAATAATAAATTTTGTTTTAGCGAGAGATGAATGTAAATCTATTTTATTTATAGTAAGTATAGGGATTGTGGGAGAAATATTAAGTGTTTGTCTTATACATGACGATATAATTAATTCAATTTATGCTATGGGTGTAACATTATGGGGAGTTTTATTTATCTGTTTTTACTTACTAATAAAGGCATATAACAATGAAATATGTGATAATAAAAAATAGCTTGGAAGGTGTAAGTTTTAGTGGAAAAAATATTGAAAAATAGAAAAAATGAATTTCTTTCATATTTATTGTGCGGTATAATATCTTTGATTGTTTGCTTATTTATATTTCGATTAATTGGACATGATTGGGAAGTGCCTATTGCATATAGTTCCGATGCATTAGGCTTTTTTTTGGAAGTCCAAAATGGTGTGAGAGGAGGAAGTCCATATCTATATAAAACATATGCTGCGCCTTTTGGAACAGATTATAAGTACGCAATTGTAGACTATCATTTATATCTTTGGCCAACGGTTTTGTTGGCTAGAATTTTTAATAGTGCTTGGAAAGCTGTTAATATATCTTTTATATTAACATATTTATTTACGTCGTGGTCTGCTTTTTTTGTTATGAGACAATTCGGATTGAAGCGGATAACTGCAATATTTGGAGCTGTATTATATAGTTTTCTTCCATACCATACTTTTAGAAATGAGCTTCATTTTACTTTGTCATGTATTCAATTTATACCAATTACTTCGTATCTTGCATTAATTATTATGGAAAAAGACGATTGTTTATTCCGGTGAGATTGTACCCATGTTCCGGAGGAACGGATACCACTGTTCCGGAGGAACGATACCGTCAGTCCGGAACAGGATACCGTAAGTTATCAGTTACTTAATGCGAGTTTACTCGCTTTGTGTTGGATCTAATCCGTACACCTCTCTCATGGAGCGGTAGTTGACTAGATCCGTTGGTATGATGTTGATCTTATAAGCATCATGCTTGATGCGGTCAAGAATGGCTTCAGCAAGCGGACTGTCATCTCCACCCAGCTGATCATACCAACCGCCAGAATCATACTGTGAGCAAAAAATGGTGGATGATTTCCGGCGTCTCCTGTGAAGGAGTTCTAAAATATCATGCTGCTCTGTTTCTGTAGGTTTCAGAAGTAGCCATTCGTCAATGATCAGCAGCACAGGATTGGCATACTTTGCCTGAACTTTTTTATAGGTTCCGTCATTACGTGCCATCTCCAGTTCCATGAGCAGGTCTGGAAGTCGGATGTATTTGGTCTTGTACCGCTGTTTGCAGGCTTCCATTCCAAAAGCACAAGCCATATAGGTCTTGCCGCTCCCAGTGGCACCGGAAATGAAGATGTTCCTATGCTCCGTGATGTATTCGCAGGTCGCCAGCCGCTCAATCAAGCCACGGTTCAGCTTCCGACCCGACGTATAATTGATGTCCTGGATGCACGCTTCCGGCTGATCAAAAGTAGCGTTTCGAATTAGCCGCTTTAAACTGTTGTTTTT